>JAJKIR010000061.1 GCA_021154325.1 Gemmatimonas sp.
GCCAACCTGCGCGACAAGCACGTCGCCGGCGCAACCGTCGCCGTCGTGAAGGACGGCGCGCTCTTCTACGCAAAAGGCTACGGCTACTCCGACGTCGACCGGCGAGCCCCGGTGGACGCCGAGCGGTCGCTCTTCCGCATTGGCTCGACGAGCAAGCTGTTCACGTGGACTGCAGTGATGCAGCTCGTCGAGCAGGGGAAGATCAACCTCGACACCGACGTCAATCAGTACCTCGACTTCAAGATCCCGGCGACCTACAAGCAGCCGATCACGATGCGTCACATCATGACGCACACGCCGGGATTCGAGGAGGATGGCCGCGATCTCATCACCGACGACACGTCCAGGATGATCCTGACTGGACAATGGGTGAAGACGCACATCCCAGGTCGCGTGCGGCCACCGGGCACCTTCTCGTCGTACTCCAACTATGCGACGGCGCTCGCGGGCTACATCGTCGAGCGCGTCTCCGGGCAGCCATTCGACACGTACATCGAGCAGCATATCCTCACGCCGTTGGGAATGACGCAGACGACGACACGCCAGCCGCTGCCGGCGAATCTGCGGAGCGACATGTCGAACGGGTACATCTATGCCGCGGGCAGTTACAGGCCGCAGAAGTTCGAGATCGTGAATGCGGCACCGGCGGGATCGATCGCCTCGAGCGCGACCGACATGGCCAAGTTCATGATCGCGCATCTCAACAATGGCCAGTACAACGGCCAGCGCATCCTTGCCGACTCCACCGCCCAGCGGATGCACAGCCGCGCTTTCACCCATGATCCGCGGCTCAACGGGTTCGCGTTAGGCTTCTACGAGAAATCGACTCACGGGCTCCATATCATTGGCCATGGCGGCGACACGCGCTTCTTCCACACCGATCTCGCTCTCGTTCCCGATGAGAAGCTCGGCGTCTTCGTCTCCTACAACACGGCGACCGGTGGGGAGCTGAGCTTCGGGCCATTCCTCACCCAGTTCCTCGACCATTACTATCCAACGCCGGCGCCGGCCGTGAACCCGCCCGCGACGGCCGTCAAGGAGACACAGAGGGTCGCCGGTGAGTACGAGTTCAATCGGCGCTCGTACACCACCTTTCAGAAGGCGATCGGACTCGCCGGCGACATTCGCATCAGCGCCGCCGACAGCGGGCGTCTCGTCATGCATTCGGCGTTAGGCGACATGCGGCTCGTCCCCGTCGGGCCGCTTCTCTACCGCGACGATCTCGGCGGCGACCTCGTTTCGTTCCAGGCTGACGACAAGGGACACATCACCCGCGGCTTCCTCGGCGAGGCGCCGATGATGACGATGGAGCGCGTTCCCTTCAGCCAGTCCGTGACCTTGCACTGGATCCTGCTCGGTCTGGGCATCCTCGTCTTCGTCGGTGTGGTACTGGCCGCGATCGGGCGATTCGTTAGGCGACGGCTCGGCGAGGCGCGTGCCGATGACGCGCTGCCGGGTCGCTGGCTCGTCATCACCTTCGCGCTCCTCGATCTCGTCTTCATCGTCGCCGTCGTCGTGATCGTCGGTGGATCGGGCGGCCTCCTCCAGGGACCGCTCACGTCGCTCAAGATCGCCCTCGCGCTGCCGATCATCGGCACGCTCTGCACCCTGGGCGCGGTGTACGTCGCGGCGCGACAGTGGCGAATGCGCGCCGGCACACGCGGCGCGCGCCTCCGCTACAGCGGCGCCGTCTTCGTTGCCCTCCTCTTCACCTGGTCGCTCGCCCAGTGGAATCTCCTCGGCTGGCACATGTAGCACCGCGATGTTGAGGGTTGCCGAAGGGGACTACTTGTCGTCGACAGCATGTCCCCTTCGGCGAGGCCTCCGTGGCCACTTCACATGTGAGAGTGAATGTCGTCACACGCTTCGTCCGGCTGAATCCGGAGACGACGCGCGGTGGCAGCGCGCCTGGCCTCCGCATGACGTGGTTCGCTCTCGCGGTGGCAGTCCTGGGGATCGTTCAGATGGGCTACGGAATCTGGGGCGAATACAGCGACCGTGCCGCCGGCGAGCTCTATCGCCAGGATCGCAGCTGCCTCCCCAGCATGCTCGATTCGGCAGGCTGGAGACCGAATGCCGCATGCCGAATCGAGCCCGCTGTTGTCTACGACCGGCACACTCATAGTGCCCGCAGCCGCACGCATTACTACCTGCTCACTGTCGCCCGGAATGGCACACGCGACGTGACGCCCCTCTTCGGGCCAGGTAGTACAGAGCTCTGGGAGCGTGTCCGGCCCACTCAGCAAATCCTCATTCAGCGCTTCGTGGCGCCCGGCTATCACAAGACAGGCGACGTAATGGCGGTCGCGGATTCCTCCGGCTGGAGCCTAACGAGCGACAATCCCGACGCTGCCAGGCACTACAGTGTCATGACGGTGCTCCTCGGCTGTCTGCTCTTCGCCATCGGCGCGGGGCTCTTCACGAGCAGGCTCAGAGCTTCTCGCCTGACGGAAGCCAGGGCCTGAGCCGCTCGCGCATGACGCGCAGCGCCTTGCCCATTTGCACCTCGACGGTCTTCACCGAGATGCCCAGCCGCGCCGCGATCTCGGCGTACTTGAGCCCATCGATCCGGCTCAGCTCGAAGACCTGACGGCAGCGGTCCGGCAGCTCCCCGATCGCCGCCTGAATGGCGACCTCGATCTCTCGCTCCCGCACCGACGCGTCGGTCGACGGCAGCCTCGAGATGCCATCGGCCAGTTGCGGCTCGCTGCGCCGTTCTATGGCACGGTGTCGCAGCGCATTCAGCGACCGGTTGCGCGTCGCCTGAAGCAGGTAGCCGCGCACCGATTCCGTGACGTCGAGCGACTCGCGCCGACGCCACAGCTCGAGCATTACATCCTGTGCGATCTCCTCGGCAGACGCCCTGTCGCGGAGCATCGCCTCGGCCACGCGCACGAGGAGTGCATAGTTCGCGCGGAAGATCGCGTCGAATGCGCTCGTATCACCCGCGCGAAGTCGGGCGAGCAGTTCGCGATCGTCGATCGCGGACGCGGTCACCGAAGGCTCGGTAGTATCATTGGACCAAGTCCCAATTGCTGGCTGCAGGAGCAATATCGTGTAGCCCGCGGTGGACATTCGCTGCGTCGATAAGGGGACACCCTGGTTGGCGTGTCTCCATCACAACCTATGCAAAACCGATTGCCGTCCTCGCCCAACTCCGATCCCTCCGGACCTTCCACCGACTGGGAAGCAATCGCCCGCTATCTGGCCGGCGAGAGCTCCGCGGAGGAATCGGAGCGGATCGGACAGTGGCTGGCAGAGCATAAAGCAGACGCGGCGCTCCTTGCGGCGCTCGACAAAACCCTGTCGGGTCTCGCGCTCCCCGAGCAGGCCGGCATCGATGTCGACACTGCGCTCGCCCGTGTCGTCGAGCGACGAGACTCGCCGACTGGGCAGCCAGCGACACCTGTTCGGCGCTCTCCGCGTGAGTTGCGCTACACTCGAAGGACCGCCTCCATATGGCGCGCCGCGGCCATACTCGCTGCTGCGGCCGCGGTCGTCGTTGCGGCGCGTCTCGTGCTCCAGCGTAATGGTGAGGAGCGCTCGTCGCTGGCGGATGCCGGCAGGGGCCGGACCTTCGCGACCACGATTGGCAGACGGGATTCCCTGCGTCTTCCGGATGGTGGACGCGTCGTTCTCGGGCCTGCGAGCAAGCTCGTCGTGGCCGCCGGCTATGGTCGTGAGACGCGAGAGGTCGAGCTGCATGGGGAAGCCTATTTCGACGTGGTGCACGACACCACGCGGCCATTCGTGGTTCGCACGGGCCAGGTCAGTGTCCGCGACGTCGGAACCAGCTTCGCGGTGCGGGCCGACAGCGGAAGGGTCGTGCAGGTCGTGGTGACCTCGGGCTCCGTGATGCTGCGCTCAGCCGCCACCGCCGACAGCGGCGTTTTGCTCGCGGCTGGCGACATGGGAACGGTCCAGCAGGATGGCCGCGTCACGAGCCGACACCTGGTCGAGGCCGGGCAGTATCTCGCGTGGATGCGCGACAGCCTCGTCTTCCGCGACGCGCCGCTGGCCGAAGTGAGTGACGAGCTTCGACGCTGGTACGGCATCGTGCTGCGCGTCGACGATTCCAGTCTTGTCGAGCGGCACCTGACGATGACGTTCGCCGGCGACCCACTCGATCGCGTGTTGCGCGTCATCGGTTTAGGCCTTGGCGCCGACATCGAGCGGCACGGTGACACCGCTTTCGTCAGGCGTTCGGTGCCGGCCGCCCGCACGCAATGACTCACGCGCTCCGCGCGCGCGCCGGGCGTCATCGTCTGCTGCTTCGCGCTCTCCCGATGATGCTCGCCGCCGGCGCGCTGCCTGCCGTGGTGCTCGGCGAGCCGCCGTGCGTTGTCCCGACACGTGCGCCGTCTCGAGAGACCCGTGCGTGGCCGGCGCCGCTCGATCGTCCCGTAACACTTCACGGCCGCGACCTGGCGCTACGCGACGTGCTCGATCGACTCGCGGTGGCGGCACGTCTCCGCCTGTCGTACTCGGCGGAGCTCGTCGCGCTCGACCGACGCGTGTGCGTGTCGTACGACTCCGTTGCCGTCGGCACCGTCCTCACCGACCTATTGGATGGCAGCGTCGTCGCGCCGGTTGTTGCTGGGGACGACCAGGTTGTCCTCGCGCCGGCGGCCACGCGGTCCGGCGCCACTCGCGCGGCGCAGCGCGCCAGTGTGAGCGTGCTCGATCGCGTGCTCGTCACCGGCAAGGCGGTCGGCGCATCGCCGCGCGTGATCACGAGCTCCACAGACGTGATCGATCGCGCGCAGCTGGCAAAACAGAGCGGGGGCGGGGGCACACTCTCGGAAACGTTGAATGGCGTCATTCCCGGACTCTGGGTCTGGGATCAGGCGCCGTCGAGCGTCATCGCGCGCTACGGCAGCTTGCGTGGCGCGAGCTCGTTTCAGGTGAGCTATCCCAAGATCTACATCGACGGGATCGAGGTCGCGAATCCGCTGCTTCTCACCGAGATGAGCCCGGACGCCGTCGAGCGCGTCGAGGTGATTCGTGGGCCGCAGGGCGCGGCACTATATGGAGCCGACGCGATTGGCGGCGTGATCAACATCATCATGCGCCACGACGGCGCTGACGGTGAGCCGGCGCAGATTCGGGGAAGCGTGGGAGTCGCACACAGCGCCTTCGCCACCGGACCGGTGCTCGTGCAGGAGCACGCACTCAACCTGCGCGGCGGCGACAACCTCAGGTCCTCGGCGTTGTCGCTCTCCGTGGGCAGCGTCGGCTCCTACGTGCCGGGCGGGCGAAGCTGGGATGCGCGCGGTGACGGAGGGTTCCGGCTCGTGGGTGCGCGGAGCACGCTCACCGGCACGGCGCGCTTTTACACCAAAGAGGCCGGTCAGGGCACGAATCCCCTGATCACTCCGGTCCAGTCGCCGGTCACGACGCAATCGGAGCGCGCGCCCTGGCGTGACGCACACTCTCCCGATCGCGACCGCCTCGAGAGTCGCAGTGGATTGGTGACTCAGTCCATCCGCGAGTACACGTTAGGCACGACGGCGAGTGTCTTCGCCAACGAGGCGTGGACGCACGCGCTGACGGTGGGCGTTGACGGCTACCGCCTCTCTGGGGACCCGTCCTCCCTGCTCACGCCGATCCCGAGCGCCGCGGATTCCGCGTTGCGCGCGGCTACGGGCGCCGCCGACCGCGCGACCGTGCGCGCCAGCAGCGAGGGCCACTTCGGTTCCGCCGCCGGCGCTTCGACGACGCTGAGCGTCGCCGCCGAGCATTCGGTGCTCAGCCAACGATCATCCGAGGTCGCGCCGTTAGGCGGACGGCTCTCGTCGTACACCGGATGGCAGTCGAGCACGGGTGTGGTCGGTCAGCTCGACGCATCGTGGCGGAGCGCGCTCTTCGTGACGGGCGGACTTCGCGTGGAGCGTGACGCCGGCCTCGCGGCGACGGGTGGTCTTTTGAGCCTGCCGATGGTCGGGGGCGCCGTCCTTCACGATTTCGGGCTCCTGATCACGAAGCTGCGCGCTTCGTATGGAAGGAGCATTCGGCCGGCCGGATCGGCGGTCCGCGCGTCGTGGTTGGCACGCCAGGCGATCGTGCAGGGAAGGCTCTCGCCCGAGGAGCAGTCGGGGATCGAGGTGGGCCTCGATGCCACCGTCGCCCAGCGCTGGACGCTCCGCGCGACGCGCTTCGACCAGGCGGCGTACAATCTCATTCAGTCCGTCGCGATCACCTCGTCGCTGATGCCGGGCCCCACCGACGGGCGTTTGCTCTATGCGCTTCAGAATGTGGGGGAGATCGGTAATCGCGGATGGGAGCTCGAGAGCGCGCTGCTCGCGGGCCGGCTGTCGCTGACCGGAACGCTCTCGCTCGTCGACAGCCGCGTACGGCGTTTAGCATACGCTTACAGCGGCGATCTCCGCGCCGGCGACCGGATGCTCGGCGTTCCGGCGCGAAGCGGCGGCGTGACCGCCGCCTGGGCCGCGGCACGGTGGTCATCCTCGCTCACCGTCGCCCGCGCCTCGAACTGGATCGGCTATGACGGTCTCGCGCTCGCCGCCGCGTCCGCGGCCCCGCAGCCCATCACGGGTGTACAGCTTCGCGATTACTGGCGCACGTATCCCGGGGTGACCCGTGTGGATATGCTGCTGACGCGCCAGCTCGTTGGTGCGCTCGGCCTCACGCTTTCGGGCCGCAACCTCCTCGACGTTCAGCGCGGCGAGCCCGATGATCTCACGGTGCTTCCGGGCCGCACCCTCACCGCTGGGCTCACCGCGAAGTTCTAGCTCACTGGCACTGCAGGTGGCCGAAGGGTAACGGCAGCGTACACTGCTTCGTCGTGCCATCCTTCGTGATCACGACCTTCGCCGTTGACGAGCCGTCGTACGTGATCACCTCGCGCCGCGCCTTCGTCACCTGATCCTTTCCGTCGACGGTAATCGTCGCCGTCATCTCGCGGATGACCGTGCCAGCGGTCGGGAAAGTGGGACGGCCGTCCTGGAGCGGGATCAGCAAGCCTGTGGTCGTATCGCCGACGACGCGCGATGCCGTGAACGCCGCTCCCTCCCGAGTCTTTCCGGAGGAGCTCTCTTTCCCTTTGGACGCTCCGTTGACGGTGCGCTGGGTGCTGCCGGACGCGAGCCCGCTCACCGTGCGATTGCTGGTGTGCTCGACCGTCGAGGTCACATCCCCGTCATGACGCGTCACGGTACCGCTCACGACGACCTGTTCGTTGATGGTGTTGGTGGAGGAGCTCGGCGCTGCCTGCGCGGTACCAGCGGCATCGGTGAACGAGAATGAACGCGACACAGTGAGGCCATGGCGCGTTGCGTCGGGGCAGTTCACTCGCCCCGTGGCCGACGAGAGCGTGCAATTCTCGAGAAAGTCACCGAGCCCGAATGGCCCGCGGTCCCAACCGCGTCCGATGCCGATGCCGCCGAAGAATTCGGGACGCAGGCCTCCACCCATCATGCTGCCGTCATCGTGCGCGTTGCGGTCGGGCATCCACGGCTCGCCGGCGTCGCCGCTCGCCGAGAAGCTGTTGTCCGTCGAGCTGAAGCCGGCCGGCGTCGACTGAAATGCCGCGACGAGGAACGGCGACAAGCTGCCGGAAGGCGCGGTGGAGTCCGAGCATGCGGCGGTCGCGGCGATCGCGGCCGCCACGATACCGAAGTTACGTCGAATCATCGTTTCTCTCCGTGCTATTAGTGCCCGCGGTGAAATTGTGTCGACAGGAAGACACGCAACGCAGGTTTGACCCCCGCGGCGCCGTGATGTTAACACGGGTTTCACCTGCCGGCATAGGAGCGCTCGTCACGAGCGCTGCAGAGTCGCGAGCGCGACCTCGTTAGACGGGACAAGAAAAAACCGCCGTGATCATGCTCACACGGCGGTCCGATCTTTGTTTCTTCTTTGTCGAACGACGGTCGTGCTGCTACCGCGCTCGGGATTGTGAGCGCGAGGTCGATCGCGACTTGCCGCGGCCTCCGCGGCTGCCACCGGACGACCGACTGCGCGTCCCTTCGGTCGCGACGGATCGGGAGACCTGACGATCGCCGCGACGGCTGGTCGACTCTTCCTCCTCTTCCGAGCCTTCTTCCGCCTCGAGGTTCACCGACGACTCGGCGATCTGGGTCAGCAGCTCGTTCGCGTTGCTCTCCTCTTCGAGCGTCTGCTGCAGAAGCTCCGCCTGATCCTCCAGGCCGAGCTGCCGCGCGTACGTGCGCACGGTGCCGTAGCCCGCGATCTCATAGTGCTCCACATGCTGCGCCTTCGAGATCATTCCTGCGTCGAGCACTTCCTCCGAGGCATCCTCCTCGAGCAGCTCCTTCGCTTCCTCGATGAGACCTTCCATGCCCTTGCACTTCTTGCCGCCGGCGCGTTCGCCGAGCATCTCGAAGATCTGCTCGAGGCGCTCGACGTGGCCTTCGGTCTCCTCGAGATGTTGGGTGAATGCCTGCTGCAGCTCGGGGTTCGTGGCGTTCTTCGCCATCTTCGGCAGCGCCTTCACCAGCTGCTTCTCGGCGCTGTACAGGTCTTTCAGCTCGTCCACATAGAGCTCTTTCAGTGATTCCATCTCCATAGTGTCCCTCTCCCGCACCCGATGGTGAATTGGCGATCCCGGCCCCGTAGGGCGAGGCAAAACGCATTCCGGCAGCAGCGCTGGGAGGCGGGTTGCGGGACGCGGGATGAGGGGCGCGGGATGCGGGATGCGGGATGCGGGACGCAGGATGCGACCACTTCCCACTCACCACTATTCACTTTTGAACTGAAGCTCTCGCTGTCAACAACGAGAGTCATCAGTGAGAAGTGGGCAGTGGCGCGTTTAGAGTTTTTCATTCGCCCCGCGCCCCGCGCCCCGCTATTGACACCACTCTTGTACCAGTACTACAATCCGGAAGGCCCTCACGGAGTCGGCTCATGCGCAACGGTGATTTTGCTGTCGAAGTGGTGCCACGCGGAAAGGGTGTTGGCCTTCGCGAGACTGGATCAGGACACGTCCTTGCCCGTCCGGGGCAGATCTACGCGCTCCGCATTCGCAACTTCGGCCCGCTCCGCTGTGTCGCCGAGGTGACGATCGATGGGCAGAACGTGACGGCCGGCGGGCTCGTGATCGAGCCGTGGTGCACCGAGGAGCTGGAACGTCCCATCACGCCTGACGAAGATGGACGCTTCACCGTCGTTGCTGAGGGCGATGAGCGCGTGTTCGGAGCTGACGGTGGGCGCGAGAACCCCGACCTCGGTCTGATCGAGGTGCATTTCCGGCGTGAGCTGCCAGGAGGGCCGGAACGCGCCCGCCCACTCCCGCCTACCCTCATGGATACGCTCGACCGCGGACCGCGGCTCCCACTCGGAGCACCGCCGTCGCGGCTCCGGCCCGAGGTCTTTCCGATCTGGAACGTCTCCGCGAGTGCCCGCATGCCTAACGGGAGAGGCGGTCGTCTCCCCCTCGGCTTCATCGACCCGTCGTTGGATTCCCCCGTCGAGCCCGAGCCACTGCTGGATGCGGAGATCCTCGACGACGCCGAGCGTGCCGCGGGCACCGGCCTCACGGGTCACTCCGAGCAGCGCTTCACGCCGACGCAACTCGGGCCGCTCGAGAGCGAGGCGACGCTGATCCAGCTGCGTCTCGTGATCGCGAGCGTCGAGACGATCCAGGCGACTCCCTCGCCCGCTGACGAGCAGTCCTCGCCGGCGCGTCCGGCCGCTCGGCCGTAGCCCCGCATGTCCGCCGATCAGCGACCGCCGATACGAGCGTCTCGGCGCGCGGGCGTCCGGCGCGCGGAACCGGCGGCGCCGGCCCGGAGCGCGGCCCGTGCCGACGCAGTGCGCGAGATCGAGCACGAGCTCGGGGCGTGGCGCGCACGCGCCGTCCCCGATCCGTCCATGCCTCTCGAGGCGGACGACGTCGCACGTCTCGTCGGCGACTGCCTAACGGCGCTCGCGCTCGACGAGGCTGCATCGTCGAGCTTCACCATCAACACGGTACACTTCTACCGCCGCAAGGAGATTCTCGACGCGCCCGAAGGGCGCACGTCGGCGGCGCGCTATACGGTGCGTCATCTCTGGCAGGCGGTGGGCGCCCGGCTCGCGGGCCAGCTCGGGCTGTTGACACTCGCCGAGGCGCGCGTCGCAATGAGCGGTCGCGCCGAGCGCGTGCTCCTCGCCTTCGTTGCCGAGCGCGTGCTCGACGCGAGAGCGCGACAGGTGGCGCGCCGCGGCGCGTCGCCGGTGGTGATGGCGCGGCCACTCGCTCCCGCGACGAGCGCGAGCAGCATAACGACTCCAAGGCCCCTCGGCGCGCCCTCCAGTCCGAACACGCCCGCGGTCACTCAGGCGGCAATGATCGCCCTGCCCGGTGGTGCGTGGTGCGTTGTGCCCGCGGCACACCCAGCGCATCGATCCGAGGCGGCCGCGCGTGCGCTGGGTCGCGCGCTCGCCGACGCGCTCACGGCCGCCACCGCGGCTGCCCTGGATTCGTAGTCCGATCGCGCGCCAGATCCCGACTTTGACCCGACCGTTCACGAGAGACAACTCATGACGACCCTGCACGTACCCTACATCATCGAGCGCTCCAATCGCGGCGAGCGGACGTACGACATCTATTCACGTCTGCTCATGGACCGGATCATCTTCCTCGGCACCCAGATCAACGACGACGTCGCGAACATCATCATCGCGCAGCTGCTCTTTCTGGAGGCGGACGCGCCGGGAAAGGACATCCAGCTCTACATCAACTCGCCGGGCGGCGACGTGTCGTCGGGGCTCGCGATCTATGACACGATGCAGCACCTCACCTCGCCCGTCGCGACGATCTGCATGGGCATGGCCGCGAGCATGGGCTGCTTCCTCCTAGCGACTGGCCGCAAGGGGAAGCGCAGCGCCCTGCCGCACGCGCGGATCATGATGCATCAGCCCTCGGGCGGCGCGGCGAGGGGCACGGCATCGGACATCGAGATCGCGGCGAAGGAGATTCTCTACATGCGCGGGAAGATGTTCGAGCTGCTCGGAAAGCACACCGGTCAGCCGCTGGAACGCATCGAGCGCGAGTTCGATCGCGATTACTACATGTCGGCCGAAGATGCGCGTCGCTACGGCATCATCGACACCGTCGTCGAGCCGACGAGCACCGTGCTCGCGGCTGCGAGCGCGATCGAGAAGAGCGCCTAGAGGCGCGCGGCTCGCATCTCCCGCGCCGTCTCCGAGCGCGCCCGCAGCCAGAGCACCCAGAGCACGAGCGGAGGAATCGCGACCCAGAGCGCGGCCGTGAGAAAGTGAACGGAGCCGGTCCAGGTGACCTGTCCCATCTCCTTCACCGTGAAGCTCAGGACGGTGTTGGAGAAGCTCGCATTGATCTCACCGTGGTTCCCGTCGGCGCGCGTTGCGCGGAGAATGGCCGGTAAGGCTGGGCCGAGTGTCGCCGCCAGAAGAACGACCCAGTACGCGGTCCAGGCGAGGAGCAGCTGATAGGGACGCCAGCGAGACAGGAAGCTCATGGTGACAGCGCGCCGAGGTGATCGATCGATGCCTTTCTCGTCTGATACGCCGCGGACCACGCGGTGTTTCCGCGACCTCAGCCCGTTCCCAGAATCTCCGACAGCGCACCGGCGAATCGACGCCAGCTGTCGCGCTCCTCGGTGAGCTGAGTGCGGCCGGCGGCGGTGAGCGAATACACCTTCGCCTTGCGGCCGGCGGTCGTTTCGGCCCATTCGGAGCGCACGAGGCCGCGGCCTTCGAGCCGATACAGCGCGGGATAGAGCGAGCCGGCGTTGACGTTGAGAACGTCCTTGGAGATGGCCTGAATGCGCAGCATCAGGTCGTAGCCGTTCGTCGGCTCCGCCCGCAGCAATTGCAGCACGATCAGGTCGAGCGTACCCTGAAGCAACGTCGTCTTCGAGCGAGGCATGGCTGCCCACTAGCTGGTCGAGTGGAGGATGTTGCTCTACCACTAGACTGTCAAGTGATAGGCTCCGCGGCAGCCGCCGCTGCTCGACACCCGCCACTCGTTGCTACCGAGGCCAGATCCGTGATCGCTCGCTCCGTCATTCTCGCCGCCCTGCTCGCCATCGGGGCCGTCCCCGTCCATGCACAGGATTCGGAACGGAGCGCCGTGCTGGCGACCGTTCAGAAGGTGTTCGACGCCATGCGGACGCGTGACACGGCGCTGCTCCGTCAGGCGTTCGACACGTCGGCACGGCTGGCTGGTGTCGCGACGCGCGGCACACCAACGGTACGCCTAACGGCTCCGTCGGCGTTCGGCGCCGCGATCGCGTCCGCACCGGCCGGCGACGTCTGGAACGAGCGGATCTGGGAGCCGGAGGTCCGCATCGACGGCGATGTTGCGCAGGTGTGGGCTTACTACACGTTCCACCTCAACAAGACGTTCAGTCACTGCGGTGTCGACGCGTTCATGCTGCTGAAGGTCGGGACGGAGTGGAAGATCACCCAGCTCGCCGACTCGCGCCGGAAGACGGGCTGCACGCACACGGAGTAGAGCGCGGGATGCGGGGCGCGGGACGCGGGACGAGGGATGCGGGACGCGGGACGCGGGATCTGGATGTGAGGCCCGGGCGCGGCGGGGCGCAGTCAGCGTTCGCCCCGGCGACGTGCCAGGAGTGATCCGCGGGCGGCTCGGCGAGGTTGGGCAGTGAGTGTCTGCCGGAGCCGCCAGAGCTTGCGACTCACATGATCAGCGAGTTCCAGCGGATGCTGGAGTTGCGCGTCTGTCAGATGGTGCCGCTGGTGAGCGAAGAGAAGGTGCGTCTCGAGTTCCTGGACCGAGCCGCGCGATGTGGAAATGAAGCTCAGGAAATCACCGGTGTGCTCGCGTCCTCGGCCTTCAGCGATATTGGCCGGTATTGACAGCGCAGCTCTTCGAACCTGCGGCAGTAGCACGAACCGCTCGATCGAAGGAAAGAGGTTTGTGCAGTCGTACGCGGCATGGGCGAGCTGCATCGCCAGTTGCCACACCTCGAGGTCGCGATACGAGTTGATAGTCATCGTGGGGCTCCTTTGAGTGGAGGAAACCTAACGATGAGCAGTGCCGCATCCTGAATCCTGGCATTTCAGCGGCAATCGTTTTATATCGCCCCGCGTCCCGCAACCCGCTAATGCATCTCCGCTGGCGCCGCGCGACCTCGCGGCTTGCGAATCACCAGGATCGCCGGCGCGGTGATGACGAAGCTCTTCAGGATGAGCATCCACGTATCATTGTAGCTCAGCATCAGCGCCTGCGCCGTGAGCGCCTGATCGATCGACGCGTACGCGGCCGCCTGAGCCTTCGCGAAGGAGAAGCCAAGCGCGATGAAATGCTGGAGCGCGCCCTGCAGACGCTCGGCGAATGCCGGATTCGAAGCGTAGGTGTTGGCGACGAGATCGGCACGGTGCAGCGCGGTGCGACTCTGTAGATACGTCGAGATGATCGCGATGCCGAATGAGCCGCCGAGCTGTCGCGCGAGATTGATCAGTCCAGACGCCTCCTGCGCCTCACTCGGCTTCAGATTCGCGTACGCGACGTTGTTGATCGGCGTGAAGAGGAAGCCGAGTGCTACGCCGCGAATGATCAACGGATAGCGCGCGTCCGCTTCGCCGGCCACCGTCGTCAGGTGGCCGAGCTTCCACATCGAGAACACGAAGATTGCGATGCCGAGATAGATCAGCGCTCGCGCGTCCACGAGCGGACGCGCACCATTGAGCAGTCGACCACAGAGAATGGCTGTGCACGCCGTCGCGATGCCGCCCGGCATCAGCGTGAGACCGGTCTCGGTGGGCGTGAAGTGCAGCAGGTTCTGCGTGAAGAGCGGGAAGAGAAAGACGCCGCCATAGAGGCCGAAGCCGAGCGTCACGAAGAGAAAGATCGAGCCGGCGAGATCGCGATTCTTGAGGACGCGAAAGTTCACCACGGGGTGCTCGTTTCGCTTCGACAGCTCCCACCAGATCATCGTCGCGAGTGAGATCGCCGCGACGAGACTCAGGCGGACGATGAGTGCATCGTTGAACCAATCCTTCTCGCGCCCCTCCTCGAGCACGTATTGCAATGACGCGAGGCCGACTGTGAGGAGGCCGATGCCAAGCCAATCCACGGGACCGGAGCGCCGCTTCGCGTTCGGCGAGTCATGCAGGAAGCTGGTCACGAGAAAGACCGCCACGATGCCAATGGGGATGTTGATGTAAAAGCACCATCCCCAGTGGTAGTTGTCGGTGATCCACCCGCCCAATGTCGGCCCAAGCGTAGGTGCGACGATGATTCCCATCATGAAGATCGCCTGCACCATTCCCTGCTGTTCGCGGGGGAAGATCTGACGCAGCGTCGCCTGCGCCGTGGAGAGCAGCGCCGCGCCGCCGGCACCTTGCACAATGCGCCAGAGCACGAGCTCGCCCAGGCTGTTCGACGTCCCGCACAGGAACGAAGCGACGACGAAGAGCACGATCGAAAAAGCGAGGTAGTTCTTTCGCCCGAATGTCGCGGTGAAAAAGGCGGTCATCGGCAGCACGACGACATTCGACAGGATGTAGCCGGTGCTGACCCACGCGATCTCCTGGATCGTCGCGCCGAGGTTTCCCGCCATCTGCGGGAGGGCGACGTTGATGATCGTGGTGTCGAGCACCTCCATGATCGCGGCCGTGATGAGACCGAGGAGGATGAGCCAGCGATACTCCTCGACCTCAGACTCGGCCTCTACAGCACGCGGCGCTGGGGCGACCGCTGTATCTCGAATCGCGGGACTGGACACGGTTGCGGAAAACTGGTCTACGCAGAGGGAACGTAGCGGCAAGGGCAAGAAGCCTGCGCGCGTCGATCGCCAGTGGCCGACGCCGGTGAGGAATGCCATGATGATGGCGCTCATCCTCGCCCCGAGACTCTCATGCGCATCGCCGTCGCCGTCCTTGCTGTCGTTGCCACTCCTTTCATCACTGCGATAGCCCAACCACTGCGGCCGACGCAGCCACCCGCCGTGCCTGCGCAGCGTGTCGAGTCTGCATGGCCGGGCTCGGCGAGCTGGAGGCACATCGGGCCCGCGTCATTCGGCGGACGCATCGACGACATCGAGGCTGTGCCGGACAATCCGAGCATCGTCTTCGTCGGGACCGCGTCGGGTGGAATCTTCCGAAGCCGGAACAATGGTGTCACCTGGGACCCGGTTTTCGACGCGTACGGAACGGCGCTCTCCATTGGCGACATCGCCATCGCGCCGAGCGATCCGAACGTCGTGTGGGCGGGAACGGGCGAGCCGAACAGTCGGCAGAGCTCGACCTGGGGCGACGGCGTGTACCGATCGCTGGACGGCGGCACGACGTGGAAGCACATGGGGCTTCGCGAGACGCAGACGATCGGCCGCATCGTTATCGATCCGCGCGATCCGAACGTCGTCTTCGTCGCGGCCGCGGGTCACTTGTGGGGGTCTAACGAGCAGCGTGGTCTCTATCGGACGAAGGACGCTGGCAAGAGCTGGCAGAAGGTGCTCGGCGTCGACGAGAACACGGGCGTCATCGACGTCGCGATCGACCGCGATGGGAGAACCCTCTTCGCCGCGACCTATCAGCGGCGCCGCCGCGCGTGGGGGTTCGCGGGCGGCGGCCCGGGGAGCGCGCTCTGGCGCTCACTCGACGGCGGCGACAGTTGGGAGCGCCTAACGAGTGGGCTGCCGGCGGGAAACACGGGCCGCATCGGCATCGACATCTCGCGCAGCGATCCGAACGTCGTCTTCGCCGTAATTGAGAACAAGAGTGGCGGCGTCTTCCGCTCGGCCGATCGCGGCGCGACGTGGACGCGGCAGAACCCGATCGACCCGCGCCCGAGCTACTACAGCCAGATACGCGTCGACCCGCAGCATCCGGATCGCGTCTGGCTGCTCGGCACACCGCTCTTCGTATCGGTGGATGGCGGCAAGACGTTCAGCAGCGATTCGACGTACGAGCGGATCCATGTCGATCATCATGCTCTCTGGATCGATCCGCGGCATCCCGACCACATGATGCTCGGCAACGACGGCGGTCTGTACTTCACCTACGACGGCGCGCGCCACTGGGACTTCGTCGACAACCTGCCCATCGGTCAGTTCTACGACATCGCCATCGACGGGCGCGATCCGTACTGGATTTATGGCGGCGCGCAGGACAACGGGACGTGGGGCGTACCGAGCCGGACGTACGCCAAGGTCGGGATCACGAACATGGACGTGGTGAACATCGCGTATGGTGACGGCTTCCAGGCCGCCGTCGATCCGCGCGATCCGCGGCTGATCTACGCGAACTCGCAGAGCGGCCGCGCCTACGTCGTCGATCTGGAGACCCGCGAGGAGAAGGGGATCACGCCCGTCCCCGCCGATCGAAAGGAGAAGTATCGCTTCAACTGGAACACCGCGATTCTCCTCTCGCCTAACGATCCGAATACGTACTACGTCGGCGGCAACAAGCTCTTCAAGACGAGCGATCGTGGCTCGACATGGAAAGAGGTGAGCCCCGATCTCACCAGGAATCAGGACTGGAAGAAGCTCCCGTTAGGCGGCGGCTTCCCGGACCGGGAAGCCATGACACCGTCGCGCGACGACGGCGTCAGCGACTACGGAACGATCACGACGATCACGGAGTCGCCCAGGACCGCCGGCACGCTCTACGTGGGCACCGACGACGGCAATGTGCAGATGACGAGCGATGGCGGCGCGCACTGGACCGACCTCACGCCGCGCTTCCGCCTTGCCGGCGCGCGATGGGTGAGCAAGGTGCTCGCGTCGCGCCATCAGCCACGCACGGCGTACGTCGCGTTCGACGGCCACAACGATGACGACATGAAGCCGTATGTCTTCAGGACAGTCGACGGCGGCGCAACGTGGGTGTCGATCGCGGGCGACCTCCCGGATGGAATCGTCGTCAAGACGCTGGCGGAGGATCCGCGCAATCCCAACCTGCTCTTCGCGGGAACGGAGTTCGGCCTCTACTGGACGTACGATGGTGGCCGCCACTGGTCGATCGCGAGCGGGAACATGCCGCGCGTCATCGTCGATCGCGTGATCGTGAATGAACGCAACAACGACCTCGTGCTCGGTACTCACGGCCGCAGCATCATCGTCCTCGATGACATCGCTCCGCTCGAGGCGGGAGATCCCGTGGTGGCGAGTGAGGACGTTCAGCTCTTCCCGATCCGCCCCGCGACCGAGATCTACGAGTGGCGGATGCTTCCATTTCCAGGCTCGGCGAAGTTCGCGGCGCCAAATCCACCGACGGGAGCGCTCATTTCGTATTCGCTCAAGAGCGAGGGAACGGTCACCATGGCCGGCGCGCCCGCGCTCGGGGCGAACGCGCCGCGTAGCGCGCGCACGGACAGCGTTGCGTCCGTGAAGATCCAGGTCCTCGCGGCCGACGGCTCGCTGGTCCAGGAAATCGCCGCCTCCGGGACGCCTGGTGTGCATCGCGTTGTCTGGGACCTCAGGCATCAGTTCAAGGTGCCGCCTCCGCCTGACGAGGAGGGCTGGTTCGGCACGTTGCGCGCGCCGTACGTGCTGCCGGGCGAGTACACCGTGAAGCTCGTCGCACGTGGACGCGAGGCGACACAGAAGGTGCAGGTGCGCGCCGATCCGCGGGTGGTCGCGACGCCCGAGGCACTACGCGCGCGCATCGATGCCGGCATGAAGATCGGGGAGCTGCACCGCGCCTTCGTCGACGCGTCCCAAGCGTTCGAGCGCGCCGACGCCGAGCTCGGTCGCCTTCGCTCCGCGATGAAGGAGAGCCGAAACACGTCGGCTGCCGCCGACAGCGCCCTTCGTGACCTCGGCGTCCGCGTCGATTCGCTGCGCCCTCGCTTTCGCCCACAGGGATTCGGCAGCCCGATGGGCCGCGCCTTCGACTTGTTAGGCGCCCTCGAGGCGACCTCCGCCGCGCCAACGGAGGCACAGCAGCGAACGCTCGATCATCTCACGACCGAGCTGCGCGAGAACATCACGCAGCTGAACGAAGTGATAGCGACGCGTCTGCCAGACGTGCGCGCGAAGGTCAGCGCGGTCGTTGGAAATGTCGAGCCGGTGAAGCCGCCGGAGTGATGACAGCCGATTAGCGAGGCGGCTGGTCGTGACCCGTGGCGATGGCGGCGTTCGTGCGCGCTTCCTTCACCATCTGCAGCGCCTTCTGCAGTTGCACGCCCGATAGAACCTCGTACGCATCGAGCTCGGCGTTGTGGAGGTTCGTCCGGAGCTGGCCTAGTGTCTCGGTGAGAACGGGATCGGGCGGCTCAGGGAGATCGCCCTTGGAGTGCGGCGCCTTCTCGCGGCCGCGGCCCGCGCGCTCGAGCGAATCCAGCTCGCGCATTAGTGGCGTGTTGAGCGAATCGAGCTTGCGCTTGATCACGACGACGCTCGCGAGCTGCTCGCTCGTGAGTGAGAGCTCCCTGGCGTGTCCGATGATGATGTTCACGCCGTTCGCGAGCCGGAGCTCGAGCCCCGAGCCGATCTCCTTCATCGCCGGGTCGTCGCGATTGGGCGAACGGCCCACGCTCATGCTGCTGCCGCGCCCGCCGGGAAGCTGCGCGCGCCCCACCGCGCCGCTGGCGAGCAGCAGCACGGTGGCAATCGCCAATGTCGATGTCCTCATGCCATGGAAGCTACTCTGCGCGCATGGCGATGATCGGGTCCACCGCGGCGGCCCGGCGGGCCGGGAGATAACTGGCAATGCAGGCGACGGCAACGAACACGAGACCCACCACCGCGAAGGTCAGAGGGTCGGCCGGACCAACACCGAAGAGCAGGGACGCTATGAGCCGCATCAACGCGAACGCGCCCGCGATGCCGATGAGGATCCCGACGAGCGTCAGCGCCAATCCCTGGCCGATGACGAGCCGCACCACGCGCTCGCGCTGCGCGCCGAGGGCGATGCGGATTCCCAACTCGCGCGTTCGCTGACTCACTGCGTAGGAGATGACGCCGTAGATGCCTAACGCCGCGATGATCAACGCGATGGCGGCGAACGAGCCGAGCAGGATGGCGTAGAAGCGCGGCTGCGCTACGGACTCGGAGAGTGCCTCCGTCATCGTCTTCACGTCGAAGATCGGGAGATCAGGATCCACCCCTCGGATCGCGGCGCGGGCGCCGCTGATGATCAGCGACGGCGCGGCACTCGACCTCACGAGGAGGCTCACGTCGGTGAGTGGCGCCTGATCGAAGGGGAGGTACACGATTGCCGGAGGCGCCTCGCTCGGCCCGTACGCCTTCACGTCACCGACGATGCCGACGATCTCCCCGCCCGCGCTTACCGTGTCGGCCTTGCTCTCCGAGCGCTGCCGTCCCCAACCGATCGTGATGCGCTTTCCGATCGCATTCTCGTTCGGAAAGTACTGCCGTGCGAACGCCTGACTCACGACCACCACCTGGGGAGCGTTAGGCAGATCGCCGTTCTGAAATCCGCGTCCGGCGAGCAGCGGAATGCCGAGCGTCGCGAAGAAACCGGGGGTGACCACTCGTGTGTCGGCAACCGTGCGCCGGTCCGGGGTGCTCGGTGGCTGGTCATCACGGTCGAAGGTCACGCGCATCCCGTTCTCGGACAGCGGCCGGCCAAAGGCGATGGCCGCGTGATCCACGTTAGGCATCGCCTGCACCAACTCCAACAGCCGGTCCGTGAACGCGATTTCTTGGCGATCCCACGGGTATTTTGTCGCGGGGAGCGAGACACTCATCGTGACCACGTTGCTGGCGCGATAGCCGAGGTCCACGGTCGTGAGCGCGACGAAGCTGCGCGCCAGCAGCCCTGCCCCGATGAGGAGGACGACGGCAAGGGCCATCTCCGTGACGACCAGCATCCCGCGCGTTCGCCGGGTGCCGCGACGACCGCTCGAGCCGCGCGTGCTCTCCTTCAACATCTGGCCGACGTTGGTCTTCGCCGCATGGAGCGCGGGAACGAGGCCGAAGAGCAGCCCCGTCACGATCGCGAGCGCAATGCTGAAGCCGAGCACACGCGCGTCGATCGAGACCTCGGCGAGGCGTGGAACGCCGGCGGGGCCGAACGCCTTGACGGCATCCACGGCCCATGCCGCGAGGGAGGTCCCGATCACGGCGCCCGCAAGCGACAGCAGCATGCTTTCGGTTACGAGTTGCCGTACGAGGACGCGACGTCCCGCGCCTAACGCGGTGCGGACCGCGATCTCCGTCTCGCGTGTCGAGGCGCGAACGAGGAGCAGATTGGCCACGTTGGCGCAAGCGATGAGGAGCACGAAGCCGACGCCACCGAGCATGACGAGCAGTGCCGGGCGGACCTTGCCGACGATGGATTCGCGCAGCGGGATCGCTGTCGCGCTGAAATGCGTGTTGCTCTGGGGATACCGTTGCTCCAGGCCTTTCGCGATCTGCGCCAGCTCGGTCGCCGCGCGTTCGACGCTCGCACCGGGCGCGAGACGTCCGACCGCTCGCAGATAATGGGCACCGCGATTCGACGGGTCGTCCTCGTCAGGCTCGGGAATGAGTGGAAGCCAGATATCCGTCGGACGAGGGACGTCGATCTGCGGCGCGACGCCGATGACCGTGTACGCACGGCCGTCGATAGTGATCTCGCTTCCGATGACGTGCGGATTCGCGCCGAATCGCGACTGCCAGAGACCATCCGACAGGACTGCCGTGCGCGCGGCGTTCTTCGCATCCTCGCTCGGTGCAAAGGCACGCCCGAGAATGGGCGAGACGCCGAGCACACCGAAGAAGTTCGCGTTCACGCGCGCGCCCGAAAGCCGGAGCGGCTCGCCCGACGTGCCCGTGAGGTTGTGTGTACCGATGTCGACCGCGGCCATCGCCGGCACGAGCTGGCTCTGGGCGCGGTAGTCCATGAAATCCTGATACGAGATCGGATTGCGCTTGCCGTCGCGCCCGATCGATGACACCGCGACGACGCGATTCGCATCGCGCAGCGGGAGCCCTTCGAGGAGCACGCCGTTCACGATGCTGAAGACGGCAGTCGTCGCGCCGATGGCGAGCGAGAGAGTGCCGATCACGATTGCCGTGAAGCCGGGCGTTCGCATCAGCTTCCGCACGGAGTAGCGGACGTCGCGGACGAGAGTATCCACTTTGGTGATTGGTGGTCGGTGGTCGGTGGTCCGTCGATGGTTGACGGTCGACGGTCAACGGTGGCAGTGGAACTAGCATGCCGAAGTCGAGCGGGGTCAACTCGCCGACTGATAACGGTTTGCTCATTCGCGCTCGGGTGGTGAGCGTCCGGTCGTGGGACCAGCGTTCCGAAAGCGGACAGCCGACCGCGACACGGAGCCCGTTCATCCGGCGGCCCAACCGCCTTGGCCACCGCGGCTTGACGCGGCCTGAGGGTGTAGACACCATACACCCTCGTGGGTGTAGGTGATCTACACCCTCACGCACTCCCTCTCGACCAACGAACGAATGCCGCTCTCCCGCATCGAGCTCCTGCAGGGCACGCTCGACATGATTGTCCTCCAGACGCTGCGCTGGGGCCCGCGGCACGGCTATGGACTCGTGCAGATGATCCGCACCAACTCGCGCGGCGTGCTGCAGGTCGACACCGGCTCGCTCTATCCCGCGCTGCATCGGCTCGAGCGTGAAGGCTCCATCGCCGCCTCCTGGGAGATCTCGGAGAACCGGCAGCGGGTTCGCGTCTACCGCCTCACGCCCGCCGGTCGCAAGCGGCTCGCAGCCGAGCGATCGAAGTGGGATCAGCTATCGGAAGCCATCGCCGGCATCTTCACGCCGCCCGTTCCGGAGGAGACATGAGCAACGTCTGGCGAAGCCATACGCGGCGTCAGGAGGAGCTGGATGAGGAGATCCGCGGGCACCTCGAGATGGCGATTCGCGACCGGATGGCGCGCGGCGAGACACGGGAGGAGGCGGAGCGCGCGGCGCGGCGCGAGTTCGGCGACGTCACGACCGTGCGCGAGGTGACGGGCGACATGTGGTCGGGTCAGAGCGTCGAACGCGTCGTGCAGGACGCGCGCTGGGCGTTTCGCGGCCTCTTGCGCGCGCCGGGCTTCACCGCCGTCGCGATCCTCACCTTGGCGTTAGGCATCGGCGCCAACACGGCGATCTTCAGCGTCGTTAACGGCGTGCTCCTCGAACCGCTGCCGTATCCCCAGTCGCACGAGCTGGTCTTCATCACGAGCCAGTTCCCGACGCTCGGTTTCGACCAGTTTCCCGTGGACGCCGCCGAGTATCTCGAGCTCAAGGAACGCAACCGGTCCTTTCAGGACCTTGGTGCGTACGTCACCAGCGCGGCGAATATCGGCGGGGACGGACAGCAGCCGGCGCGCGTCACGTCGGCGATCGCCACGTCGAGTCTCTTCACGACGCTCGGCGTGCCGGCGCGGGTCGGACGGACCTTCACACCGGCGGAGATGCTGCCTAACGCCGCTCCCGTGGCCGTGCTCTCGTCAGAGCTCTGGGAGAGCGTCTTCGGCGGCCAGCGCGACATCGTTGGCAAGCAGATCGACATCGAGGGGGTGAAGACGACCGTCGTCGGCATCATGCCGCCTGGCTTCGATATCCACGATCAGGGCGTGAAGCTCTGGCAGCCGCTCACGCTCGATCCCGCGCAACGCAATCAGTATCGCGGCAGCCACTTTCTCCTGCTCGTCGGCCGGCTCGCGCCTAACGTGACGCTCGCGCGCGCGAAGTCGGAGCTCCAGACGCTGCTCGCGCAGTGGCCGGCCGCGGACGGTGCAGACGCCAACGCCGCTCCGGGCGCGCCAGGGTTCGTGCACACGCCAACGACGAAGAACCACCGCCTGCGCTACGACGACTTGCGGAAGGACATCGTCGGCAGCATCGGCACGGCGCTCGTCGTTCTCCAGGCCGCGGTCGCGCTCGTGCTCCTCATCGCGTGCGCCAACATGGCGAACCTGCTGCTGATGCGCGCCGAGACGCGCCACAAGGAGCTCGCGGTGCGCGCCGCGTTAGGCGCCGGGCGCGGGCGGCTCATGCGCCAGTTCCTCGCCGAAGGGCTCGTGCTCTCCTTCGGCGGCGCCATCGCGGGTGTCGCGCTCGCGTACTGGGGGCTGCATGCGCTCGTGGCCGCCAATGCCGGCAGCATCCCACGCGCCGCCTCGGTCGCACTCGACGGTCGCGTGCTGCTCTTCACACTGGTCCTCGCTATTGGCACGGGGCTGCTCTTCGGCCTCGCACCGCTTCTGCACCTCAGCACGAACAGCATCGGGCTCACTCTCCGCGACGCAGGCAGCCGGACCACTGCCGGCGCGGCTCGGAATCGCGTGCGACGCGCGCTCGTCATCGCCGAGATGGCGTTCGCAGTGATGCTCGTCGTCGGTGCTGGCCTTCTCTTGCGCAGCTTCTGGAACCTGATGCGCGTCGACTCCGGCTTCGACCGCAGCAGTCTGACAACGTTCAACGTCGTGCTGCCGGCGGCGCCATACAAAGACAGCACGCGTCGCGTCGCGTTCTTCAGCGATCTCATGACGAAGCTGGGGGCGGTGCCGGGAGTGAAAGCGGTTGCCGCGATGAGCGGTCTGCCGCCCCGTCGTCAGGTGAACGCGAACGATACGGATATCGAGGGCTATGTGCCCGAGCCGAACGGGCCGGCGCAGAACGTCGACTATTACCAGTACGTGACGCCGAGCTACGTCTCGACGATGGGCATCCCAGTCGTCGAGGGCCGTTCCTTCGGACCAGCTGACGGGCCGCTGTCGACGCCGGTGGCGATGATCAACCAGAGGATGGCGAATCTTTTCTATGGCAAGACCAGCCCGATTGGGCGCCGCGTTAAGCCCGGCGGCTCGAAGAACTGGTTCACGATCGTTGGTGTTTTAAAGGATGTGAAACAGGGAGGCGTCGATTCGCGGACGGGCTCCGAGCTCTACCTGGACTACGAGCAGGCGCCGGTGGCTTTGGGGTTCGCGCCGCGCAACATGAACGTCGTCATCCGGTCGCCGCTCGAGCCGGCGTCGCTCGCGGCCACCGTACGAAGGACGGTCTCCTCACTCGACCCAACGCTCCCCGTTGTGAAATTCCGCACGATGGACGACGTCTTCTCGGATTCCGTGAGTCGGCCGCGTTTCCTCGCTCAGTTGTTAGGCATCTTCGCCGCGGTCGCGCTCGCGCTGGCGGCGATCGGCACCTACGGAGTCCTTGCCTACTCTGTCACCGTGCGCCGGCGCGAGCTCGGTATTCGGATGGCGCTCGGCTCCAGTCAGCAGGGACTGCTGTCGCTGGTGCTGGGGCAGGGGATGGGGCTCGCCGTGATCGGTCTCATCGCGGGGCTGGTCGGCGCGTTCGCCGTGACGCGGCTCGCGTCGTCGTTGCTGTTCGGGGTGAAGCCCGCGGACCCGCTCACCTTCATTGGCGTGTCGGCGTTCATGCTCGCCGTCGCGTTCGTCGCCTGTCTGGTTCCGGCGCGCCGAGCGACACACGTCGACCCCCTCGTCGCGCTGCGAACCGAATAGAAAGAGCGGAGGGATGTGAGACTGAGCTCTCAGATCTGAGAGCTCAGACTCGAGTCCATCTGACGTCTACCAATCCCACTGCTGGAAAGGACTGAACGGCTTCTGCGTCATCTGCCAGCCGAAGGCGCTGCTCTGCAGCATGCTCGACATTTGGCGCGTAGCCCGCGGGTTGTGCTGGCCGTAGATGACCATCGACTCGGCCTGATATCCCAGCTCCCGTCCGTTCTCGCGCGCGCGGGCCGAAACGTGGAAGCAGCCCGCAAGCGCCGAGGCCGTGGCGACCGCGATGAGGAGTTTGGCAATGCCCAGGGCTCGACTGTCACGCATCCGGACCTCCACGTTGGAATTTGTATGCAAAGTCGTCGTGCATAGGACGTTCCGCAAGATTCCAGGAAACGCCTTTACTCTGGGACACGCGATTCGCGTTTCACCCTCATTCGGGGCTTTGCCAAGATCGATGTCGGCGCTCGTGCGCTATCTTGTGCACCGATGCCAGACCTCGTCTTCCACGACACGCCGCGTTTCCCGCGCGGCTTTCGCTGCGCGAGCCGACTCGTCGGCCTGAAGAGCAGCGGGAAGGATCTCGCGCTCTTCGTCAGCGACGTCGACGCGGCGGCCGCGGCTGTCTTCACCCGTAATCATTTTCCCGGCGCGCCCGTCATTGTGGGCCGCGAGACAATTCGCGGTGGACGGCTCCGGGCGGTCGTCGTGAACAGCAAGGTGAGCAACGTTGCGACTGGCGCCCGCGGCATCGACGACGCGCGACGGATGGCCGGCGCCGCGGCAGCAGAGATTGGTACGACCGCCGACCGCGTGCTCGTGAGCTCTACGGGAGTGATCGGCGTGCGCCTCCCGATCGAGAAAATCGAGGCTGGGCTCCGTGGGATCGCACACGATCTCCAGGACGACCCACTCGTCGGCGCCGCGGGGATCATGACGACCGATACACATCCCAAGGCTCTCTCCGCGAGCGTGGGGGGCGCGACGATCACGTGGGTGGCGAAGGGCTCGGGAATGATCGAGCCCAACATGGCGACGATGCTCGCATACATCTTCACCGACGCGCGTATCGATCGCGCGACGCTCGACCGGATGCTTCGCGGGGCAGTACGCGATTCCTTCAACATGCTTTCGGTCGATACGGACACGAGCACCTCCGATACCTGTGCGATCCTCGCAAACGGCCATGCCGGTGCAATCCAGATCGCGGATCTCGAGCAAACGCTCATCGGTGGCTGCGTTCGCATGACGGAGATTCTCGCCCGTGACGGCGAAGGCGCGTCGCATCTTCTCCGCGCCACCGCGCGCGGCGCGGCGAACGACGAGGATGCGCGGCGCGTCGCGAAATCCCTCGTGAACTCGCCGCTCGTGAAGACGATGGTGCACGGCGCGGATCCGAACGTGGGACGTCTCCTCATGGCCGTCGGCAAGTGCTTCGACTGCACGATTCGGCCGGAGTCGACCGACGTGTGGATCAATGGCCATCAGGTGGTGCGCGGCGGCGCGCGAGTGGATTTCGAGGACGCGGCGGTCCGCGACGCGCTCCGAGCGGACGTCATCGATCTCGAGGTCGATCTCGGCATTGGGACGGCGTCGGCGCGCGCGTATGGTTGCGATCTCACCAAAGGCTACATCGAGGAGAACGCAGCGTACTACTCGAGTTGAGCAGGCACATTCATCAGCGGAGGCACGGTCTCGTTATGCGGAAAGGGATGATCGCATCAGCACTTCTCCTGGGCGCGACGGCGGCCGCGGCGCAGCAGCCCGCGCTCGTGGTGCTCAACAAAGCCCAGGCATCGGCGTCGATCATCTCACTCGCCGACGGCCGCACGATCGCGACGATGCCGGTGGGCGACGGTCCCCACGAGCTCGCGATCTCACCCGATGGTCGGTGGGCGGTCGCGGCCAACTACGGCGGCCGCACTCCCGGCAACTCCCTCACCGTGCTCGATCTCAAGACGCGCCGTCCCGTACGCACCATCGACCTTGGGAGCTACACGCGTCCGCACGGAATCGCGTGGCTGCCGGACGGAAAGCGCGTCGTCGTCACGTCCGAGCAGGCGAAGGCACTCGTCGTCGTCGACGTGCCTAACGGGCGCGTCGATCGCGCGATCAGCACCGGACAGCCGGGGCACCTGATGACCCTCTCGCGGGACGGCCACCGCGCGTGGACAGCGAACATCGCTACCGGAAGCATGTCGCTCGTCGACCTGGATCGCGGCGCGGTCGTGAAAACGGTCGTTACCGGCAAGGGTCCCGAGGGACACGACGTCTCGCCTGACGGTCGCGAGCTGTGGGCCGCCGATCGCACGCTCAACCGCATCACGGTGCTCGATGCGAGCACGCTCGATTCACTCGCGAGCATCCCGACGGGCGAGTTCCCCAATCGCGTCCATTTCACTCCAGATGGACGATGGGTGCTCGTGTCGAACATTCGGTCCGGGACAGTCGACGTCATCGATGCCACCACGCGTCAGCCGATCGACAAGATCTCCTTCGCCTTCGACTCCACCCAGGCGAATGCAACGATGCTCGGCGCGATGGGTCGGTCACCGCAGCCGGAAGGGATTCTCATCGCGCCAGACGGCAAGCGCGCATGGATCGCCCTGTCCGCGAAGAACCGGCTGGCCGAGGTCGATCTTTCGACGAGAAAGGTCGTTCGGTACCTGACTACGGGTCAGGAGCCGGACGGGATGGGATACGTCGCGGCGCTCCCGACACCCTGACTCCTATCGGTGACTACATGTAGCGCGCGATCGCCATCGTCGTCGCGGACAGCACGAGAAGGACGCTCATGATCGTGAGCGCGCGCTGCATCTTCCGCTGCAGCGGCTCTGCTTCGGCGACGAGACTGGACGGAGGCGCGCCGCCACTGCGTTGCGCCTCCTGCATCCGCTGCGCGATCTCACCGAGCTTTTTGCCGGTGGGCTTACCCATTGCACCGCCGACGCCGGCGGCGGCAATGGCGAGGAGAGCGCCGAGGCCGAGCGTCATTCCCGTCCGCGATCTTCCGAAACCGCCGCCGGACATCCGCGAATCCAGGCCGTAGAGCGCGAATCCGGCGAGGATCGCGAGCGTCATCGCGACGTTGATCCAGAGCTGGAGACGCTGCCGTTGCATCAGCTGGCCCATGAGCGGTCCCGCGCCCGGACCGATTGCGCGCGCGGCCGGCATGAGGAACGCCGCGAGGAAGAGTGTGGCGCCGACCCAGAAAATGCCGGCGAGGATGTGCACGAGACGCAGCAACGCCATGACGGTGTTGTTCATGCGCTCAACTATACACCGCCAGGGCGTCCACCGCTGCCCGCTCGTCCTCCGGCAGTCGCCAGGCCGCCGCGGATGCGTTTCCGCGCGCCTGCTCCGGCTTGGTCGCACCGGCGATCACCGAAGCAACCGCCGGGTGCGCGAGGAGCCATCCGATTGCAAGCTCGAGGAGCGTGTGTCGCTTGCGCTCCGCGAAGTGCATCAGCTCCTCGACCGCGGCGAGGTTCTCGTCGGCGAGCAGACCGCTTCCTTCGGCGAGGCGCGTTCCCTTCGGCAGAGGGTGGCCGCGGCGATACTTGCCCGTAAGGAGGCCACTCGCGAGCGGGTAGTACGGGATGAAGGCCAGGCCCAACCGCTCACATTCCGGGAGCACTTCGGTCTCGGGCTCGCGATGCATGAGACTATACTCATTCTGCACACTGGCGAATCCCGCGCAACCGGGCTTCACCGCCTGCGCGGCCTCGCGCAGCTGCGCCGCCGAGAAGTTCGAGCATCCGATCTCGCGCACCTTGCCCTGCTTGACCAGCTCGTCGAGCGCGCCGAGGGTGTCGGCAATGGGAACGCTCGGGTCGGGTGAGTGGAGTTGAAAGAGGTCTATATAGTCGGTGGCGAGACGCTGAAGACTCGCTTCGGCCGCGCGGCGCACATTGTCGGGATGGCCGCGCCGGTGGGGCGGTGCCGTCTTGTAGCCGAACTTCGTCGCCACGACAACGCTCTGCCGCCGTCCGCGCAGAGCACGTCCGAGGTATTCCTCGCTCAGTCCGTCGCCATAGAGCTCGGCCGTATCCAAGAAATCGATGCCCGCATCCAGCGCTGCGTGAACGACCGCGGCGGTTGCGTCAGCATCGAGACGCCAGCCGAAGTTGTTGCATCCCAAGCCGATGACCGAGACCTCGAGCGAGCCGATGCGTCTGTGCTCCATCTTGATTCTCCCCTGGACGTGGCTCCCCCATGGGCATGCTGCGTTCCCGAAATGTGTCGGAGGTCACGACCATCGGCTCTCGGCTGAGAGATCGGCGATCAGTACGCTTCTTGCTTCAGCCACTGACGCTGTCGACCGGCGTCGCGGATGAACGCCGGCAACTTCAACGGACCTGGAGGAAACCACCATGACCACGAGATACGGGCGTCACTGCATGATCGCGCTTTCAGCGGCGACCCTGCTCGTTGCCTGCAAGCCCAAGGACAACGCCACAGGCGACACGACCACCGCGGCTGGCGCGGTCGCCACGGGTTCCGACTCCGCGAATCGTGCGCGGACGGACAGCGCGAACAACGCCGCGAATGCCAGCAACAGCAACTGGTCCGATGCGCAGATTCTCGCGTTCACGGCTGCAGCCAACCGCGGTGAGATCGCCGAAGGCAAAGTCGCCGAGACAAAGGCGACGAACGCGAAAGTGAAGGCGTTCGCGCGACAGATGGTGACCGATCATCAGGCGATGCTGACCGAGGGCAACTCGTTCGCGAAGAAGAACAACATCACGCCCGATTCGACGAAGGGCGATGTGCAGGACCTTCAGAAGGACGCGAACAACGAGCTTCAGGACCTGAACTCGAAGGCGAAGGGCGCCGATTGGGACAAGGAGTTCGTCGAGAAGGAAATCGACGGGCACAAGAAAGTGCTCGACAAGATTCAGAGCTTCCAGAACTCGACGCAGAACGCGCAGCTGAAGGACATGCTGACCAAGGCGTCGCAGAAGGTCCAGCAGCACCTCGACAAGGCGCAGGCGCTGAAGGACAGCACGCTCAAGAGCTAGTGGTCGGTGGTCGGTGAACCGTGGACCGTGCACCGTGAATCGTGCACGGTTCACCGTTCACCGACCACGGTTCACGCGTTCAGCCACTGCATCGCCGCGCGGGCCATATCGGGTGGCACCATGTGCGGTCCCGTGAACTCGTGGAAGTCGACATCGTAGCCACTCGAGACGAGCTGCGCGGCGAGTCGGCGGCCGCAGTTGTCGATCGGCAGGATGCGGTCGTTCGTCCCGTGCGAGATGAAGATCTTCGGCCGGCCAACGCGCGCGGCTGGCGCGAGAATGCACGGCGAGAAGGCGACGATTCGGGAGAAGAAATCCCCGTTCGTCAGGCCTAACGAGAGCGCGTACGAGGCGCCATCCGAGAATCCCTCGATGATGATCCGGCTCGGATCGACGGCGCAGCGCTCGAACACGTGCGCGAGCGCGCGATCGATGAACGCCACGTCGGCGCCGTACGGCCCATAGAGAAAATCCCAGGTGCTGCCGCGCGAGTCCGGCGCGACGAGAATCGCCCCCGCGGCGTCCGCGAGCGGCAGGAAAGGCCTGATCCCGATCTCCGCCGACTGACCAGCTCCGTGCAGCATGAGAACAAGCGGTGCCGGCACCGCTGCGTCGTAGGATGTGGGGACGTACAGGAGCCCATCACGCCCGGTGGCGAGGCCGAGCGACGATTTTCCCAGCACCGGCTTGCCGGTCGGCGGAGCCGGCCTCGCGACGAGCCGGCCGGCCGGCGCCAGCTTCGTGTCCGCGTTCGGAGCAGAGCGGCAGCTGCCTGCGAGCGCGGCCGCGCCGGCGGCAAGCACGAGCCGAATCGCGTCGCGGCGACTGACCGGCTTACCGTCAGATCCATCCTCTCCGAGAAAGCTCGCGCGCGGACGCATTGCGCCCGAAGCTAGCCGTGCCCGCGCTCGTGTCCATCGGCGCGGGACGAAGCGACCGCGCGCCGGGGCGAGGCTCCATCGCCTCGGCATCTTCCGTCGCGCGGTATCTTGCGGCCATCCGGGAGCTCACATGTCGATCGAATCCGCCGAGCCGGCAGCACCCAGCGTTCGCACCCAGCCCGTCGCGCCGACTGCCGCCGCGATCGAGCCCGACGAGTTGCGCGCCGTCGAGATGTTCGCCGATCTCCGGCCCGACGAGATCGCGTGGATCGCCGCGCACTGCGAGCGTATCGTCCTCACCCCGGGTCAGCTCCTCCTGGTCTCGGGGCAGCCGGCCGAATGGATGTTCATCGGCCTCCGCGGCACGATCGAGGTCCGGCGCGAGCAGCTCGGCGCGAGTGTGCCCGCGTACGTCTTTCATGCGGGCGATGTCGCGGGCGTGATTCCGTACTCCCGGATGAAGGAGTTCGTCGGCAACGGACGCGCGGCGACGCACGCCGCCGTTGCGCGCTTTCCACGCACGCTTTTCCCGGAGCTCCTGCGACGCGTCCCCACGCTGGCACCCCGCTTCGTCGCGCTCCTCGCCGATCGCGTGCGTGACGCGACGCGCCGCGAGGCTCAGCTCGAGCGGCTGCTCGCGTTAGGCAAGCTCTCCGCCGGTATCGCCCACGAGTTGAACAATCCCGTCTCGGCGATCATCAACTCGTTCGCCGAGGCGGGTCGCCGGCTGCGTCACCGTGGCCAGCTCGTCGTGGAGCTCGTGCGGTGCGGCGCGTCGCCCGAAGTGCTCGAGCGGCTCGCAGCGCTGCGCCCGACCGCTGACGCGCATGCACGCGGCCTCGACCCGATCGCGCGCAGCGATCGGCTCGACAAGGTCGACGGGTGGCTGCGGAGTGTCGGGCTCGCCGAGCCGTGGACGTATGCCGCCACCTTCGTCGACGCGGGCCTCGACATCCCCGACCTCGAGGCGGCAACGGCCGATCTGCCTAACGCGGCACGTCCGGCCGCGCTGAAATGGCTGGAGGCGGGACTCGCTCTCGACGGGTTGTTCACGTCTGCGGAGCGCGCCGGCACTCGCGTCGCGGAGATTGTAGAAGCGGTGAAGGGCTACACGAACCGCGACCGCGGGCGCGACATGACTGACGTCGACCTCCGCGACGGGCTCGACGCGACGATCGCGCTCTTCGCCAGCCGCTTTCGCGAGCGCGGGGTAACGCTCGAGCGTGAGCTCGACGTCCCGCTGCCGCGCTTGCGCGCATATGCCGGCGATCTGAATCAGGCCTGGTCGCACCTCATCGAAAACGCGTTGGACGCCGTGTCCGCGCTCGGTACCGCGGGGCGCGTCGTCGTCCGCGCGTGGCCCGAGGACGGTGTCATAGTCGTGGAGGTGCGGGACAACGGGCCCGGAATTCCCGAGCCGCTGCAGGAGCGCATCTTCGAGCCGTTCTTCACGACGAAGGAGCCGGGCCATGGCACTGGCCTCGGCCTCGACATCGCGCGACGGATCATCACCGATCTGCACGGTGGCGAGTTGATTGTGGAGTCGACGCCCGGCGACACGCGCTTCATCGTTAGGCTGAAGCTCACCACGGTCGCTACCCTCGGCGTCTGATCGCGATCAGCCGAGCCCGCGCTCGAAAGCGCCAACGTCCTGAAAGTACGTGACGACGGTGTCGGGCTGACCGGGTTGCGTGTATAGCTCCTCTCGGGGCGAAGCGATCAGCTCCTCGATGGCGGCGGCAATTTCGTCGGCGTTCTGGATCGGCGGTCCACCGCCCGGACGCGAGGCCCAGGTGACGGCCGGTGTGCCGCCGAGCGCGTTGCGCGCGAACTCGGTCGTCACCATGCCGGGCATGACGAGCGAGACGTAGATCTCCGGATACTCGCGCCGAAGGTCCATCCGCAGATTCGCGGTGAGCGCGTTGAGCGCTGCCTTGGCCGCGTTGTACGCGGAGCGATACGTCGCGAGCGGCACGCGTGACAGAAATGAGGAAACGTTGATCAGGTGCCCGTGGCCACGCGCTTTGAAGTGTGGAACGATCGCCTGCATGCCGTAGAGCGCCGACTTCACGTTTACCGCCATCATCTCGTCGAACTGCTCGTCGGTGAGCTCGAGCACCGGAGCGTTGATCCCACGGCCGGCGTTGTTCACCCAGACGTCGACGCAACCGAATTGCGCGAAGGCTTCGTCGCGCAGACGCTCGACGTCCGCGCGCCGCGTCACGTCCACCGTGACCGTCTTCGCATTGCCGGCCTCGATGGCCACCGCGCGGAGCGCGTCAGGCCGACGTGCACCGAGGACAAGCCGGAAGCCCTGACGGCCGAGCCGGCGGGCGAGGGCAGCGCCGATGCCGCTGCTCGCGCCGGTGATGACGACCACGGGTTGATCAGACATTTGCAATTGTGTCCTGGTCCTAGCGAGAGAGGGTATACGCCGATGTAGGTTACACGCTCCATGCCCAGGATTCTCACTTCGATAGCGGTCGCGGCGCTCGCGATCGCCACCAATTACTCGTCTGCGTCGGCGCAGACCGCCGCCAGCGTCAACTCCGACTCCGGCGCGGGCTTTGGCCTGCACGCTCCGTCCATATACGGCGCGTGGATCGCCGGGGCGCGGCACTCGGCGTTCCACACGCGAACCGGTGCTACGGGCTACCGCAACTTCTACCTCACGAGCGTACGCTTCGCCTGGTCGATTGGAGACCCTCAGTCACGACCGGTGAGCGGATCGTACTTCATCGACCTCATCCCCGCGGCCGTGTCGACGGACATGCCCGAGTATCACTGGAACTCGCACTGTCGGCCGGAGACGCTCTGTCCGGGTGCGACGCCGATTCCGCATAGCGTTTACGCTTTTGGTCTGACGCCGATCGGCTGGGCAGTCGGCGTCGGCCGCGGGCCGGCGCACCTAACGATCGAGGCGAGCGGCGGCGGGCTCTGGTTCCGGCGGCGCATTCCCGATCCGGTGGCGACCCGATTCAATTTCACCGCGTCGGCGGGCCCGACCCTCGAGCTGCGCGTCACGCAGTCGCAGACGGTGCGCATCGGCTACCTCTGGCATCACACGTCGAACGGCGGCACGGGGAAGGTGAACCCGGGACTCAACTCCGGAATCCTCGCCGCCGGTCTCCTCTGGAGATCCCCGGCGAGCCACCGCTGAGATCAGCCCGGCGCCGGTGTGAGCGCCGCGGAGCGAACGACGTCGACGGTGTAACCGTTGCGGCTGAGCAGCTCCTTGAGCACGCGCGCGGCGCTGCTGTCGGCGTGGACGAGGAGTCCGGATTGCTCGCCCGCCGTGTACAGCTGATGGCGGACCTGCCGCTGGATCGCGTCGCGATCTTCTGGCTGGAACGGATTGAAGAGCCCCGCGCGCTCGTCGTACGTGCGGACATCGAGAACCTCGACGCTCATCAGTCGCGCCCGCGGCAGTGTGATCGTTATGCGTCGCGCCGCGTCGTCGATCTGGACGTTGGTCGCCGCACCGAGGTCGATGCCGGCGCTCACCTTGCCGGTGACGACGAGCAGAGCGCGCTTCGTGAAGCCGTAGCGGGACGCGTCATACACGACGACGTCTCGCAGCGTCATCTCCGTCGAAACGAGCTTCGCGACGTCCTGCAGCTGCTGCACGACGAGACTATGGGACACACGCGGCGGCTCGGGCTTCGGCAGCAGGCTGAAATTCGCTGCGCCGCGCGCGATGCCGAGGCCGAGTCCGAGGATCAGCACGAGCCCCGCGGCGAACACAAGCCACCCGATGGTGTGTTTCAGCCGCATCGATCGCCTCGCGTCGTTGTCATACATTGAACGTAGTGGACGTTCGCGTCGCTGATTGCCACCAGAACTGACGACGACCATTATCCGGGCGTCATCCACCCCACCCATCATGCTCCGACAATTCGTCTCGCTGCTCGCGCTCGCCGCGACGATCGCATTCGACGCGCGCGCGCAGGCGCCAGACACGCTCTACGACATCGTCATCCGCAACGGCCGCGTGCTCGACGGCCAGGGCAATCCATGGATTGCCGCGGATGTGGCCATCAGGGATGGCCACTTCGTAAGGATCGGGCGCGTGAGCGGCCACGGAAAAACCGAGATCGATGCGCGCGGCAAGTATGTCTCCCCTGGATGGATAGACATGATGGACCAATCGGGGCAGGTGCTGCCGCACAACGGACTGGCCGAGAACAAAGTGAAGGAGGGCGTCACGACGGCAATCGGCGGCGAAGGCGGGACGCCCGTACCGGCGGCCCAAATTCCGCAGTACTTCGCGACGCTCGAGCGGCAGGGGATCAGCATCAACTTCGGCACGTATTTCAGCGAGACGCAGACACGAGTTGCGGTCATCGGCCGCTCGGCGCGCGCACCGACGGCGGCGGAGCTCGATCGCATGCGCGCCATCATGGACACCGCCATGCGCGCCGGTGCGATGGGGATGACGACGGCGCTCATCTATCCGCCGTCGAGCTACGCGACGACCGACGAGCTGGTGGAGGTCGGCAAAGCGGCTGCGTCGTTAGGCGGCATCTACGCCAGCCACATTCGCGGGGAAGGGAAGGAGGTCGTGCAGGCCGTCGGCGAAGCGATCGCGGTCGGCGAGCGCGCGGGGATGCCAGTGGAAGTCTTCCATCTGAAGGTCGCGCACAAACCCGGGTGGGGCGTGCTGATGGATTCGGTGCGCATGGAAGTCGAAGCGGCGCGGGCGCGCGGCGTGGACGTGGCGGCCGACATGTACGTCTACACGGCGGGCGGCACGGGACTCGAGGCCACGATCCCGAGCTGGGCGCACGAGGGCGGGACGGACTCGCTGAAGGCACGTCTCGCCAATGCGACTATTCGCGCGCGGCTCAAGAACGAGCTCACGACCGGCTCGCCGGGGTGGTGGAACATCATCGAGGCGGCGGGTGGCTGGGACGGCGTGGTGCTGGTGAACGCGCGCAACCCCGCGAACAAGAAGTACGAGACCAAGAGCATCGCCCAGATCGCGAAGGAGATGGGGAAAGATCCAGCCGACGTCGCGTTCGATCTCGTTATGCAAGGGCAGGGACGCGTCATGGCGATCTACCACATGATGGGGGAGCAGGACATCGAGACGGCGCTCCGCTTTCCGTGGACGAGCATCGGCAGTGACGCGGGCGCGATTCTCAAGTACGGCGAGCCGGACGAGACAGGGCTGCCGCACCCTCGCAGCTTCGGGAACTTCCCGCGTGTGATCGCGCGCTACGTGAAGGAGCGAAAGGTCCTCACGCTCGAGGACGCGATTCGCAAGATGACCTCCTGGCCGGCGACGCGGATGCGTCTCGCCAACCGCGGCGCGATCCGCGAGGGGAACTGGGCGGACGTCACGATCTTCGATCTCGACCAGTTACAAGATCGCTCAACTTACGAAAGCCCGATGGAGTTCCCGACGGGGATCGAGTGGGTGCTCGTGAACGGCGTCGTCACCGTCGATCATGGGAAGCACACAGACGCGAAAGCCGGGCGTGTGCTGAGGGGACCGGGGTATACCCCGGGTCGAGACTGAGGTGCGCTGCCGGGCGAGACTGAGATCTCAGATCTGAGAGCTCAGATCGGTCCTTCTCGGAGCCCCTAACGAGCATCTCACCCACGACAGCGAGTCCAGAATCGAGACGTCAGCGCCGAGTCCTCAGACGTGAGACTCTGAATCTCGATCTCACGTCTGCCATCTCGAGGCCGAGATCTCGATTCTGGACTCGCCGTACCGGGTGAGATGCCGATCCGGCGCAGCGAGGAAGCCCGATCTCGGAACTGAGATCCGAGATCTCAGTCTCATCTCAGGTCTGAAGGAAAAAAATTCGCGGGGCACGGACCGAAGTCCGTGCCCCGCGAACTCGCTCAGGGTCGAGCGATTACTTGCCGTACGAGAGGTTCAGACCGAGCACGGTCTTGCCGTTCTCGATGAACACCTTCTGCATGCCGACGCTGACGCCCCAACCATTGCGGTGCGTCATGCCGAGGCCCGCGCCCATCATGAAGCGCGTGCCGCTCTCCGAAGCGCCGTTGGCGCTGAGACGGCCCCAGCCGAAGCCAGGCGTCACGAACGGGGCCCACGTCATATCGCCGTTCTTGAGCACGAGCGCGAGGGGCGCGCCAGCGCTGAACGAGAGGGCGGTGATGCTGTTGTCCGTGCCCGTGCCGTCATCAGGATTTGCCCAACCGAGATCACCGCGAGCACTCAGGGTGAACAGGTTGGCATTCTTGCCCTGGCCCAGTGCCCAGGCACCGAGATTGGTCTCGGCATTGGCGCCGAGCATCAGGTTGCTCTTCGATCCATCCGCGCTCGGGCTCATGAAGCCCAGGCTGCCGCCGAGCGAGAACCCGCTCAATGGCATCGAGATGGACGCGCCGAACGAATTGAAGCCGGCGGCGTCATCGGAGAGATGGCCGTACTGGCCCGTGACCGAATAACCCTTGGCAATTCTGCCGAGCATGGCGCTGCTGACGACCGGCGTCATCGCGCCGACCGGCGTCGTCGAGAGCGCGAGGTACGCTGCCGCGTCGCCCAGGCTCGTTTGCGCCTGAGCAGACGCAGCGACTCCCAGCGACGTGAGCGAAGTCAGAACGATGGCGAACTTCCGCATGATCCGTCCTCCAAGAGGAGTGGGTGTGATCGTGTTCACATCTGACGGGGACTGACCCGTCGCTAGGGGGACGACCCGCCAAGTTGCAAGGCAACTAATGACTCCTTTGTCAGGACACTTCCGACCCTCTTGACTTTTCGAGCGAAGTGTTGAAAAATCAACACACCTGATCCCCTGAGGCTATTCTGGTGTCACCCCATCGCGCGGACGAAGCGCTCACGCGCCGCGAGCGGCAGGTCATGGACATTCTCTTCCGCCGCGGCGAAGCAACCGTGTCGGAAGTCATGGCCGAGCTGCCCGATCCGCCCACCTACTCGGCGGTTCGGTCCATCCTCCGCATCCTCACGGAGAAAGGACAGATCACCCACCGCGACGACGGCCCTCGTTATGTGTACCTGCCGTCGAAGAGCGCGGAGCGCGCGCAGGAAGATGCGCTCGAGCACGTGGTGCGCACGTTCTTCGATGGGTCCCACGAGCAGGCGATGACCGCGCTGCTCCGCATCTCCGACGCCGAGCTGTCCGACGCCGAGATCGATCGTCTTCGTGACCGCATTCGCCGCGCTCGCTCGAGCGGGAGATGATGATGAACACTCTCATAACGACACTCGCCCAGCCCGCGCTGGTCACGTGGCTTCTGAAGGCGACCGCGCTCCTCGTGCTCGCGCTCGCGGTGACCTCACTGCTGCGCCGCGCGACGGCGGGTACGCGACACCTCGTCTGGCTCGCCACACTGGCCGGCATTCTTGCCCTACCGGCGGTCTCGGTATGGGCGCCGCTCCGGCTCGCAATCCTGCCGGCCGAGCTGCTGCCCTCACTGGTGCAGGTCGCGACTCCCGAACGCGCCGTCGTTCCATCTGTGCCGTCGATCACCAGCGAGCCCGCGCGAGCTGTCTCCAGTCCCGCGGTGACCTCTCGGCAGTTGCCGACCACCGACCACGGGACACGGATCACCGATTCAGCGCCTAACGAACGATCGTTCCCGCTCTGGGCGGCGCTGCTCGCGGCTTGGGGCGCCGTCGCCGTCCTCCTCCTCGGCTGGCTGGGCTTCGGGGCGTTATCGGTGCGTCGCATCGTACGCGCCGGCCGCGAGCTCGACGAGCGTGCCTGGACGGCGCCGCTCTGCGAGATCGCGGACCGACTCGACCTCGACGCGGTTCCGCGGCTTCTTTCGAGTCCACTCATCGAGATGCCCTTCGCGTGTGGCGTCGTGCAGCCGACGATCGTGCTGCCGGCGAGCGCCGAGGAGTGGAGCGACAGCCGACGTCGCGCGGTGCTCTTCCACGAGCTCGCGCACGTCAAGCGCCGGGATCTTGTTGGCCACACCCTGGGGCGTGTCGCCTGCGCGCTGTACTGGTTCCATCCGCTCGTGTGGACCGCCGCGCGGCGGCTGCGCGCCGAGAGTGAACGTGCATGTGACGACCTCGTGCTGTCCTGCGGAGCGCGCGCAAGCGACTACGCCGATCATCTGCTCGACATCGTGATCAGCGTCCGGCACCACGGCGCGCCGGCGACGGCCATGCCGATGGCGCGGCGTCGTGAGCTGGAAGGCCGTGTTCTCGCGATTCTCGATCCGGCGGTCGCCCGAATCGCGCCCGGTCGCCTGCAATCCGCGGCGCTCGTCGCGGGCATCGGCCTGCTCGCGTTGAGTGTGGCAGCGATGGCCCCAGCGCGGCGTGTCACGCGCGTCGTTCCAACGATCGCGACGCATCCGTCTGCCGATTCGTCGACAGCTGGGCGCGCGGCGTTGCGGAAGCCTAACGAGTCGAGGACCGGCGGGCCGACAAGGATGACTCGAGTCGGCGCCCCGCAGTCGACTGAAGTGACGGCGTCACCGGCTCCTCAGCCCTCGCCTAAGCCGTCACCGGCGATGTCGGGGGCGAGTGCCAACTCCGTCCTCAGCGACGCGGTCGGCGCTATCACGACTGTTGCTGTTCGTAATGCGGCGGCAGCGATCGCGGGCCTTGTGAAGGGCGAGCAAACGAAGAGTGTCGATTCGGCGAAGGTCGCCCTGCTCCTCAAGGTGCTGCGGAGCGATCCCGACGCGAGCGTGCGGCGCATGGCCGCGTGGGGTCTCGCCGACGCCGGGAATGCGCTCGGTGCCGTCGACGTGCTCGCGGAAGCTGTTCGGAGCGACGAGGACGACGGCGTGCGTGAGATGGCCGCATGGGCATTGGCCGATTCGCCGCGACGCGAGTCGGCGCGGCGCGCCCTGAGTGCCGCCGTGCGTCGCGATCCCAGCGAGCACGTACGCGAGACTGCTGCGTGGGCGCTCGCCAACGACCTGCGCGACGATGATCGCGCGGTGCTCGAGGAAGCGTTGACCTCGGACGCGAACGAAGAGGTGCGCGAGACGGCGGCCTGGGCACTCGGCAGCTCGCCCGAGCGGCCGGCGTCACGAGCGCTCGTGACCGCGTTAGGCGACCGGAGCCCGCACGTGCGCGAGAGCGCGGCGTGGGCGCTGGCCGAGATCGAGGACGAGGATGCTGGTCCCGCGGTCGAAGCAGCGTTCAAGCGCGAGACGAACGCCGAGGTCCGCATGGCGGAGTTGCGCGCGCTCACGTTCATGCACGTGGAGGATCGCTCGATCCTCGACGCGGCGCTCGAATCGAAGGACCCGGAGCTGCGGGCCCGCGCCGTGCGGGTGATCGCGGGATCGTCCGGCTCCTGGCCGGAGCCGCGCCCGCGTCCGCGGCCCCGCCCAATGCCCTGATCGATCGTTAGGCCGCCCGGAGCATCCCTCCGGGCGCTGCTCATGTGGCTTAGTGCTGAAGATTCAGCATCACTTTCTGGAGGAGATCATGTTGCGTTCGAGCTTGCTCATCATGAGCGTTTTCGTGACTGGTGGCGCGGTTCGGTTCGCGCCCGGTTCGGTCGCGACGGCGATGCACCATCACACACCGGATGTACGCGAAGTGCTCGGCAGCGCGCGCGGCGTGGCGCCCGTGGTCTGTCTGCTCGCTGGTGATGGCGTCGCGTCGACCGGGCGCTGGGGCGGCGGGTACTGGGACGCGCCCGCGATGGCGATCGGGGGCGAGGTCCGGATGCGCGTGCGCGAGATGCTGCGCACCCGACTCACCGCCGAGGACGAGCGTGCGCTCCTCGAGGGGATCGCATCCGATGACGCGTGCGTCCGGCATCTCGCGGCGACGATCGTCGGCCGGAGCGACGACAAGGCTTTCGTCGCGCCGCTCACGACGCGCTCGACCTCTGCTTCGGCAGGCGAGCGACAGGCCGCGGTGATGGCACTCGGTCTCCTCGGCGCACGTGACGCCGTGACGCCGCTCCTGCGCGTGCTGCGCGACCCGTCGCCCGACGTGCGCGCGAACGGCGCATGGGCGCTCGGCCGCATTGGTGACAAGAGCGCGGCGCGGAACGTCGCGACGCTGCTTCGCGATCAGTACCCCGACGTGCGCGCGGCGTCCGTGGTCGCGCTGGGACACATGGAGGCGCGCGACAACGTCGACGAGCTGCTGCGCGTGCTCCGTGACGATAGCAGCCCCGAGGTCCGCCGCGTGGCGGCGTGGGCCCTTGGCGAGATGGAATCTCGCGCCGCGATCGGTGGCCTCACGGCCGCGCTCCGAAGCGATCGCAGTGGCGACGTGCGTGAGATGTGCGCGTGGGCGCTCGGCCAGATGCACTCCCGCGAGGCGATCGAGGGCCTAACGACCGCGCTTCGCGGCGACGACAGTCCCGACGTGCGCGAGACCGCGGCGTGGGCGCTCGGCGAGATGAATGTGCGCTCGAGCGCGGAGGTTCTCGCCGAAGTCCTGGCGCACGATCGCGAGTCGGAGGTGCGAGCGACCGCGGCCTGGGCGCTCGGACAGGTCCATTCCGAGAAGGCACCTGCTTCCCTCATCGCAGCGCTCAAGGACTCGGACGACGATGTTCGAATGAAGGCTGCATGGGCGCTGAGTCAGATCGGCGACCCGGCTGCCGTGCCGGCGGTAACGGCTGCCCTTAAGCAGGACCAGCCTGACGGTGTTCGTCAGGCGCTCGTGCGCGCGCTGCTGGAATCGGGTGAGCACTCCGAGGAAGCGCTCGAGGGATTGCTGCAATCGAAGGACGACAAGACGCGCGAGCTCGCGGTGCGCGCATTGTCAGGTCGCAAAGGCCCCTGGCCCTGGCCATGGCCCTGGCCGCGTCCGCGACCGACGCCGTAGCGCGGGACGTGCGACGCGGGACGAGGAGGGCGTCCCGCGTCCCGCAACCCTCGTCCCGCTACTCGCTTCGCAGAGCCCTCATCGGATCTACGCTCGCAGCACGGCGTGCGGGAATCCATATCGCGAGCATTGCCACCGACAAAAGCACCAAAGGCACCGTCGTGAAGGCGACGGCGTCGATTGTGGACGTTCCATAGAGAATGCCACGAAGCAGCCGGGCGGCCACGAGCGCGCCGGCGAGGCCGATCACCGTGCCGATGACGACCAGCTGCATCCCCTGGCGCATAACGAGCCGCACCACCTGCTCGCGCGCGGCGCCGATCGCCATGCGAATGCCAATCTCGCGCGTGCGCTGCGAGACCGAGTAGGACATCACACCGTACACACCGACCGCGGCGAGCAGGAGCCCGAGGAGGCCGAAGACTCCGAGCACCGTGCCGACGATTCGCGCCGGGAAGAGCGCGATGCCGAGGAAGTTGCTCATCGTGCGCAAATCTGAGAGCGGGAGGTCGGGATCCAGGGCGGCAACCTCGGCGCGGAGACGCGGCGCAAAGGCCGCCGGATCGCCGGCGGTGCGGATTTGAATCGCAAGCGAGCCGTGCCGGCTCTGCGACAGCGGGAGATACATGTAGCTCATCGGTGCCTCACCTAACGAGTAATACTTGGCCATCGCCGCGACGCCCACGATCACCCGGTCCTGGCCGCCGATCTTGATCCGCTTCCCAACCACGTCCTGTCCCGGCATGAAGCGGTCGACGAAGCGCTGGTTCACGATCAGCACGCGCTGTGCGCTGCTGTCGTCAGCCGCCGTGAAGTCACGTCCACGGAGGAGCTTCATGTCGAGCGCGGCGAAGTATTGAGGTGTGACGATGTTGTAGGCCACGTTCATGCTCTCGTTCTTTGCCGGCGTGTAGCCGGGCACCTCAATACCCGTATCGGAGTGGCCCATGCCGAGGATGACCTGCTCGGCGAGGGCGACTGCCTTCACACCGGGCATATCACGCAATCGCGCGAGCAATCGGCGGTAGAACTCATCGACGCGGGCGCGATTGTAGCCGTTCATCGCCGGGTCGAGTCCCGCGAGGAGGAGATTGTCGCTCGTGAAGCCTTTGTCGAGCGTCGACGCCGCGCGGAGGTTGCGAACGAACAGCCCCGAGCAGACGAGCAGCACGAGCGAGAGCGCCACCTGCGCAACGACCAGCGGACGGCTCATGCGTGATCGCGAGCCACCCGCGGGTGCTTCGCCCTTGAGCGCTGGCACGAGCGACGGCCGCGTCGCCTGAAGCGCGGGGACGAGTCCGAAAAGCATCCCGGTCACCAGCGCGATGGCGAGGGTGAACAGCAGCACCGTGCCATTGAGCCGGAGATCCGGGTCGAACGGAAAATCGATCGGGAGACGGATGCGATTGACCAGCGCGATCACGCCCCAGCCCACGAGCAGGCCGGCGGCACCGGCGAGAAGCGAGAAGACGAGGGTCTCGGTAAGGAGCTGCCTGACGAGTCGCCCGCGGCTCGCGCCGAGACTCAAGCGCACCGCCATCTCGCGAGCGCGATCGCGCGCTCGCGCCAGAAAGAGATTCGCGACGTTCACGCAGGCGATGAGGAGCAGCAGCACCACCACCGCCATCACGACCGTGGAGAGTGCGACCTGGGTGCCGTGAAGACGCGGGTGGATGCCCGCCTCGGATTGGCTGAGCAGGAGGATCCCCGCATCTTTGTAGTCGTTCGGATAGAGCTCCTTCAGCTCGTTGACGATTGCCTTCATCCGATCCTGCGCGCGCTGGATCGTGACGCCAGGCTGCAGCCGGGCGACAGTGTTGAGATAATTGTTACTGCGGTCCTCGAGGCGACGCTCACGGCTGGGATCGATCTCGGCGATCTGCATCAGCGGCACCCACAGCACCGGCACGACGACTGACACGGGCCCGCGAAAGGCCGCCGGAGCGACGCCGACGATGGTGTAGCGGTGGCCATTCAATAGAACGGTGCGTCCCACGATCTGCGGATCGCCGCCGAAGACGGACTGCCAGCCGGCGTGGCTCAGCACCGC
>JAJKIR010000062.1 GCA_021154325.1 Gemmatimonas sp.
CGCCGTCTATTCATCGAGGCTCTCATGCCGCCCAGCGCCGTGCCCGATGTTGCCGCCGCCTCTCTCGCTGCCGCCCTCACCACCCCCGCAGCCCCCCACGACCATCCGCTGGATCACCTCTCCCTCGGCAAGATCGTTCAGATCCGCGAGCGACTCCTCGCCGCCCAGGCCGCGGGAAAGCGCGTCTACCGATTCGAGTCCGGTGATCCCAGCTTCGCGCCGCCGGCGCATGTAATTGACGCGATCACGCAAGCCGCGCACGCCGGCAAGACGCATTACGTCCCGAACAATGGGATTCCCGAGCTCCGTCGTGCGCTCGCGCGCAAAGTCGCGGAGAAGAACGGGCTGACGAGCGCCACTGCCGACGACATCTTCGTCACGAACGGAGCGATGCACGCGCTCTTCGTCGCCTTCGGCGCGCTCCTCCTTCCGGGAGACGAAGTGATCATCCCGGATCCGATGTGGACCGAGGTCGCGGAGAACATCCGACTCGCGGGCGCCGTACCCGTTGGCGTGCCGCTGCGCGCCGACGCCGACTACGCGTATCGCGTCGACGACATCCGCGGCGCCATCACGCCCCGCACGGCGGCGATCTTCCTCAACACGCCGCACAACCCCACCGGTGCGGTCCTCTCGCGCGACGCGCTCGCCGGCATCCTCGAGCTCGCGCGCGCCCACGACCTCTGGATCGTCTCGGACGAAGCCTACGAGGACGTGATCTACGCGCCGCACGTACACCATTCGATCGGAGCGCTCGCGCGCCCGGACGAGCGCCGCGTCGTGAGCATCTTCTCATTCTCGAAGAGCCACGCGATGAGCGGGCTCCGCACCGGCTACATCGTCACGAACGATCCCGTCCTCCACGATCGCATTCCCAAGCTGCTCCGCTGCACGATCAATGGTGTGAACAGCGTCGCGCAGTGGGCGGCGCTCGCCGCCATCACCGGCAGCGATCGCCACATCGTGGAGATGCGCGAGGTCTATCACGAGCGGCGGGACACGATGCTCCGCGCGCTGACAGGTATCCCGGGCGTGCGGCCGTTCGCGCCGCGCGGCGCCTTCTATGTCTGGGCCGAGCTCGATCCGTCGGTCTACGAGCGATTGGAGGTTGCCGACGCCGACGCGCTCGCGACGATGCTCGCCGACCAGGGCATCGGCTCCGCGCCCGGCGACGCCTTCGGCAACAGCTGCTCCGACGCGCTGCGCTTCGCTTTCAGCTGTGACACGACGATGGTGCGCGAAGGCAGCGTTTTGCTAAGGGAAGCGCTCACCTGAGTTGTTCGCGAGACTGATATCGCACCCGGCAGGGCGAGTCCCGGGTGCGATCTCGACGACCGACATCGAACCCAAATCGATCAGCTCTTCTCCTCGAGAACAGCGTCGATCCGACGCAGCTCGTCCTTGGTGAGTGGCGCGGCGGAGAGCGCCGCGAGATTCTCCTCGAGCTGCGACACGCGACTCGCGCCGATGATGGCGGAAGTCATGCGTTCGTCGCGGAGGACCCAGGTGATCGCGAGCTGCGCCAGGCTCTGGCCGCGCTCGGACGCGGTCTCGTCCAGCGCCGCGATCTGCGCGCGGCGCTCGGGCGTGATCTCGTTAGGCCTGAGATACCCATGTGGCTTCCCCGCCCGGGAGTCCGGGGGGATGTCGCGAAGATAGCGATTCGTCAGAAGCCCCTGCGCGAGCGGTGAGAAGGCGATGCAGCCGATGCCGCGCTTCTCGAGGACGTCGAGGAGCCCCTTCTCGATCCACCGGTCGAACATGCTGTAGCGCGGCTGATGGATGAGGCAGGGCGTCCCGAGCTCGCCGAGCATCTCCGCGGCGCGGCGTGTGTCATCGGGCGAGTAGCTCGAGATGCCCACGTACAGCGCTCGGCCGCTTCGTACCGCGAAGTCGAGCGCACCCATCGTCTCCTCGAGCGGCGTATCCGGATCGGGACGATGTGAGTAGAAGATGTCCACGTACGGAATGCCCATGCGCTTGAGACTCTGATCGAGGCTCGCGATGAGATACTTGCGCGAGCCCCACTCGCCGTACGGTCCGGGCCACATGCGGTACCCGGCTTTCGTGGAGATGATCAGCTCATCGCGATATTCGCGAAGGTCGCGGCCGAGAATGCGGCCGAAGGTCTCCTCCGCGGAGCCGGGCTCGGGACCGTAGTTGTTGGCGAGATCGAAATGGGTCACGCCGTGGTCGAAGGCGCGCAGCACCATGGCGCGCGACTCCTCGAACGGATCGACGCTCCCAAAGTTGTGCCAGAGCCCGAGCGAGATGATCGGCAGCAGAATTCCACTTCGCCCACAGCGGCGATACGTCATCGAGTCGTATCGAGTGCTCATTGAATCCTGGCGTGGTACGTGAAGGGATTGTCGTCCTGAGCGTTGGAAGAATCTATCCGGCGGGGCGTCATGGCTCCCGCCGTTTTTCGCTGTATTGTGTCATGCATGTTTTCTGTGCAATCTGTGACACTCGCGCGCGGCTAGTTCTTGTGCCATTCCTCGACCAGCGGAACACCGGATGAGCGCTCGACCTGCCGTGCCGAACGAAGCGTATGGCGCCACCGGGGAGGTCGGAGACCTACATCGGCTGCTCGTCGAGAGCGTCACCGATTACGCGATCTTCCTCCTCGACGAGCGCGGATTCGTACGCACCTGGAATCCAGGCGCGGCCCGCCTCAAGGGGTACGTCGAGGGCGAGATCGTCGGCAAGCACTTCTCGACGTTCTACACGCAGCCTGACATCGACGCGGGCAAACCCTCATGGGAGCTCGAGGTCGCGTCGAAGACGGGACGGGTCGAGGACGAGGGCTGGCGCCTTCGCAAGGACGGAACGTGCTTCTGGGCCAACGTCGTCATCACGGCACTCCGCGACCGATCGACCGGCGCGCTCGTCGGTTTCGCAAAGATCACCCGAGATCTCACGGAGCGCCGAAAGGCCGAAGAGCAGGCACGCGTGCTCGCCGCCGAGACCGCGGCGCGGCAGGGGGCGGAGCGCGTCAGCGCGCATCTCGCGCAGCTCACAGAGCAGCTGCAGCAGCAGGCGGCGGAGCTCGAGGCGCAGACCGAAGAAGCGCAATCACTCGCTGAGGAGCTGGAAGAGCTGAACGAGCGGCTCGAGCAGGAGACCGTAGAGGCAGAGATGGCGCGCGCCGATGCTGAGGCGGCGAATCGCGCGAAGACGGAGTTCCTCGCCGTCATGAGCCACGAGCTGCGCACTCCCCTGAACGCGATTGCCGGCTACGCGGAACTGCTGCGCATGGGTCTGCGTGGGCCCGTCACCCCCGAACAACTCGAGGATCTCAATCGAATTAGCCGGAGCGAGCGGGCACTCCTCTCGCTCATCAACGACATCCTGAACTTCGCGCGGCTCGAGGCGGCGAAGGTGAGCTTCGCCAACGAGCGCGTCCCCCTTCGCGCGTTGCTGACCGACATCGAAACGCTCGTCGCGCCGCAGGTGCGCGCGAAGCAACTGACTTTTTCCCTTGGCGACTGGGATGAATCGCTTGCCGCGCAAGGCGACAGCGACAAGGTGCGCCAGATTATCGTCAACCTGCTCTCCAATGCGGTGAAGTTCACGCCGCGGGCTGGCAAGATCTCAGTCAACTGTGTCGTCGAAGGAACCACAGTGCACGTCTACGTGCGTGATAGTGGCGTCGGCATCCCGAAGGAAAAGCTCCAGGCGGTATTCGAGCCCTTCGTGCAGCTCGATCGCAGTCTCACCAATATCGGCGAGGGCTCGGGGCTGGGACTGTCCATCAGCCGCGAGCTAGCCCGCGGCATGCGCGGAGATCTCATTGTCGAGAGCAAGGTCGGCGTGGGCTCGACTTTCATCCTCTCCCTTCCGGTCGCGACGCCGAGCCGTGCGTGAGCAGCGGTTCGCCCCGCAGACACGCTGGAGCACACTCGGCGTGGTTCCTCCGGGCGCGCTCGTCGCGACGCGTGAAACGCTGCATCACGCCGCAGAGCTCCTCGCCCTCGCAGCCGTGTCGTTCATTCCAGCAGAAGCAGATGACAGCCACACGAGCATGAGCTGGCTCGCCGCGCACCGGGCGCTCGCCACGCAGCCGATCGTCGCGCCGAGGTCGATTCGCGTCGCGTTGCGCGTGCCCGACCTCGCGCTGCTCGTGATCGACGATGCATCCGGCCAGGAGAAAGCCGCCTTTGCTCTCGATGGCGCGTCGCGCGCCGAGGCGCTCGCGTGGATCGCCGGTCGAATCGGCAACGCTGGTCTGGATTCGTCGCGGCTCCGATCGACACTGCATTTCACGATCTCGCCACGCGCTACGGATACCGGCGCCGGCTTTCACGCCGATGGTGACGATCTCGAGGAGCTCGCGCGCTGGTATGGCAATGCGAGCGCCTTTCTCGAGGCGTACGGCGCAGCCTTCGACGGCGCCGGGCAGGTGCGCTGCTGGCCACACCATTTCGATATCGCGACGCTCGTTAGGCTGCCGGCCGGGAGGCGATTGCAGACGATCGGCGTCGGGCTCTCGCCTGGTGACCAGGAGAGCGATGAGCCGTATTTCTACGTCGCACCGTCTCCCGCGCCGCCAACTACCCCGCCGGCGTTGTCGATCGGTGCCTGGCACACGACGTCGTGGTGGGGTGCCGCGCTCGGTGCGAGCGCCATCGTTGGCGTATGCGATGCGGATGCGCAGCGCGGACTGGTGGGCCGATTCGTCGACGAGTCGGTGGAGCGCCTGCTCGAGGGCGACACTCAAACCGGCTGACCGCTGCCTGCGAGGTTGCAGGAGTACTCACCGTCGACCCCGCGCTCCGTCTCGCGATCCGGCGACGGAGCGGGGGCCAGGGTGGAGATCAGCTTCCCAGCTTCTGTTGAGCCGCTTTGGCGTGGTCGATGTGCTTCTGGACCACGGGCGCCGCCTTCTTGATGAGATCCTTGAGCTCCTGATTCTGCGCGGCGTCGAGCGCCTTCGTCGCGGTCTGCATCAACTGCTGATGGTAGGGCAGCTCGAAGTCGATGTACGCCTTGTCCCAGGCCTTGCCCTTCGGCATGGCGTTGAGACTATCCATCTCGGTCTTCGCCTGCGCCTCGCTCTGATCGTTAGGCGGGGCCTGCGGCGTGACGTTCAGCTTCTTGGCGAGCTGCTGGCCCTGCTGGCGGAGGGCATGATGCTCGCCAACCATCAACCGCCCGAAGTTCTTGACCTCGGTGCTCGTCCCCTTCGTTTCGGCAAGGCGGCCGCGCGCGCTGTCGGCGGCGTTCGCCTGATCGAGGATGTAGACGATGTTCGGATCGGAGAGCGATGCGTTAGCGCTCGCCCCGGTCGACGACCCCGCTGTCGGTGCCGGCTTGGCGGACGCAGTGGCGCCACTCCCGACAGCCGAGGTATCCGCATTCTGATCCTTCTTGCCGCACGCCGCCACCAACGTCAGGCAGACGACGGTTGCGAGTGCTGCTCCATGTCTCGACATACGCGCTCCCTCGAGTGAATAACCCAAGGACTATTTGCAAGAATTGCTCCCTCCGCACCGCCGGCCGTCGACACTGGGGCGGGTCGGTCAGGGGAAGTCGCGCGGCTGGGGCAGACGGAGCGCGCTGGCCGCGATCGCCTTCGACGCCGTGAGCGTTGTGGGCGTGTTGATCGTCGCAAAGAGATCCGCGCGGTGGCGCCGCTGCACGGCGGAGCGCCAGATGTAATTGCTATTGTTGAACCGCGCGCCCGAGTACCAGAGCGTCACCGCGTCCGCCGCCGCGTCGAAGGAGAACGTGGAGCGATACACGATGTCCTGCAGCTCGGGAATGGCGCCCTGGGCCAGCACGGGCGACGGGTAGGTTCGCCAGTGCACGCCGTCGGGGCTCGTCGCGAGGTAGACTGCGCCGGTGGTGCATGTCCCGGCGGTTTTGCCGTTGTAAAGCGCCCAGTACTCGCTGAGACTCGGAATCCACTCGACGTCGATGTGCCAGGGAAAGACGCCCGGCTGGGAGAGCGCCACGGGCTCCGCATTCGACCAGACCGTGCCGTTCATCGATCGCCGCAGCTCGACCGTCGCGTCGGCACCCGTGCAGCCGACGTTCCCGTTCACCGCCCACATCAGCCACTCGTTAGGCCCGCGCCGCACCACCGAGGGCGAGATGAGCTGGTGGTTCGGCGCCCGCGCAACTTCGATGGACGTACTCCAGGTCACGCCGTCCCGCGAGGTCGTGAGCCGCACGACGTTCGCCTGGGTCACCTGGCGGAAGTAGAGCCAGAGCTCATTGTGGTCGGGTTCGAACAGCGCGTCGGGATCGGAGAAGTAGCCCTCCTGCGGCGCGGCGATGGGATTGGTCACACCGCCCGGCGCGCTCCAGTTGAGGAAGTCCAGGCTCTCGTAAATCGATGGATTCTCCAGCACGGCGTTCCCGTTCGGGTATGGCGTGAGGAAGAGATAGTCGGAGGCGTGCGTCCACTGGGGACCCGTGGTCACGAAATCCGGATGCACGGTCTGCCCGGATCGATCGTAGGTCTCGAGCGTCAGCGGCGTGATCACATCGAACGGCAGCTCGACCTCGGCCGGCGAGGTCGCCGAGAACTGCGCGACGCTGTAGCCGGTGGCGATGGCACGCGCGCGATGCGCCTCGCGGCTCGCTCCGAGCGTCCAGGTGGCGGTCGCGCGCCCCGACGCGTCGGTGATGCTCTCGCCGGGAGCGATGGTGCCGCCATCGTCAGCCAGCCATGAGACGTGGACGTCGCCCACGGCATCGCCCGATCCGTCCCGCACGACGACGGCGATCGGCAAGGCCAGCGGCTGCCCGGGCACGCCGTGCTGCGCGTTCCCACCGGCGATCTCGATGCGCCCCGGCGCTGGCGCTGCGACCCGATCGTGCCCGCATGCGAGCATGCCTCCGCAAAGGATGAGCGGGCTCGCGAGTTGGACCAGTGCACGCATCGGCGCGTGCAGCCAGGGGGTGTGCGACATGAGGCAACCACGATAAGGCGAAGCGTTAAGCAAGTCGATACTCCTGCTATACTCGTCCAACCCAACGCCGGGTCACCAGTGCTGCGCGCCCGCAACACCGGACAAGGCACCCTGTCGGCGAATCCCCTTCATGATGCGGGGCATAACCGCACCGATCTTCCCGCCTCCACCCGACAGACCGTGCCCTCTGGGGCGCCTACCCTTCACACGTGAGCAGGAGAAGAGAGAAGCCAATTGGCGGCAGCAACCTGGAGCCTCACGAGCATGTGGACACGAAGCCCGATCACCCTCACCCTCGTCGCAGTCCTCGCCGCGACAGCGCGTGCGCAATCGATCGCGGAGCTCGCGGTCGGCGAGGAGAGCCGAGTGTGGATCGAAGGGTCGTCGAACATCCACGGATGGAGCTGCAGCGCGACCGCAATCGACGCCACGATCGCCGTGGACGTGAGCTTCAAGGAGGATCCGGACTTCCCGCGCTACCTCAAGAGCGTGCAAGTCAAGGTGCCGGTGAGCGCGCTGAAATGTGGACACGCACAAATGGAGAAGAGCCTGCGACGCGCGCTCAAGGCGGAGGACCCGACGCGCCCAGCGTACATCACCGCGCTCTTCGAGGCAGTACGCGACAGCGCCGACACGACGAACGCGCTCACCGTCAGCACGGTGGGAGCTCTCGCCATCGCCGGCCACGAGAATGCCGTGAAGATGGACGTCGGCACGACGCGGCTCGCGGATGGCACGATCGAAGCCCGGGGCGCCGTCCCGATCCTGATGTCCGATTTCGGCATCGAGCCGCCGACGGCCCTCTTCGGCGCGCTGCGCGCCAGCAACCGCGTCGTCGTGAAGTTCGCGATGAAGCTCGGACCCGAAGTCGTCGCCGCCATGGCGGCCCGCTGCTCGTTGACGCGGTAGCGGCGCCGAGGCTGCGTCGTTAGGCGTGCGGAGACTTCTCCCGCGCGTGAAATATTCCCCGCTCGAGGCCCTGGAATAAACAGGGACTCGCGCCGGTCTCGATGAGGAAGTTCACCACTTCGACACTCATCTGGAGACCATCGATGCACGACCATCGAGACCGTGACGATCACCGGTTCGACGAGCAGGGAAACACGCGACCGGCCGGCAGCAACTACATCACGACCGACCCCAGCGACGACGGCATCGACCGGCGCGGGTTCCTTCGCTGCATGGCCTGGGCGGGCACGGCGACGGTCTGGGGGCTCTCGGGCGGCATACCCAAGTCGTTCGCGCTCAGCCGCCTGAATCTGCTCACGCCGGCGGAGCGCAAGAGCATCTTCTTCGTGCAGGTGAGCGACAGCCACATCGGCTTCAGCAAGGAGGCGAACAAGGACGTCACCGCAACCCTGCAGCAGGCGGTCGCGAAGGTCAACGCGCTGCCGCAGAGCCCCGCGCTCGTTCTGCACACCGGCGACATCACCCAGCTCGCGAAGCCGGAGGAGTTCGACACCGCCTCGCAGGTCCTCAAAGGGCTCCGGACGGACCGCGTCTTCTACGTTCCCGGCGAGCACGACGTCGCTACCGACAACGGCGCGGCGTATCTCGCGCGCTACGGCAAGGGCACGAATGGAGGCGGCTGGTACAGCTTCGACCACTCCGGCGTCCACTTCGTGGGCCTCGTGAACGTCCTCAACCTCAAAGCCGGCGGGCTCGGCTCGTTAGGCAGCGACCAGATCGCGTGGCTCAAGCGGGATCTCGCCGGCCTCGCCGCGAGCACCCCGATCGTGCTCTTCGCCCACGTCCCGCTCTGGACCGTCTATCCCGAGTGGGGATGGGGCACCGACGACTCCGAGCAGGCGCTGGCACTCGTCAGGCGCTTCGGATCCGTCACCGTCCTCAATGGCCACATCCATCAGATCATGCAGAAGGTGGAGGGAAACATCTCCTTCCATACCGCGATGTCGACGGCGTTCCCGCAGCCGACGCCCGGTACCGCTCCGTCGCCAGGCCCGATGAAGGTCGAGCCGGAGCGTCTCAAGAGCGTCCTCGGCATCACCGACGTCACCTTCGTGCCGGGACGGAGCGCGCTCGCAGTCGTCGACGCCACGCTCTCGGGGGAGCCGCCGGCCTTCGAGGCCGCGTCGCACGATGCGATGATGCGGAGCCGGACCGACCGCCGAGCACTGGTCCTCGCGCCTAACGAGATCGGCATCGACAACTTCGACTTCACGCCGAAGGTCCTCACGGTGAAGCCCGGCACCAAGGTCACGTGGATCAACAAGGACGACGTCCCCCACCTGATCGTGAGCACCCAGAACAAGTTCCACGCGTCCTCGGTGCTCGATACCGATCAACGCTACAGCGCGACGCTCACCAAGCCGGGGACCTATGACTACTTCTGCTCCCTGCACCCGAAGATGCAGGGGAAGATCGTGGTGGAGTGAGCGGCCTGAGCGTGACTGTCGAGCGATGCGCGCGTCCTTCAATCGCGCCCATTCTCGTCAGCCGGAGCATTGCGTCGTGCCATCCGCGAAGATCTGTCCAACCTGCAACGTCGAATACCCGGAGACGGAGCGATTCTGTCCCAAGGACGGCGCCGCTCTCCAGCTGCAGCGGGGAGGGTCGACGGATCTCGTCGGGTCGATCATCGCCGAGCGATACCACATCATCGAGCGACTGGGCGCCGGCGGGATGGGTCGCGTCTATCTCGCCGAGCATGTGAAGATGGGCCGGCAATGCGCCATCAAGGTGCTGCACCCTGCAATGGCGGGCGACGCCGATGCGATCGGCCGGTTCAATCGCGAGGCCGCGAATGCCAGCCGCATCGACCACCCGAACGTTGCGGCGATCTACGATTTCGGTGAGACACAGGACGGTCTGCTCTACCTCGCCATGCAGTACATCGAAGGCGAGACGCTCACGCACGTCATGCAGGCGCGCGGGGCGCTCACGCCACTGCGGGCGAGCGACATCACTCGTCAGGCAGCCGAGGGGCTCCACGCTGCTCACGCGATCGGCATCGTGCACCGCGACCTGAAGCCGGACAACATCATGGTCAGCACCGATGCGGATGGCCTGGACAACGTGAAGGTCGTCGATTTCGGGATCGCTAAGGCGACGGGCGAAGTGGCTCAGGGCGTGACGCGCACGGGCATCGTTGTCGGGACACCGGAGTACATGAGTCCCGAGCAGCTCGCGGGGGAGCCCGTGGACGGCCACAGCGATCAGTACTCGCTCGCGATGGTCGCCTTCAACATGCTCACCGGCGAGCTCCCCTTCCCGGCCGCGTCAACGGGAACGATGGTCGTCATGCGTCTCACGGAGCGCCCGCGCACACTTGCCGCGGTGCGTCCCGAGATTCCGTGGCCACGCGAGTTGCAAGGGGTGATGGCGAAAGCGCTCGATCGCGATCCGGAGCTTCGCTATCCTACGACGCGAGACTTCGCCCACGCGTTCCATGCCGCCGCGGCGATGATGGCGACGCGAGCGCTACCCGCTCGAAGCCCGGTTGCCGAAGAGACCTCGTCATCCAGCTCGGCACCGACGCGCAGTGCAGCCGCCGCGACGTCGGCTGCGCAGCCAGCACCGATCTCTCGCGTCCGCCGCAGCCGCTGGGCACTCGCCGGCATCGCCGCGCTCGTCCTCGTGGCGAGCGCCGTCGCCGGGCGCGGCGCCATTCGCACCGCGCGCGCCCGTAGCGCACTCGAGCAAGGGATCGCGGCCTTCCGTGCCGGTCAACGGGAAGTCGCGCGCGATCGCCTCACGGCGGCCAGCGTCGGCCTGCCCGACGATCCGGCGCCTCATGTCTTCCTGTCGCGACTCGCGCGCGAGTCGAACGACCTCGCCACGGCGAGCGGCGAGGGCGTAAAGGCCGTACGGCTCGCGCCGAACAACGGGCCGGCACTGCGGGAGCTCGCCACCACGATGTTCGCGATGCAGAACTACGAGGCGGCGCGAGCGTTCTACGTCCGCGCCATTCGCGCCGACACCGCCGATCACACAGCGCGGGGCTACCTCGGCTGCTCGCTCATTCAGCTCGGGCGGGTCGAAGAGGGTCAGCGCTGGATTCAGCGCGCGGGTAGCGGGACCTGGTCGGCCTGCCGTTAGGGCTCGGCGCCGAGGGAAAATGAAAGAGCCACGTCGGTTGACGTGGCTCGATCTGGTTCGTTGCGGTGCTGACGATCAGGAGCGCAGGCGCCGCACGTTCTCCGCGGCCGGTCCCTTCTGCCCCTCGACGACGTCGAACTCCACCGCTTCGCCTTCGGCAAGCGTCTTGTAGCCCTGACCCTCGATTGCGGAATGATGGACGAAGCAATCCTTTTGGCCGTCGGCGCGGCTGATGAAGCCGAATCCCTTCGTCTCGTTGAACCACTTGACGGTGCCGGTCGTTCTCATGTTCTAAACTCCTGCCCTGTTGTAATGCACCTCGCCGGGGCCCGGGTAAAAACCCGATGCCATGCGAACCGGCGTCAGCGCGTGCGTGACTGAAGCCCTCACGCAGGGGAGCCGCCAACCGGCGGCACCGACGAGAAGCAAAAGGGGCCCGCTCGCATTTGGCAGGCCCCTATTTCGTCGGAACTTGTCCACGCCATCGTGCGCGTGTTTCGCTGGGCGAAGTATAGCCGGTGCGCCCGAGGTTGGCAACCACGATCAGAGCACCAGGCGGGCCGCCAGGGGTGTTATGCTTCCCCAGCGATACGCATCTGCTAAACGGCCCCGTATCCCGGAATCGCTGGTCAGAAGGCCCAAGCATCTGGACCTGGTTCGTCACTCGCCACCGGTGGCGCCGAGCTGAACTAATCGTCTATTTCCCGGTCAGCTTCGAAGATGGAACCTCCACCCGATTCCCCCTGAGGGAAACCATATGGCGAGCAATCGCACCGTAACGGACGCCGAAGGACGGATCTGGACCTGCATACCAGGTGGCGCGAAAGGTCAGCGAGAGGGTCAGGACGTCGTTCTCACCTGCACCTCGCCATCGGTTTCGGACCCCGTCATGATCACCGTCGGCTGGCAGTGGGAGCGGATGGCCGCGAAGGGTCTTGCTCGGCTGATCAGCGCCGCCGCGGCCTGATATCGGCCGCGGCGTTGCCGGCTTGCGGTCAGCGCACTCGATACGCTACGCCGAGGCGCACTGTCGACACGTCCGCTGGAACGACGTAGAGCTGCCCCGACACGGCGAGGTCGTGTCGGAGGTGAAGGGTCGCGCCGCCATAGGCGACACCCCGCACGAGCGCGACGTCGATCGTCGTGTGATCCACGTTGCCGAGCGCGTCGGTGAAGCCGGCCCGGAATCGCGGATCGAGCCGGTTGGCTCCGCCGCCCGCGTACACATCGAGCCGGCCAAGCTGGGTTCCCGCCGCCGCCTCCACACCTAACGACTTGGGATCGTAGCTGTCGCGCGACGGCGAGGTGCCGTAGCACGGCGCCGCCGCGTCGTTCAGCTGGAGGCTCGAGCGCGGGCAGGTGATCGGACCATGGATCCGGCCCAGCGTTCCGTGAGCGCGAAGCTCCAGCAGCACGCTTCCCCGCCCGAGCGGAATCGATTGCGTTCGCGAGAGAGCGAGGCTGCCAACCGTGACGCGGGCATTCGAAACGGAGACGGGCGGTACGAAGCTCCCCTCGACCGCGAACCCGGCGGGGAGGCCAACGACGATGCGCGGACGAGCGAACAGCGGCGCCAGCTTCGTGTTGTTGGTCGTGTACTGATAACAGAAGGTGGGATGCGTGAGTGCCGCATCAGGCGACGGAACGGGAACCGCCTCGCCACCGATGCTGACGGCGCCCGCGGCGAGTCGCTCCGGCGCGCTACCCATGGAGAAGAGGGCCGGTGCCTCGTAAAAGGCCAAGAGGCGCGCCTCGTGGCTGCTCGCCGGGGGACGGCACTGCGCCTCAGCGGCGCCAAACGCAATCGTGCCTAACGCCGCGGTGAGTGCCGCGGCGACATGTGATCTGGTCATGGCTCAGGGATTGACGGAGGACGTCGCGATGAATCGCAGGTCCACGTGGACCTCGATGTGTGAATCCATGCGGAAGAGGCCGAGCATCTTCGTCAGCCCGCCGATGCGGTAGTCGTGAAGGTCCACGGGAAAGACGGAGGTCACGTGAATCGTGTCCGCACTCCGTTCGATGGTGGCGGGGAGATCGACCTCTCGGGTCACGCCATGCATCGTGAGAGCGCCGTGGAGTGTCGCCGCCGCGGCGCCGCCATTCGGTGAGACGCTGCTCGCGCGCGCGAGCGTGAAACGCATCGACGGATACTTCTCCACTTCCATCGACGAACGGAGATCGCGATCGCGGTGCTCGTTGCCGGTCACGAGGGTGGCGACCGGCGCCTCGACCCAGCCGCGCGCATCCGGCAGGTCGCCGGTGACGGCACCCATGATGGTTGTCGTCGAGCCCACGAAGTCTCCCACCGTGGCGTGCGCGGAAAAGCTGAGTGTGCCCGACTGGAGCACAGCGATTGGAGCCGCCGGCGCCGATTGCGCCCGTGCGTATGGTGCCACTGCAACGATCGCCGCTATCGTTAGGCGACCGATGACTGCCCTGGATTGCATTTTCCCTCTCACGCCGAGTGATCGATTCGACGTGGAAGGTGGGCGGCTACGGCTCGGGTGTCTTGAACGGAGCGATCATCGGGCGTTGAACGATTCTGCCGTGTTCGCCGGTGCCGTGCACGTCGCCGTGGTGGTATGCTCAGGCATCGGGAGAAGTCGTCTTCGGCAACGAGAGCTCAATGACCTCGCCAGATCGCACGGTACAGCCGCCCTCCAGTCGGAACGTCACGACCGCGCCGCGGGCGTCCGGCCAGGGTACGCCGGCGGGGGCGACGCCCCCGCCGCGCGCACCGATGCCCCCGCGTCGGACGCTCACCTGGTTTCTCCTCATCCTCGTTCTGAACTTCATCATCGCGCGGCTGCTCTTCCCTCCGTCCGACGAGCCGACCACCGTCCCGTACACACTCTTCCGCGACCAGGTCACCAAGCACAACGTCGCCGCGATCTACAGCCGCGGTGAGCGGATCACCGGGCATTTCCGCGCACCGGTCACCTATCCAACCACCGACAGCACGTCGAAGACGCCACCGAAGAAGGTGGGCTCGTTCGCGACCACGCTCCCGTCATTCGTCGGTCCCGACTTCGAGACGCTCCTCATCGCAAATGGTGTCGAGATCAGCGCCGAGCCGATCGATCAGGGGAACAGCCCACTCACGACACTGCTGTTCGGCTTCGGGCCCGCGCTCCTCCTCATCCTGTTCTACGTCTGGCTCTTTCGCCGCGCCGCGAAGCAGGGCGGAGGAATGGGAATGGGTGGTATGCTCGGCATTGGCCGCAGTCAGGCCAAGCGCTTCGACATCACCAAGCAGGATCGCGTGACCTTCGACGACGTCGCCGGCATCGACGAGGCGGAGAACGAGCTGGTCGAAGTAGTCGACTTCCTCAAGGATCCGCAGAAGTACACCCGCCTCGGCGGCGCCGCGCCCAAGGGCGTGCTCCTCGTTGGCGCGCCGGGCACGGGCAAAACACTCCTTGCGAAAGCGGTTGCCGGCGAGGCCGGCGTTCCGTTCTTCTCGATGAGTGGCTCCGAGTTCGTGGAGATGATCGTCGGCGTCGGGGCGGCGCGGGTACGCGATCTCTTCAAGCAGGCACGCGAGAACGCACCGGCGATCATCTTCATCGACGAGCTGGACTCGATCGGCCGCGCTCGCGGGCGCAGCGTCATTGGAGGCTCGAGCGAGCAGGAGCAAACGCTCAACCAGATCCTCACCGAGATGGATGGCTTCTCGAGTGAACAGGGGATTATCGTGCTCGCCGCGACGAACCAGCCGGATGTCCTCGACAAGGCCCTCCTGCGTCCGGGCCGATTCGACCGCCACGTCGTCGTGAATCTTCCCGACCGGCGCGGACGAGAAGCAATTCTCGAGGTGCACACGCGACGCGTCCCGCTCGCGCAGGAGGTGAACCTCGAGGAGCTCGCCGCGGCGACGCCGGGCCTCGCCGGCGCCGACATCAAGAACCTGGTGAACGAAGCGGCTCTCCTCGCCGCACGCCGCGGACAGAACGAGGTGCGCCAGCGGGATTTCCTGGACGCGCTCGAGAAGATCGTTCTCGGGCCCGAGCGCGCCTTGATCATGAGCCCGCACGACCGCGAGCGGATCGCGTATCACGAGGGCGGGCACGCCATTCTCGGCCTCGTGGTCGCCGGCGCCGATCCGGTGCACCGCGTCACCATCGTTCCGCGCGGCCAGGCGTTAGGCGTCACCTATCAGCGGCCGGACAGCGACCGGTACAATTATCCCGAGGGCTACCTCCGCGCCCGGATCATCGGCATGCTCGGGGGCCGCGCCGCCGAGGAGATCGTCTACGGCACGAAGACCACGGGCGCGCAGAACGACATCGAGCAGGCGACGACGCTCGCGCGGAACATGGTGACCCGCTGGGGAATGAGCGAGCGGCTCGGGCTGGTGCAGCTCGCGCCGCGTGAGAATCCGTACCTCAACAGCCTCCAGGGCTTCGAGGGCGGCGCACGGCCGTTCAGCGAGGAGACGGCGCGCGCCATCGATGAGGAAGTGCTCAAGATTATCTCCGAGTGCCACGACGAGGCGAAGCGCCTGCTCACCATGCACCGGCGGCAGCTCGAGGCGCTCGCCCACGCGCTTCTCGAGCGCGAGACGCTCGATGAGCAGGAGATTCTCGACGTCACAGGCTTGCCCGCGGCGCCCACACTCGACGGGCAGCGTTCGCCACCTCGCGCCGAGCTCGCGCCAGCGCCGCCGCGCACCGCGCCCATACAGCCGACGGCGCGCGCGGACTGACAGCAGTGCGGAGCTCCGCGGAGTGCCGCGCGTGACGGCCGCGAAGCCACCCTCGGGCGCGACGGAGCCATATCGCGCCACAACCGGCGACGTCGCGACGCAGCTCGACACCGATCTCCGGCGCGGACTTTCCGAAGCCGAGGCGCGCGCGCGACTCGCGCAATTCGGACCTAACGAGCTCGCCGCCGAGCCGACGGTTCCGGCATGGCGGAGATTCCTCGCGCAGTTCACGGACGTGCTCGTGCTGCTCCTCCTCGCCGCAACCGTGATCTCGGCGGCACTCTGGGCGTACGAGCGCGATACGACGCTTCCCTACGAGGCGATCACGATTCTCGTCGTTGTGCTCCTCAACGCGGTGATGGGCTACCTCCAGGAGTCGCGCGCGGCCGCCGCCATTGCCGCGCTCCGTGCCATCACCGCGGCGGAGGCCACCGTGATAAGGGACGGCGAGCGCCATCGCGTTCCGGCGCGAACGCTCGTCGCCGGCGATCTCCTTCTCGTCGAGGAGGGCGACACCGTGGCGGCGGATGCGCGGGTCGTGACGTCGACCGCACTTCAGACCGCGGAAGCGGCGCTCACCGGCGAGAGTCTTCCTGTCAACAAGGATGATGCGCCGCTCGACACGACAGCCGCGTTAGGCGATCAGAGCAACATGGTCTTCGGTGGCACCGCCGTCACCTACGGCCATGGTACCGCCATCGTCACGGCCACCGGCATGCACTCGGAGATCGGACGCATCGCCGGCCTGCTGCACGAGACGCACGAGGAAGAAACGCCACTGCAGCGCGAGCTCGATTACGTCGGTAAGCTGCTCGGCGGGATCGTCCTCGTGATTGCCGTCGTGATGATCGCCACGATCATTGTCGTGGACGACGTCCATGGCCTCACCGCCATACTCGACGTGCTCATTCTCGGAGTGGCGCTCGCCGTGGCCGCAGTGCCCGAGGGTCTGCCCGCCGTCGTTACCGCCGTGCTGTCGCTCGGTGTCCAGCGCATGGCCAAGCGAAATGCGATCGTGAGGCACCTCGGCGCGGTCGAGACGCTGGGCGCGGCGAGCATCGTCGCGTCCGACAAGACCGGCACGCTCACAAAGAACGAGATGACGGTGCGCGTCGTCGTGACGGCCAGCGGACGCTTCTCCTTCACCGGCTCCGGCTATTCCCCGGAGGGAGAAGTGCGTTGCGACAATGGCGATTCCATCGAGGGAGATCGCCGCATCGAGTTGGACCGGGCACTGGCCGCCGCGGACCGAGCGAACAACGCGGAGATCGTCCAGCAGGATGGGCGCTGGAGCGCGCAGGGCGATCCCACGGAGGGCGCACTCCTGGTCGCCGCGCGCAAGGCGGGTATCCGCCACGAAGATCTCGACCGCCGGCTGCCACGCGAGGCGGAGGTGCCGTTCTCCTCGGAGCGCAAGATCATGAGCACGATCAATCGCGCCGAGGCAGACGAGAGGCTCATCGTGTTCAGCAAGGGCGCGCCGGACGTCATTCTGCCGCGGTGCTCCCACGAGATTGTCGGTGACGGCCGTCGGGCGCTGACGCAGGCGCGTCGAGACGAGATCCTGCGGATGAACGAATTATTGGCGGACGAGGCGCTGCGCACGTTAGGCGTGGCGGCGCACTGGCTGCCCGCGGAGGCGCTCGACAGCGCCACCGACGTCAGCGACCTCGCGCCGCGCGTCGAGCACGACCTCTCGTTCGCGGGCCTCGTCGGCATGATCGACCCGCCCCGCGCCGAGGCGGCCGTCGCGGTGGCGCGGGCGAGGAGCGCCGGCATCCGGCCGGTGATGATCACCGGAGATCATCCACGTACCGCGGCGGTGATCGCGCGCGAGCTCGATATCACGCAGACCGAGGGTGCCGTCACCGGCGCCGAGCTCGACACGTTATCGGAGGAGCAGCTCGCGGAGACGGTGAAGCGGACGTCGGTCTATGCGCGGGTGAATCCCGAGCACAAGCTGCGCCTCGTGAAGGCGCTGCAGAGCCAGGGCGAGATCGTGGCGATGACGGGCGACGGGGTGAACGACGCGCCCGCGCTCAAGATGGCCGACATCGGTGTCGCGATGGGCATCACGGGCACCGACGTGTCGAAGGAGGCGGCGGATGTCGTTCTCGCCGACGACGACTTCGCGACGATCGTGGCCGCGGTCGAGGAGGGGCGCGCGATCTTCGAGAACATTCGCAAGTTCTTACGCTTTCTCCTCTCGTCGAACATCGGCGAGGTGCTGACGATGTTCTTCGGCGTCATCCTCGCCCCCAAACTCGGCCTTGCCGCGGAGGGCGCCAGCGGCGTCGCGCTGCCGCTCCTCGCGACCCAGATCCTCTGGATCAATCTCGTGACCGATGGCGCGCCGGCGCTCGCGTTAGGCGTGGATCCCGCCGAGCCGGAGCTGATGCAGCGGCCGCCCCGGCCACGTCACGAGCGCGTCATTACCGGGCAGATGTGGATCGGGATCGTCTTCGTGGGCGTCGTCATGGCCGCGACGACGTTGCTCGTGATCGACGCGTCGCTCCCTGGTGGGCTGATCGAGGGGACGGGCGATCTCGCGTATGCGCACACGATGGCCTTCACGACGCTGATCGTCGCGCAGCTCTTCAATACGTTCAATGCGCGCTCGGACGAGCGGAGCGCGTTCGTTCATCTCTTCGCCAACCGCTGGCTCTGGGGCGCCATTGGACTCTCGCTCGTGCTCCAGCTGCTGGTCCTCTATGTGCACCCGCTGCAGCATGCCTTCAGCACGGTGCCGCTGACGCTCGCGGATTGGGTGCGCTGCACCGTTGCCGCGAGCACCGTCTTCTGGGCGCGTGAGATCAGCAAGCTCGTAAGGCGGTGGGTCAGACCACGGCGTCAAAGAGCCGCCCAACCAGCGCTGTGAGCGCCATCGCGAATGCGCCCCAGAAGGTGACGCGCACGGTGCCGCGCGCGATGGCGGCCCCACCCGCACCAGCCGAGAGCGCGCCTAACGCTGCAAGGAAGACGAGTGACGTCGCCGAGACCACCACGCCGATGTGCGATTCGGGCACGAGCACCGCGGTGACGAGCGGGAGCGCCGCGCCGACGGCGAAGGTCGCCGCCGAGGCCAACGCCGCCTGAACAGGCCGCGCCGCAAGCGCCTCGGTGATCCCGAGCTCGTCGCGGGCATGCGCCGCGAGGGCGCCGCGATCGGTGAGCTGCTGCGCGACCTTCGCAGCGAGCTCCGGCTCGAGACCGCGCGCGACGTAGATCTGCTGGAGCTCGCGGAGCTCCACGTCCGGCATGTCGCGCAGCTCCCGCCGCTCACGCACGAGGTCCGCCTCCTCGGTATCGCGCTGCGAGCTCACAGACACATATTCCCCGGCCGCCATCGACATCGCTCCCGACACGAGGCCGGCGACGCCCGCGAGGAGGACACCGTGGCGTCCCGTGTTCGCGGCGGCGACGCCGACGACGAGACTCGCCGTCGAGACGATGCCGTCGTTCGCGCCGAGCACCGCCGCCCGCAGCCAACCGACACGATGGCTGTAGTGACGCTCGGGATAGACCGGGGTGGTCATCTGGCCGCCTCCGCCGCGCGCCTAACGATTCGGAGCGCCCGTGGTCGCGCGGCAGCGCGGACGGTCCGGGCTCGCGAGAACTGGCGGATCGATCCGGATCACCACGTACGTCGCCGAGTCGGGTCCGGGATTGCGGAGGCCATGGAGCTCGTTCGACGCCTCGAAGATCACTGCGCCGGGACCGGCATGTCGCACGACGTTGCCTTGCAGCGCCTCGAGGCGCCCCGACTGCACGATCATGAGCTCCTCATGCGGATGTCGATGCGGCGGATGCGGTGAAGCACCCGGCGCGAGCGTCGTGACGTGCATCTCCAGCCGCGCCAGATTCGCCGTCGCCGTGTCTACCAGGGAGCGAAAGCGCGCTTTGTCGCCGTGCCTAACGTGTCCCGAATCGGCCGGGAACACGGTCGAGGCGAGCGGCGCGCACTGCGGCACGCTCTGGGCACGCCCGACCGTCGTGACGGAGGGCAGAGCGATCATCACCACGCACAGGAGCCGCGGACGCACATGCATGCACTGATTTACACCGCTTCGGCCTCGCGCTCAATCCGCGCCGACCGTGCGGGTTGCGGCCCAGCTGCGGAGATCGTCCAACCGCTCCTCCATCGTGCGCGACAGCGGCCGCGTCGAGCCGAGCTCGCCGAGCAGAATCTCCGTGGTGAGCGCGGCGCCCGCGGAATACGCCGTGTACAGGCCGGAGACGATCGCCTGTTCCATCTCCGCTCCGCTGAAGCCTTCCGAGGCGGCGGCAAGCCGTCCGAGATCGAAGGACGCGGGATCCTGCTTTCGCTTCCGCAGGTGAATCTTCAGGATGGCGCACCGCGCTTCGGCGCTGGGCAGATCGACAAAGAAGACCTCGTCGAAGCGGCCCTTCCGGATGAACTCAGGTGGCAGCTTGGTTACGTCGTTCGACGTCGCGACGACGAAGACGTCGCCGCGCCGCTCCTGGAGCCAAGACAGGAAGGCGCCAAAGACGCGACGCGATACGCCGCCGTCGTCCTCACCGGAGCCGCCCGCGAAGGCCTTTTCCAGCTCGTCGATCCAGAGGACGATGGGCGCGAGCCGCTCCGCCGTCTGCATCGCGCGCTTGAAGTTCTTCTCGCTATCACCGACGTACTTGTCGTAGAGATTCGCCGGATCGAGCTTGAGCAGCGGCAATCCCCATTCGTGCGCGACCGCCTTCGCGCAGAGGCTCTTGCCGCATCCGGGCACGCCGAGGAGGAGAACGCCTTTCGGAAAGGAGAGGCCGAACTCCGTTGCCCTTTGCGGATCGGCGACAATCTTCCGCCGTTTCGCGAGCCAGCCCTTGAGGCCCGTGAGACCAGCAACGTCCGCCATCCCCTGCTCCGCCGGCCAGTACTCCAGCAGGCCGTCTTGCTGCACCATCTTCCGCTTCGCCTCGAGCGCGCGCTCGACGTCGGTGGCCCGCAGGTGGCCATCGTCGATGATGAGCTGATTGAGAACTTTCTCCGCCTCGATGAGCGACAGCCCCGTGAGGTTCTGGATCAGGCGCACGCGCTCCTCGGCCGTGAGCTCGACCTTGACCGTCATCCGCGCCGACTGCTCGCGAACGACGCGCTCCACGAGGGCGCGATAGTCCTCGAAGCGGAGCGGCGGCAGCCGCAGAATGGTCGCGTGAGGGCGCAGCGCGTCGGGGAGTCGCACGTTCTCGTGGCCGGAGACGACGAGCGCTCCTCGCCGCTGGGCGAATTGCGTCGCGACGTCGCGCACGTGGCGCTCGATCACGGGATCGGAAAACCAGGCCGCGAGTCCGGCAAAGTGAAAGATCCCGGAGCCCTCGCGCTCGACGAGGCGGAGCGCTTCGGCCGGCTCCTTCACCGGCTGCGCCGTCTTCTCGTCGAGGAACGCGTCATTGGCATTCATCCCCCGGCGCAGCCCGCGGCTCCGGGTCCAGGAGTAGTAGTGCAGCTGCAGCTTGGACGCGATCTGCTTGAAGAGCTCCTCGACACGCTCCTCCTCGAGGGTGTCGACGATCACCAGGCCATAGCGGGAGCGGACGAGGAGCTCGAGCTGCTCGAGGAGATCGGGTTCGGCCACGGTTCCTGGACGAAGGGTGGGAGACGACAGGAGGGGTGTCGTTGCCAGACGCCACTGCCAGGGGTGTGGTCACCGCCCCAGCATCGCGCCGGGCCAACGGTCGCGGAGGGTGGGGTGTCAGAGTCGTGTCTGTCCGCTTCCCCCACTGCGATTGCGGATTGAATACATGAGAACCATGCCACTGCCCAAACTGCCGCGCCTCCACACGTTCGCCATCGCGACGCTCCTCGCATTCGCCGGCCCACCCGCCTTCGGTCAGCCGGAACCGGAGCTGTCGTGCGCGGCTGACCTTTCGCTGCTCGAGCGAAAGATGCAGCTCGACTACGCGGGCTATACGATGGAGCTGCGCGGTCAGCATCTGCGCGACTTCGCGGCGATGAAAGCGACGGCACAGGTTCGCGCCGACAGCACTCGGGGGGACGCGTGTTACTTCGTCTTGCGCGATTTCGTGGAGTGGTTCGACGATCCGCATCTCTTTCTCTACGAGCGGGCGGCAATCGACAGCGCGGAAACAACGCGGCGCGCGGCCAGGGTTGAGCGCCGGCCGATATCCGAGAGTGACGCCCGGACGTACTTCCGGAATCGGGGCCCGCGTCTCGACCCCATCGAGGGCATCTGGTACGATCGGGGCCTGCGGGTTGCCATTGTGCCGGACTCGTCGCGGCTGCCTAACGGCTATCTCGCCATCGTCCTCTCCGCCGACACGAGCATCTGGCCCGCCGGCGCCGTGCGCGCGCGCATCACTCGCACCAACGGGAACGCGTACGACGTCGCGCTGAGCACATCGGCTTTCGCCCTGGTCCACCGCCGCGGCACGATCCATCGCCACGTGCTGCTCCGGCTCTCGCCGGGAATCTGGGGAAAGGAATTCCCCGTGGCGCCAACGGACAGCGGCACCGTCGACCCAGTTGATCCGCACCGGCCGGTCCTCTATCGCCGGAATGGGACGATGGTGTTCGCCATCCCGTCGCACGACGGCTTTCGCGGCGTCCTCGATAGTTTAGTGAATGCGAATCACGACGCGCTCGCCCATGCCGACCGGATGATCGTCGATCTGCGCGGCAACGAAGGTGGCGGCGCGCAGATGACGGAGAGTCTGGAGCCGTTCATCTCTCTCGTCGCTGAGAAGCCGAGCCCGTTCCCCACCGACGCCGCGTACATGCTGTCGTCCGACGACCAGATCGCCTTCGCCCGCCGCGGCTTCGGCGCGGAGACAACCGCGTTCGTGCGGAGTCTCGTCGAGCGGCTGCGCGCACACCCGGGCGAGCTCGTGCCACTCGAAGACCCAGCGACACCGCCGCGTGCGCCACGGCCGCGGGATTGGGTGGTCGCGTCTGGACCGCGTGCCGTCGGAGTGCTCATCGACCGGGGAACCGTGAGCGCGTCCGAGGTCCTCGTCCTGACGGCGCTTCGCAGCCCTCGCACGACGGTGTTCGGCGAGCCAACCGCTGGTGCGCTCGACTACCAGACGGCGTCCATCGTGTCGATCTCACCGCGCGAAAAGCGGTGGTACCTCGGCTACGGCACGATCACACGAAGTCGCGATCTCCCGCGGGGCGGAATGCGTGGCCGCGGCATTCCGCCTGAGGTACCGCTGGATCTGAGTCGCGTCGCCGATCCCGTCGGCTATGTGGATCGCGCGTTGATGCGACCCCGATCACCCGCGGAGCGCTGACCTAACGCGACGTTCCGCCGAGCTCCCGATCCAGCTCGCGCATAGCTGCCTCGTAGTGCGGATCCACGGGCGGCAACGACTCGATCCGTTGCGGCGTGCTCTTTGGTCCGCCGAGAAGACGCGCGAGCAGGCGGAACATTCCGTACCCGATGAGTGCGAGTACGACGACCTTCAGCGAAAGAATGGCGATCCCGATCAGCGTGCCGAGAATGCCCAGCGCAGTGGCGAGGACGATGATCGAGATGGGGATAACGAGCGCGAGGCCGATTACGACCTTCAGCAGCGTCCAGATGGCTCTCATTGGTGTCCTCCAGGTACGACCGCGTAATGAAACCACTGTGTACTACGCAGGAGTGCCGCCGATGATTCGATCGGGATCCGTTGCGCTCGGCTCACCGAATCCCGGCTGCAGCGTCGCGAGCAGACCGAAGGCGCCGGCCAGGAACGCCGCGAGCAGGAGGAACAGTGGACGCCGGGAGCCCGTCAGGTCGAACCATCCGCCAACGAGTGCCGGGCCGAGCACCCCTGCCGCACTCTGCACGAGGAGAAACGCCCCGGCCAGCGCACCGGCGCGCGCGGTAGTTCCTAGCTCGAATGCCATCGGAGGCAGATTCGCGACCGGAATCGACCATGAGAGGCCGAAGAGGAACAGGACGCCGACGGCCGCGGTCAACGTCGGCACGAAATGCATCAGTACGCAGGCCAAGGTCATTCCGGCCAGGCCAATGAGCGTCATGCGCCGCCGGCCGTAGCGAGCGCCGAGCCAGCCCGCCGGCATCGATCCGACCAGCGTCGAGATCGCGACGGCAATGAAGCCAAGGGACGCGTTCGCCACGCTGGTGTGGAACCGCTCCGAGCCGTGAATCGTGAACCAGCTCGAGAACGACTGAAACGCCATGTGGAAGAGCAGGCACGCGGAGAAGAATCGAATGGCGCCGCCATCCTTTCCCGTGAGCGCCTCGCGCAGGGAGCGGAAGGGCGCGATCACCACTGTCCGCTCCTCCGCGGGCCTGGCTCCCGCCGGCTCCCGCAACGCAAAGACGTACACGAGCCAGACGCCGAGCGTCAACGCCCCGCCCAGAGCAAACGGAAGCGCCGGCTGCCCGCTGAGGCTCCGCGCGCCGCCAAGCACGAGCATGGCGCCGAGGCACATCGCGACTCCAAGGATGCCTTCCGTCTTCGGCCGATGGATCGAAGGGATCAGGTCCGCCAGCAGCGCGAGGAATGGGGCGCGCCAGACCGCGATCGCGACGTCGGTCACGATCATCGCGAGGAGCAGCGCCAGGAGCCCGAGTCTGTCGGCAAAGGGAATCGCGGCCAGGGCGATCGCAGTCACCGGCAGTGCGGCGAGGAGATAGGGAATGCGACGTCCCAGGCGTGAGCGCGTGGCGTCGGAGAGCGCGCCAACGAGCGGGACGAGGCAGAGCGCCAGCACGTTGTCGATCCCCATGGCGCCGCCGACGAGCGCGCTGCTCCCCAGGTGGCGCTGAAGGAGGGGTGGAACGTACGAGTCGTAGAGCGGTGACACGGCGCCGATGACGAAGCTGCCGCCGCCGAGGAGCAGCGACGCTGCCCAGGGCATACGACTCGTAGCTATCGGCCCACGCCCAGCGCGTCCGCTACCCGATTGATGGAGTTGAACCAGCTCGCGATCAGCGTGATCTGGAGAATACCCCGATCGTCGAACCCCACCGCTCGAAGCTTTTCGTGGTGCGTCGGGGAGATGCACGTCGCGTCCTCTGTGAGTTGAACCACGTAGTCGATCATCACACGCTCGGCGTCGGTGATTGGCGCGGTCCGCCAGTCCGTCTGAAGCGCGTCCACCAGTGCATCGTCGAGCGTCACCTTACGCAGAAACTCTGCGTGCGAGATCATTCAATACCGGCACCGATTCGTCACCGACACCATCGTCGCGATCATCTCGTGCTGCCGGCGCTCGAGCGGTAGATCGGGTGCCATGAGCACGCCAAAGGTCGCGAAGGCGTGATACAGCGCCTCCGGAATCAGGCTGTGCGACGAGACGATCGACTCGCCAGCGATCTCCGGTGGGCCGGGCTCCCCGTACATCGCCGGATAGAGCGCCCGCTGCATGGCGCGCGCGCGGGCCAACGCCTCGTCGTTTCCGCCGAGGGGAACGGTTCGAATCCAAGTCATGGGTGTGCGACGGATCGGAAAGTCCAGCTGCGAGCGAGGGGCAACACTACCCGCGGGGCAAAGTCGCGCAAGGCTTGACGCTCCTGCATTGGCCACCATGCGATGCGGGCGCCGTACCGGGAGAATACCGTGGCGTTTCGAGGCGACGCGGCCGCATATTGGCCGCTCGTTCCCACCCGTCGCGAGACTCTTTGCGCACTTCCCCGGGCACGCCGTCCATGCCCGGCACCTGCTCACTCGACAATTCATGCGTTGCATCCAAATCGCCCCCGCTCTGGTCAGGGCTTCTGCGCTCGTTGCCCTGTCGACTGCTCTCGCGTCGCCGGTCCTGGCCCAATCCAGCGCCGTACGTGGAAGTGTCACCGACGCTGCGGGTTTGCCGCTCGCGAACGCTCGGTTGATCATCGTGGGAACGTCGTTGACCTCGCAATCACGCGTCGACGGGACGTTCGAGCTGCGTTCGGTACCGGCCGGGCGCCAGACGGTAAAGGCGCAGCGCATCGGCTATCACGTGGCGGTGCAGAACGTGGAAGTTCGCGCAGGCAATCCAGCGGAGGCGCGCTTCGTTCTCCTTGCCGATCCACTCGCGCTCGACGCCGTGGTCGTCTCCGGTGCCTTCAATCCGGCTTCCAAGCTCGAATCGAGTACGGCGATCACCACGTTCAATGTGCAGCAGATGGGCGAGCAGGCACCCCGCGGCACCGCCGAGCTGCTGAAGAGCGCGCCCGGATTTCAGGTCATGAGCAACTCCGGTGAGACCGGAGCGGACATCACCGTGCGCGGGCTTCCGATGTCCGATCAGAGCTCGTTCCGCTACGTGAGCCTGCAGGAGGATGGACTTCCCGCGTTCGAGCCGCCGGGACTGCTGTTCGCCTTTCCCGACGCGATGGCACGACTGGACGAGACGGTCTCCCGCGTCGAAGCGGTGCGCGGCGGCAGCGCGGCGGTGTTCGGCTCCAGCACTCCGGGCGGCATCGTCAATCTGATCAGCAAGACTGGCGGCGCGACGTTCGCCGGGACGGTGCGGAGCAGCAGCGGCGTCCAGGGGATGGAGCGTCTCGACCTGAACGTCGGCGGCCCGCTCTCGGAAAACTGGCGCTTCAATGCCGGTGGCTACTGGCGTTACGACCGTGGACTGCGCGATCCCGGCTTCGCAGCGAACGAGGGCGGGCAGCTCCGGCTGAACGCGACGCGCGAGTATGCGTCTGGCCACGCGCGCTTCTTCGCGAAGTATCTCGACGAGCGCGATCTCTGGTATCTCGGCATTCCGATCGACAACTACCGACATCCCGAGGCGGTCACTGGCGGGCCGGCGATCGGAAGCGGAACGATGTTCGCCCGCGAGCGGCTGACGCTTACGATTCCCGACGCCTTCCACCCGGGCAGCACCGTTCAGCACAGCCTCGACGGCAACACGACGCGCTATGCGATGCTCGGCACGGACCTCTTGCGCGAGCTGTCGAATGGCTGGGCGCTCACCTTCCGTGGCAAGCTGCTCCACTCTGACAACCTCACCAATCTGATGGTCGACGTGGCGGACCCCTTCCCGATCAGCGCCGTGGGCCCACCGGGCTCGCGACAGCTGCGCTACGTCATGACCGGTCAGACCATCACCGACGGCGCGCAGGTGGCGGCGCTGAACGACAACGGGCTGATGACGGTCCAGGGTTTAGC
>JAJKIR010000063.1 GCA_021154325.1 Gemmatimonas sp.
ATCGGCGTCGGCGGCATGGGTGCCACCGACGTCCGCGGCATGGCGGCGATCGAGAACATCTACGCCCTCTGCGACGTCGACGCCCGCAACGCCGCCGACAGCTTCAACGCGCATCCCAAGGCGAAGAAGTACCGCGACTACCGCGAGATGCTCGACAAGGAGGCGAAGAACATCGACGCCGTCACCGTGACGACGCCCGACCATTCGCACGCGATGGCCGCAACGATGGCGCTGAAGGCGGGGAAGCACGTCTACACCCAGAAGCCGCTCACCCGAACCATCTGGGAAGCGCGGCAGCTGGCGGCCGAGGCGGCGAAGCGGCCGAAGCAAGCGACGCAGATGGGCAATCAGGGGCACGCCGGCGATGGCACGCGGCAGATTCGCGAATGGGTCGAGGCGGGCGCGATCGGTAACGTCCACACGGTGGAGCTCTGGACCAACCGCCCGATCTGGCCGCAGGGCATCGTGCGGCCGACGGAGATGCATTACGTCCCGTCGACCATGGAATGGGACCTCTGGCTCGGCCCCGCGCAGCCGCGGCCTTACCATCCGTCGTACGCCCCCTTCAACTGGCGCGGCTACTGGGACTTCGGCACCGGCGCGTTAGGCGACATGGCATGCCACATCATGGACGCGTCCTTCTGGACGCTCAAGCTCCGCTACCCGACGCGCGTCACCGCCGAGACATCGCAGCTCTTTGCCGAGACGGCACCGAAGGCCTCTCGCATCACCTACGAGTTCCCGGCGATTCCCGGCCGCGGTCCGGTGACTGTCGTCTGGCGCGACGGCAATCTCGTGCCGCCGAAGCCTAACGACTGGAACGCCGAGCACCCCTGGCCCTTCGATTCGAGCGGCCAGCTCTGGATCGGCGACAAGGGGACGCTCGTCGCCGGCACCTATGGCGAGAACCCGCGGCTCTCCGACGAAAAGAGGAACGCGGAGCTGATGGCGAACCCGCCGGCGATCAAGTATCCGCGCGTGAAGAGCGTCTACCAGGAGTGGGCTGACGCGATCCGCGCCGGTACGCAGCCGGGCTCCAACTTCCCCGGCCACGCCGCGCCGCTTACCGAGATGGTGTTGTTAGGCAACCTCGCGCTCAAGCTCGGACGCGTGGAGATGAATCCGGAGACTGGGGCGTTCGTCTCGGCCGTGCCGGAGGATCTGATCAGGCCGACATACAGGGAGGGGTGGAAGCTCTGAGGCCCTGGCGAAGGAATCGTTGCGCCACGGCCAAAAACCTGATCACGAATTACGCGAATAACTGCACGAATTACTCAGTGTGGCGTCAGGATGAAGCTGGCCTCCGTAGGGCTCTTCACTTTTGTGACTGCACACCTGTCATTCTCGGCGCGCCGGAGCGCCCGGAGGCATTCCCAAAAGAGAGAGCCCCGACGGAGGCCATCGGAGCTCTCTTTTCACGAGGAGTAATTCGTGCAGTTATTCGCGTAATTCGGATCAGGTTTTAGTGAAAGCAGAACGTACTAGTTGCATTCATCGCGCTTCGATCCCTCATTTTCCACCCTTCCACTCCCCCTTCGCCACGGCCGGCATGAACTGATCGATCCCCTTCGGCGGGAAGCTCAGCGTCTTCCCCTGCTCGGCGCTCTGATACGCCGTCATCAGCACCTTCACTACCTCCACGCCGTCCTCGAAAGTGAGACGCGGCTCCTCCTTGCCGAGAAAGACGCGGCAGAAATGCCGGTCCTCGGCCTCGTAGCCGTACGCAACGGCTTCGTTAGGCACCACGGGCATGAGCCCCATTTCGGCATTCTGCTTCTCGACGAGATCCTCGCCCGCCTTTCCCTTCACCTCGCGGCTGAAGAAGAGATTGAGGCCGCTGTCGAGCGAGTTCCACGCGAGGGAGTACTCCGGGCCGAGCAGCTCGGCCGAGAGGCGGAGCCCGGCGCCGATGAAGCTCCAGGACGTCGACGCCTCGCCTAACGCGATCGTCCCCTCGTTCGTCTCGAACTCGATCACGAGGCTGGCGAAGTCTTCCGATGGGGCTTTCGTGTAGTCGACGTCGTTCCCCATCTGCTTCTTGAGCTTCGCGGCGTAAGCGGGGCGCGTCCACTTGAGGCTCGCGATGTGGCCAGTCACCCGAACAGGCTTCACCGTCGACAGCGGCTCGCCGGGCTTCGTGAGTAGATGCCTCACGACGAGCGCCGAATGGCACATCATGTCGTTGAGCACGCCGCCACCCTGCAGCTTGCCCTGCCAGAACCACGGCATGTGCGGTCCGCTGTGCTCCTCGGCCGCGCGCGCGAGATACGGGCGTCCCGTCGTCGCGGCGCCGCGCGCCCAGAGCAGCATGCGACCGCGCTCCACGTGCGGCGCGAAGACCTGGTTCTCGAGATAGCCCGTCGCGAGCCCGACGCTCTTCACCAGCTCGTGGACCTTCTTCGCTTCGGCGACGTTGCGCGCGAGTGGCTTCTCGCAGGCGATCCCCCTGAGATCGCCCTTGCCGCTCTTCACCGCCTGGACGATCTCCTCGACGTTCTCGACGCGGGCGTGATTGGGCCCGGTGAGCCAGATCGCATCGATGTTCGGGTCGGCGACCATGTCGGTGATCGTCTTGTACGGCTTGCACTCGCCGACGTCCAGCTCGTTGGCATACGTCGCCGCTGCCGTGGCGTTCTTCCTGTTCGGGCTCCAGACGCCGCGGACGTCGCCGTCACGGACTCCCGTCCAGCCGAGCATGTGGAACTTCGCGTTGAAGCCAGAGCCGATGAAGCCGACGCCTAACGGTCGTGTGGAGGGCATTGCGATGGTGGGGGGGGTTACTTGTCAGGAGAGGTCAATAGCTGACGCCAAGCTTCTTCAGCGCTTCGGGAGGACAGCCGTTCCACGCCGGCAGCGCGACGTTGCCCTTGTACTGCACGTCCTGCCAACCCATCTGCGTCGAGAAGAAGCCCGACGCGGTGAGGTCGCGGAAGCGGCTGAAGAAGATCACGCCATGGTGCATGTCGGGGCGAGCCTTCTTGGGCCAGGCAATGTCGTCGAGCACCTGCCGGCGCTGCGCGTCGGTGGCGCCGACGAACGATTTGCCGAAGCGGTGCTGGCTCTCGTTGTCGAGCCACGCGAGCCCGCCGCGCATCTGAACCCTGCTCGCGTCCGACGACTCCTTGTCGGCCATGAGGAAGTCGATGAACTCCGGCACCTTTGCCTCGGTGGCGCTCCCCGAACGCTCATCGCGCGGAATGATGTAGTCGACGAGGAGCCTGACGGTGGGCCACTCATGCGCGGTGAAGAAGGCCGGCGCCGCGGGCGCGCCCAATTCCTCGAGCCGCGCGACGGCGCGTGTGGCGCGCTCGAGATGCGCGGGCGCTACGCCGATCGAAGCGGCCAGGGGCGCAAGGCCCAGTACTTTCAGCGCGTCTCGGCGATTCATATCCGACATTCTAGAGTGCTCCTTCCTTCACTTGGCCCGCGATGTAGTCCGACGTGCGCCAGGAGAGCGCGAGGATCGTCCACGTCGGATTCTTGTCCGCCTGAGACACGAATGGCGCGCCGTCGGCGATGAACAAGTTCTTACAGTCGTGCGCCTGGCAGTTCGCGTTCACGACCGACGTCTTCGGATCGTTGCCCATGCGCGCGCCGCCGAGCTCGTGGATGATCTGGCCGCCAGTCGAGATGTTGTAGCCCTGCTCCTTCGTCGGCATCGGCGAGAAGATCTGGCCGCCCATCTCCGTAATCAGCGCACGGAAGGTCTCGTGCATGTGCTTCACCTGGTTGAATTCGTGGTCCGTCCAACCCCAGCTGAAGCGCGGCACCGGAATGCCCCACCGGTCCACGACGTTCGGGTCGATCTCCATGTACGAGGCGTCGTTCGGAATCATCTCGCCGCGGCCGGAGAAACCGATCGTCGCGCCGTAGTAGCGGCGGTAGTCCTCCTTGAGCTGCTTGCCATACCCGCCGCCCTGATATCGCTCGATCCCGCCCATGAACCCCGCGCTCGGCGCATACAGCCCGCCCCAGACCTCGATGTGGTAGCCGCGCGGGAAGTCGAGCTTGGAGTTGTCCATCCACCACGGCATGTAGACGTGCATCCCGCCAACGCCGTCCTCGTTATGCGGGACGTGATCCATCATCGACGGGATGAAGCCGGCGAGATCGGTGCCTGTAGTGTCGGTGAGGTACTTGCCGACGGTGCCGCTGGAGTTCGCGAGACCCTGCGGGAAGAGCGATGACTTCGAGTTCAACAAGATGCGCGACGACTCGAGCGCGCTCGCGGCGAGAACGACGACCCGTGCCTCAACGTGTTTGTCCGTCCCGGTCTTCTTGTCGACGTAGGAGACACCCGTCGCCAGACCATCCTTCCCGACCGTGACTTCGCGCGCCATCGCGTTCGTGATCAGCGTGAGCTTTTTCGTCGCCAGCGCCGGCGCGATGAGGACGTCTGGGCTCGAGAAGTTGGCCTTCACCGTGCAGCCGCGGTTGCACTGGCCGCAGTAGTGACAGCCGGCGCGTCCGTTCAGCGGCTGGGTGATGATCGACAGCCGCGACGGAATGCACGTGACGTTCAGCTTGTCCGACGCCTTCTTGACGAGCAGCTCGTAGCAGCGCGGCTTCGGCGGCGGCTGGAAGATCCCGTTCGGCTCGTTAGGCAGGTTCTCGTGGCTGCCGAACAGCCCGATCAGCCGGTCGACGCGGTCGTAGTACGGCGCCACGTCCTCGTACCGGATCGGCCAGTCGTCGCCGAGCCCGTCGCGCGTCTTCCCCTGGAAATCACGCGGCCCGAAGCGGAGGGAGATCCGTCCCCAGTGGTTCGTGCGTCCGCCGAGCATGCGCGCGCGCCACCACATGAACTTGGAGCCGCTCGCCACCGTGTACGGCTCGCCGTCGATCTCCCATCCCCCATCGCAGGCGTCGAACTCGCCGAACGGCCGCGTCTTCGTCGACGCGCCGCGCCGCGGGGACGCGTACGCGGGCATGAGCATCTTCGAATCGCGGGACGCGAAGAACGATGGTCCCGCCTCGAGCACCACGACGTTCGCGCCCGCTCTGGTGAGCGCGTACGCGGCCATGCCGCCCCCCGCGCCCGAGCCGACGATGCAGACATCGTACACGAAGCGACTCCTGGTGGAATGTCAGTTCAGTTGTGCCGACTAGTAGCTCATCTTCGCCAGATACCCGTAGCTCGCCTTCACCGACGCGAATGGATCGGGGAGATCGGTGGCGTCGTCGCGCTCGACGAACGCGTGCGCGATGTGCGAGCCGTGTGCGGCGTCGTAGGCGAAGATCTTCGGGAAGTCGATCGTGCCGCTGCCGACGTCCGCCATCTTCCGTTCGGGCGCGGGCGTCGCGTCCTTCACATGCACGAGCGTGAACCGACCGGGAAAGCGCTTGAAGTAGTCGATTGGGTCGGCGCCGCCCTTCACCATCCAGTAGAGATCCATCTCGTACGTCACGAGCTTGGGATCGGTGTTCTTGAGCAGAACCTCGAATGGCAGCGTGCCGTCGGCACTCTTCTTCAGCTCGTAGTCGTGATTGTGGTAGGCGAAACGGAGGCCTGCCTTGCGCGCCTCCTCGCCTGCTTTGTTGAAGTCTTCGGCGACGGCCTTGAAGCCACCTGTCCGATTGCGCTTCTCGTCCGGCGTCCAGGCGACGGTGACGTACTGGTGGCCCGCGGTCTTGGCATCGCTCAGCGTCTGTGCCCAGGCGTTCCAGTCCTCGGGATAGCTGACGTGCGAGGAAGGCGCGGTGAGCCCATTCTTGGCGAGCAGGGCGCGGATCTCGTTAGGCTTCCGCCCGAAGTAGCCGGCGAACTCGACCTCCTTGTAGCCCACCTGCGCAATCTGCGCGAGCGTGCCGGGGAGATCCTTCTCCATCTGCTTGCGCACGGTGTACAGCTGGATTCCGACGCGCTTGAGTCGTCGCGATGCGAGGAGACGGTCCGGGCGTTTTGCCGCCAGGGCGACCGTGGCCGCACCGAGGGTCGCGAGAAAGCTGCGTCGGTCCTGAGAGTTAGGCATGAGAGCGCCGTCGATTGAGTCGCGAAAACATGGAGCCCGTTGGCGCACTCGGCAACCCGGGCTCGTCAGTGCGGAGTCGTGACCCCGGCTTCACGCCTCGGGATCGCCGTTGTCGACACCGTAGGCGCGCTCACGGCCGGGGCACTCACGGTCGCATTCACCCGCTCGACGAGGAGCTTCGCCGCGAAGCGCTGCGCCTCGGAGATGCGCTCCACCTCGAGCGCGATCGCGTCGATCGACCGCGCGAGCTCGTCGTACCGAACCTCCGTCACGAGTGACGGGATCTCGATCCGGTCACGAAAGGCTCGCTTCACCGCCCGGCGGGCGCCGAAATGCGCTCCGAACCACGCCCCGATCATCCCGACGAAGAGTGCCGTGCCCCCCGCGGCAAGGAGCATCACCGCATCCCTGTCGCGCATGCCGTGAAAGATCGAATGAAAGATCGACGACCACATGCGAGCTGACCTCGTCTGGTGTGTACGACGCGCACCGCTTGCGCCCGGACTCCTACGGGCGCCACGCCTTGCCAGGATTCAACTGTTCAGCGTAACAGCGGACGCGGATCGATCGCCGTTCCCGTCCACCAGAGTTTGACATCCCGAGGGTGCGCGATGGCGAAATGGAGATGCGGAGCGTCCGCGGCGGCGTTCCCCGTCGAGCCGACATAGCCGATGATCTGACCCTGCCGCAAGGGGACGCTGTCCCGCATACCCTCGGCATATCGATCGAGGTGCGCGTACATCAGCACGAACCGGTCGCTCGCGTCGGCGGCGTAAACCATCAGCCCGCCATCCTTGCTGTTATGCAGCTTGAGGACGCGACCGGCCGATGCGGAGAGCACTGGAGTCCCCCGCGGAGCCATGATGTCCAGCGCCTCATGCGTCCGCGTGCCGCCGCCCCGCTTCTCGTTGAACGTGTCGCGCAGCTCCGATGCCTTCACTCCGGGAAGCGGGATGATCAGCTCCAAGCTGAGCATCGCGAGGTCGGCCGGCGTGGTCTCAGCGGCGCTGCTGTCGGAGACGTCGCCATCCGCCGTCGAGATCTGCGGCAGCGGCAGCGGTGCCGGCACTGCCGGCCGGGAGGCAGCCGCCACCGTATCCGCGGGCCTCGTGTACGGAAGCGACACGACAGTGTCGCTCCTCTTCGTGGAGCGCGCGCTGTCACCCGCGTGCTCGATCACGACCTTGCAGCCTAACGATGCAGCGGCAAGCGCCGCGAGCGCGATGGTCCTTGTGACGACGCGCGTTCGAGAAAGACTCGTCATGCAGCTCCCGTCTGATTACAGCCGGAAGCGGACTTATGCGAGAATCGCGCCGAACAGAGCCTTGGCGGGTCTACTGCTCGAGACCGGAGCGGTGCTCGCGGCGCTCCGTCGCGCGCCCTTCGGGAGACTCCACCGTCTCATGCATTCCCGACGGATGCGCTCCACGCGACGCACGCATGCCGGCGACGAACATCAGCACGCCCACGAGGAGCATGACCAGCCCCCACCACAGATTGATGTTGATCGACTGCGACTGGGCGTAGATGGCGCTGCCGTTCGTCGCGATGCCGTAGCCGCCGATGATCACGCCTAACGCGGTAAACAGGCCGCCGATCGGCAGGCGGAGGTCGAGCGATGCGGATCCACTCATCTCGGTCCCGGGCTCAGAAGAAGACGAAGTTCAACGCCAATGTCATGATCAGGACGATCACACCGAGCGTGGTCGGACGCCTCCAGAAGGAATGCTCCGCGTCCGTCTGGCGTGGTGTGAGCGCATACACGAGACCACGCAATTCCTCGTCCGGGCGCGGCCGCGTCATCAGGGAGATCACGATCGTCACGACCATGCATGTTGTCCACGCCGTGATCGCCGTCCAGAAGGTCTGCGCCAGCTCGCTGGGATAGGTGTGGACGAGGCCGAGATAGCCGCCCTTGATGCCCGGCACGGCGCCGGCCGGGAGGGTGAGCCCATGGTGGACCGCGGCGCCGATTGTCCCCGACAGCAACCCCCAGAAGGCCCCGTGTCCCGTCGTCCGCTTCCAGAACATGCCTAACGAAAATGTCGCGAACAGCGGCGCGTTGACGAACGCGAACACCAGCTGGAGCATGTCCATGATGTTGTTGAACGCGCTCGCCACGTACGCGGCCGCGATCGCGAGCACGATGCCCACCACCGTCGCCGCGCGGCCCATCCACAGATAATGCGCGTCCGACGCGCCCTTCCGGATGTGCGCCTGATAGATGTCGTACGTCCACACCGTGTTGAAGGCGGTCACGTTTCCAGCCATCCCCGACATGAACGACGCGAGCAGCGCCGTGAGGCCGAGGCCAAGCATCCCCGTGGGGAAGAGCCGGATGAGCAGCATCGGCGTGGCGAGATCGTAGTCGAGCACGGGATGGCCGGCGGCGTCCAGCAACGGAAGGCCGGCCGCGGTCAGCTTCGCCGGGATCAATCCGTGTGCGCCCCCCGCCCCGCTCAGCACCAGCGCGATCATACCGGGCAGAATCACTAGGAAGGGAAAGAACATCTTCGGCAGCGCGGCAATGAGCGGCGTCCGCCGCGCCGCCGTCATCGACTCGGCCGCCATCGCACGCTGGACGACGAGAAAGTCGGTGCACCAGTAGCCGAAGGAGAGCACGAATCCCAGCCCCATGACGAGCCCGAACCACTCGACCCCAATCGGATTCCTCGCCGCGTCACCCATTGTGCGCCACGCGTGCGTGTACGCATCGGCGGGAAATCCCCGCGCGACCGAGAGCGCCGAGAGCTGCATGGAGAGCCCGTGCCACCCACCAACGGCGACGAGTCCGAGCCAGACGAGAGGCAGGAACCCGAAGACGATGAGGAAGAACTGCAGGACCTCATTGTAGATCGCGCTCGTTAGGCCGCCGAGCACGATGTAGGCGAGCACGATCACCGCCGACACGAGGATGCTCGCGTCGAAGCTCCATCCGAGGAGAAGATTGAGGAGCTTTCCGAGCGCGTACATCGAGATCCCCGACGAGAACACCGTCATGACCGCGAACGACACGGCGTTCAGCGTGCGCGTTTTCTCGTCGAAGCGGAGCTTGAGATACTCGGGCGCTGAACGGGCCCGAGATCCGTAATAGAACGGCATCATGAACAGCCCGACGAAGACCATCGCCGGAATCGCGCCGACCCAGTAGAAGTGGCTCGTGGCGATGCCGTACTTCGCGCCCGAGGCGCCCATCCCCAGCACCTCCTGGGCGCCGAGGTTGGCCGAGATGAACGCGAGCCCCGTCACCCACGGCGGCAGCGACCGGCCGGAGAGGAAAAAGTCCGTGCTCGTGCGCATGAGGCGGCGCAGCAGCCAACCGACGGCGAGGACGGCGGCGAAGTACACCGCCATGACGACGTAGTCGACCGGTGCGAGGCGGGCCATGCGGGCGATGTCCATGTCACCTCGAGAAGTGGAAGTTCAGACTTCGCGACTCGCGCGGCGGATCCGCTCGTCGCGATACCAGTGCACGACACGATGCGTGACGTTTCCGGCGCGTTCCTGGAAGCTCTGCAGCGGAAGGGATCCGTAGACGACGCCGTCGACGCGAATGCTCCAGAAGGCCTCCCAGTGCAGCTCGTCCCTCTCGAAGCCGATCAACTCGGCGACGCGGAAGCAGAGCGTGCACTCGAAGACGCGTGAATCGCAGACGAACGCCAACGTCTCGCCGACGGTCACGATGGTGATCGGTTGACGGTGATCGGTGGTTGCGGACCGCCTAACGACGACAACTCAATGATACTGCGGAACGTGCGCGTCGCGCGCCAGCTCCAGCTCGCGCAGGAAAGGATAGCGCGAACGGACCAACTTCACACGGGCCGGATCGATGTCGACGACGCGCGGGGCGTTGCCCCCGCCGCCGATCCCGAGCGGCTCGCCCCACGGATCGTACGCCACCGAGCCGCCGTCATATTCCACGCCATCGCCGATGCCCGTCCGGTTCACCGCCACCAGGTAGCACTGGTTCTCGATCGCGCGCGCGCGCGTCAGTACGTCCCAGTGCACACGCCGGCGCTCCGGCCAGTTCGCTATGAGGAGCGCGGCATCGATCTCCGTGGCGACGGCCCGAAAGAGCTCGGGGAATCGCAGGTCGTAGCAGATGAAGAGACCGAGTCGGGCGCCCTCGATGGTCACGACAACGGGGCCGTCGCCGGCGGCATAGACCTCGTGCTCACCAGAGTAGGCGAAGAGGCGCTGCTTTCGGTAGATCGCCGCGACGCTTCCGAGCGGATCGAAGAGCACCGCGGCGTTCACGAGGCGCGCCGGGGACTCTTCGCGGATCGCGAGGCCGGCGAGCACCCAGACGTGGAACTCTCGTGCCGCCGCGGCGAGTGCGCCGGTCGCGCCGCGATCGGTGTGGAGCGGCTCCGCCCAGCGTGTTCCCTCCATCGTGAAGCCGGTCGTGCACATCTCGGGCAGCACGACGAGCCGCGCATGGAGGCGCGCCGCGCCCGCGATCACTTCATGCGCGCGCTGCACTGACGTCGCCGGATCGTGCCACCCCGTGTCGTACTCCCCCAGGGCGGCGCGCAGCGGCGTACCGTTGACAGCGGTCGTACCGGATTCGGTCGCTGGGAATTCCGGCACCTGCAACTCCTTGTCGAAGAGCCTCTAATCGTTCGAACTTCGCCGGCGAGTACCAACGGGAGCGCGCGCAACGCGCGCGCGACTCCAAATAAGCTTGCTGCGAGCGCGAGCGAGCAGCGCCTTCCGCCTCAGTTGCTGCGCGGCGCGCTGCGCGCGCGGCGCAGCAACTGGGGCGGGAGGACTCGAACCTCCAACTTCCCGATTAACAGTCGGGCGGTCTGCCAATTGACCTACACCCCAAACGTCTACCAACCAGCGACAAACAAAAACCCGCCGGATGCGTCTCCGCGGGCCTATGATCGCGAGCTTACGCACCGGTCGCGCCCCTGTCAAGCTTTCTTAGTGGCACTTAACGCCAAACGATTGACCCGTCAAACATGTACTGCAAGAAGAGCAGCCGAGTGGCTGACAGTGCGCCGGCTGCGTTCGCCCGCCGCTGCCATGCCTAACGGTCAGCGTGCAGTCATGTGTTCAACCATCTGACGAACTGCCTCACCATGCCAACGACCTCGAATCGCTCGCTCCCCGCAGGCATCAGCCGCATCGACCAGGAAACGTCGCGTACGCACGGCTATTTCGTGCGCGTCGGCTACCGCAAGACGACGAAGGGCTGGCGCCCGAAAGCGAGCGCCTTCTTCGGCGACGCCAGTCACGGCGGCAAGGGCTCGGCGCTTCGCGCGGCCGAGAAGTGGCTGAAGCAGAACAAGACCGGCACGCGGGCGAAAGCAAAAGCGCGTTAAAGCCAGCTATCAGTCAATAGTCCATAGTTATCAGGTAGCAAGGAACGAAGCGTTGATGTGGTGAGAGGAGCAGGAGCGCGCGAGCAGCGCGCGACTTCAAATGGGATGATCTGCTTCGAGCGCAAGCGAGAGCAGATTCCTCATCGCTTCGCGCCTCGGAATGACAACCAGACAAACGCTTCGTTCCGAACTCCCTGATAACTATGGACTGATAACTATGGACTGAAGTTAGGGACTGCATTTATCCGGGACCGGAATGCTCCTCGTCCCTCGCAAGGTGAACGTCGCCGATTGTACGTCGCGGGAGTTCGGGCCGACAAACACATGGAACGTCCCCGGCTCGGCCACGCGGCGCATCGCGAGATCGTAGAACGCCAGATCCCGCACGCTCAGCGTGAAGGTGATCGTCCGCCGCTCGCCGGGCGCGAGCGTCAGCCGCTGAAAGCGGCGGAGCTGCATAACGGGACGTGTCACGCTCCCCACGTCGTCCCTCACGTAGAGCTGCACGACCTCGTCCCCGGCGCGAGTCCCTGTGTTCGTTACGTCTACCGCGACCCGCAGCGAATCCGCCGACCCGATCGTCGTCGCGCTCAGCCGCGGTGCGCCGATCGTGAAGGTCGTGTAGCTCAGCCCGAAACCGAACGGATAGAGCGGCGTGAACGGGATGTCCCAGTACTTCGACGTCCACTTTACTGCCGGGTCGGGCGGGCGCCCCGTGTTCTTGTGATCGTAGTAGATCGGCACCTGTCCGACGACGCGCGGTGTCGTCACCGGCATCTTGCCGCCGGGATTCGCGTCGCCGAAGAGCACGTCGGCGATCCCGTTCCCCGCCTCCACGCCGAGGAACCACGTCTCGAGAATCGCCGGCATTGTTTCCTGAAGACGGTCGATCGCGAGGGGACGCCCGTTCATGAGCACAACGACAATCGGTTTACCGGTGGCATGAAGCGCGTTCGCGAGCTGCTGCTGCGCGCCTGGTAGGTCGAGCGTCGAGCGGCTCTCCGCCTCCGCGCTCATGTCGGCCGTCTCACCAATGACGAGAACGATCACGTCCGCGGCACGCGCGACGCGCACCGCTTCGGCGATCCCGGTGGTGTCGCTGCTCGTTGGGTTCGCGCCGGCAGCGTACGTCACGGTCGTGCGCGACGACACAGCGCGACGGATGCCATCGAGAACAGGGACAGCGTCCTCACGGCGGCCAAGCGCGCCCCAGTTGCCCAGTACGACGTTGGAGTCCGCGGCCAGCGCGCCGATCACCGCCACTGTGCCGAGGTCCTTTCGCAGTGGCAGCGTCGACTGCTCGTTCTTGAGCAGCACGATCGAGCGGCGCGCCGCCTCCCGAGCGGCGGCGCGGCTCGCGGGCGTGAGCATCGCCGTGCGCTCGCGCGCCGCGTCGCGCCGCGCGTACGGAGCCTTGAACAAACCGAGGCGATACTTGAACCGCAGCACGCGCCTAACGGCTTCGTCGATGTCGGCCTGGCGCGCGCGGCCAGCCGCAACCGACGCGGCGAGCTTCCGCACATACAGCTCACTCACCATGTCCATGTCGACGCCAGCGTGAATCGCCAACTCCGCAGCCTGCGCGCTGTCGGCGGCGACGCCGTGGTTGATGAGCTCCCAGACGCCCGTGTAGTCACTCACGACCATCCCGTCGTAATTCCACTCGTTACGCAGGATGTCGGTGAGGAGATGCCGATTGGCGTGGGACGGCACGCCCGCGATCTCGTTGAACGACGCCATGAACGTCGCCGCGCCTGCGCACGCGGCACCGTAGAAGGGCGGTAGATACACGTCGCGCAACGTCCGCTCCGACACATCGGCAACGTTGTAGTCGCGTCCTCCTTCCGCGGCACCGTAAGCGGCGAAGTGCTTGGCCGTGGCCGCAATCGCATCGGACGCGGTCAGATCCTTCCCCTGGAATCCGCGAACGCGTGCGGCGGCGAAGAGTGCGCCGAGATATGGATCCTCGCCGGCGCCCTCGACGATGCGGCCCCACCGCGGATCGCGCGCAATGTCGACCATCGGGGCGAACGTCCAGTCGATACCCGCCGCTGCCGCTTCCGTAGCGGCGATGCGCGCGGCGCGCTCGGCGAGCGAAGGGTCGAAGCTGGCGGCTTCGCCTAACGGGACAGGAAAGACGGTGCGAAAGCCGTGAATGACGTCGAGCCCGAAAACGAGTGGGATGTGTAGCCGTGTCTCCTCCACGGCGATGCGCTGCAGCGCGCGCGTCGTGTCCGCACCCACGACGTTGAGAAACGAGCCAATGCCGCCGCGGCGCAGGTCGGCCATGCGCGTGGCGCGCTCGCCTCCGCCCGGCCCGGTCGCAATTCCCGCCCCCGACGGCTGATTGAGCTGGCCGAGCTTCTCGGCGAGGGTCATCCGCGCGAGAATCGAGTCGACGAAGCGTGTCTCGGCGGCGCGATTCGTTAGGCGCGCCGGCTGCTGGGCGGGAAGCGCGGCGAGGGGAGCGCCGGCGAGCGCGATCAGCGCGACGGCAGAAAGCGACCACGGTGTGCTCATGAGCGGATCATTTCAGGTGTGGTACCACCACGGCCGTCGTACACTCGGCGCGCTCGACGATCGATGCCGTTCCCTGGCCGAAGAAGAGCGGTTGTTCGAGCATCTTATTCTCGCCCCCGAGCACCAGCAAGTCGATGTCGTCCGTGCGCGCGACGTCGAGGATCGTACCGCCGGGATCACCGCTCGCGAGCACGCGCACTTCGAACGAGAGTCCATTCGCGCTCGCGAGCGGCTCGAAGGTCTCGTGAATGTGGGCCGTGATCTGCTCTTCCAGCGCGCGGCCGGGCGCGTGCGCTTCACGCGCCTCGGGGGCGACGAGTGTTCCCGTCGCGACGCGGGTCTCGTTGAGAACGTGCAGGATGGTGATCCGCGACGATACCGCCGCGCCGTAGGCGAAGGCGAATTCGGCCGCCGCGCGCGAGAAGACGCTGCCATCGTGTGGCACGAGGATCCGACCGAAGCACTCGGGCGGCATCGCCAGGCCGCTTCGGACGATGACGATCGGCAGTCGCACGCCTGGCACGATCCGCGACAGCAGCGACGCCGCCACGAGATGGTGCGGCGACGCGCCGATCATGAGCAGATCGTAATCACGCGTCGACTCGGCGACGATCTTTGCCGCCGGATCGGTGGCGGCAGCTCGCTGCGTCGAGAAGAGCCGCGACTGGTCGCCCAGTCGCTTCGCCGCGCGCTCGAGGTGCTGCTCGATCCCCCGTCCGGCGAGCGAGCGCCGCCGTCCAACGAGCAGATCGCGGAATCGCGAGCGCTGGACGCGCTCGATGTAGAGCGCGGTGAGCCCACCGCCACGCGCCCGCACGATCGGCGCCGCGAGCGACATGATCGCCTCCGCGTTCGGCCCGCCCGCAGTCGGCGCGAGGATGCGAATCGGGCCGTTCGGAAGAAGCCGAGCTTGTGTGTCGTCCTCGAGACGCCGCCGCTCCTCGGCCGTGATCGTCAGCTTTGGGACGACGAGCCGCAGCAGAATCGGCGCGACGAACGACGTTACCACCGCGAGGAGCACGATCGTCGAGTACATCTCCGCCGTCAGCAGGCCGAGTGACAGGCCGATGAGCGCGACGACGAGCCCCATAGCGCCGCGCGCGTTCATGCCGAAGCCGACCGCGAGCGACTCCCAGTGATTCAATCCGCCAAGTCGCCCGCCGGCGTAGCAGCCGACGAGCTTCCCGAGCAGTGCCAATCCGATGACGATTGCGGGCAGCTCCCAGGTCGAGAGTGACCAAAGATCGACCTTCAATCCGACAAAGGCGAAGAAGATCGGTGACAGTGCCGAGAGGACGAAGGTCTCGATCGCCTGCAGCGACGACGCCCGCACGCGCGGCACCTGCCGCACGAGCAGCCCCATCACGAACGCGCCGAAGACGGCGTGGACGCCGATCGCCTCCGTCGCCGCGGCGCTGAGAAAGGTGAAGACGAGAATCAGCGTGACGTCGGCGCCGGCGAGCTGCACCCGCTCGTTCGTGAACGCGAGCAGTCGCGAGAAGACTGGATACACCACGTAGCGCATCGCCAGCCCGTAGAGCACGACGCCGCCAAGCGTGAGCGCGAGCTTCGGCGCGGAGAAAACACCGGCAGACGCAATGCCGGCGATGATCGAGAGGACGAGCCACCCGGTGGTGTCGTCGAGCACGCCGGCAGAGAGAATGACGACGCCGATATTGCGGCGGATCAGCTTGAGGTCGATGAGGATCTTGGCGACGACGGGCATCGCCGTGATCGCGAGCGCCGTCGCGAGGAAGGCGGCGAAGAGCGGCCGCGTGCCGGGGCTCGTCAGCATGGTTTCGGGCATGAGCGCGCCGAGCGCGCCGCCGAAGGTGAAGTTCACGAGCATCCCGCCTAACGATACGAACAGCGAGGCACGCCCGAGCGAGCGCATCACCGTCACGTCGGCTTCGATGCCGGTGAGCAGCAACAGCAGCACCATCCCGAGCCACGACACGACTTCGAGGAGGTGGAACTGCCGCGTGCTCTGCGGAAAGACGGCGAGGGCCAGCTGTGGGAGGTAGTGCCCGAGAATCGTCGGACCGAGGACGATCCCGGCAATCAGCTCACCGATCACCGCCGGCTGCTCGAGCCGTCGCATCACCTCCGACAGCACGCGCGCGAGCGCGAGCAGCCCCGCGAGCTGCAGCAGCAGCACGCGGATGGCATGCCCGGAGATGGGTTCGAGCGCGGTAGGGTCCATGCCGAGGGAGTCTACCCTCGGGACCCGTTAGGTTGCAGCGCCCTCCGACTCGCTGCTCTGCCGCAGTGGCACGACGCGCACCGCTGTGCCGTAGCAGAGGACTTCGGAGACGCCCGACATGATCTCCGTCGCGTCGTAGCGCAGCGCGATGAGCGCGTTGGCGCCGAGCGCCTGTGCGTGCTTGATCGCGAGATCGAACGCGGCGGCGCGTGTCTGCTCGCAGAGGTCCGTGAGCAGTGAGATATCGCCGCCGCGCATCTGTTGCAGCACGGCGCCTAACGTGCCGAACACCGAACGCGAGCGCACCGTGATCCCGCGTACCACCCCGTATCGCTCGGTGATGCGATACTCCGGGAGGTTGTTCTCCGTCGTGGTGAGGAACGTGGGTGCGGGGCGCATCCTACCGTGTTCCGCTCGACGTCGCCTGCGGACTCGCGCCGCGGTCCCACACGAACCGATGGAAGAAATCACCCATCTTGTCGAACGTGTCGATCCACCGCGCGTGCAGCAGCGACTCGTGCGTGTCGTCCGGGATCACCGTCAGCTCGTAGTACACGTTGTGCGCCCGCAGCAGCTGCACAAGGCCGACCGTCTGCGCGAAATCGACGTTGCGGTCGTCGTCGCCCTGCAGAATGAAGACCGGCGACTTCCACTTGTCGATCGCCGAGATCGCCGACGACTGATACGAGACCGCTGTCGTGTCGAGCGAGTTGCCGTACAGGTGCACGCCCGCGAGATCCGCGCCCGCCACGAAGAGATCCGAGTTCCTCGCCAGCGCCTGCGCCGTGAGCAGACCGCCATATGACAGCCCCCAGATGCCGATGCGCGCCGGATCAACGTCGGCGCGGGTCTGGAGGTACTTCCCCGCCGCTAGCACGTCCTGGTACTCCGAGTTGCCGCGCGCGTTGGTGTTGGCCGCGTTGCGGAACGATCGGCCATAACCGACACCGCTCCGGTAGTTCACCGACAGCACCACGTACCCCTGGCTCGCGAGCCACTGGTTGTAGGCATACGCCCAGTGGTAGAACTGCATGTAGTGGTAGCCCGGCAGCATCTGCCGCACCGGCCCGCCGTGCACGAAGATCATCGCCGGTCGCTTCTCACCCGGCTTGAGGTCCTTCGGCAGGAACAGCTGATCATGAATCTCTAAACCATCGGGCGACTTGACGACGACGATCTCCGGCGTCACGTGCGCTGACTTCGGGAAATCGGCACCGAGCGTGGGATAGACCACACGCGTCGATCCACCGGCTGCTGCCACGAGCCCAACGGACGCCGGCTGTGCCGCGCCGAAATAGAGCACGGCGATCTGCCGCCCCGAGGCCAACGGCTGCGGCGACGTCTCGATGCCATCGTCCGTGGAGATCTGCTTCGGAGTGCCTCCCGACGTCGGCACCGCCCAGATGTGCCGCTTCTCGATGTCGTTCGCGTTCGTGCAGTAGTAGAGCGTCTTCCCGTCGCGCGACAGCGCCGCCGACGTCGCGTCCTCGATGAGGCCGTTGGTCGTCGTCAGCACCACCGGGCCGCTCGCCGGGGCCCCAACGGCGATCGTGTAGTAGCGATCCCACTCGTCGTTCGGCGGCGAGAGCGGGAAGATCACGTGATCGTTCCCCGCCCAGATCAGGGTGCGCACCGTTGCGAACGCCGAATCGTTAGGTGCGTTGTGCCAGAGCTCGCGCGCCGAGCACTCGGTTCCGCCGGCCTCGGTCGGGCCGTTCGCGGGTGGGCACTTGCTCACGTCCGCGACCATCACCGACGTGTTGTACCCGCCCTTGAACGTGGCGCGATAGAGCCCCGGAAAGCGCGTGAAGCGCGTCGTGTCCTGCGGTCGGGCTTCACCGCGGCCACCGCCACGGCCGAATGCGCCGGCGAAGCAACCGCCCGCGCCGCCCCGGCCACGTCCTGCGGCGGGTCCCGGCGGGTTTCCGATTCCTCCGTCCCCTTCCTGCGCCTGCATTCCGAACGGCAGGCCGGGCCGCCGGATGAACGCGATCTGCTTGCTATCCATCGACCACGCCGGCGCCGCGTCGCAATCCACGCTCGGCGCCACGAAGTCCACACGGCGGGTGCGGGTATCGTAGACGCCGATGAATGCGTGATTCTCGCGGTCGCTCACGAAGGCGATCTTGCTGCCGTCCGGCGACCAGCGAGGATTGCTCTGACGCCCCCATTCCTTGATGAAGGGAATCGTGCTGTCGCTGGCGGGCGCCGCGGCGTTAGGCGTTATGCGCGCCCGGAAAATCTGGCCGTCGCGGACGTAGAGCGCGGTGCGCCCGTCAGGCGACAGCGTCGCGGACGTCGCGGCCGCAACGCGCCATGCGGGGCCGCCCGAGGTGCGCACGGCCCAGATGGCCCGCTCCGCGCCCCGTGGATCGTGCGTGGGATTGGCATTCCACCCAAGCCGGTTGGGCTCCGTACCGCGCATGAAGATCGCGATCGAGCCGTCGTCGGAGAGGTCGACCTCGGAGACATCCGTGCCGTCGTCCTGCATGAAGCTCGTTAGGCGGACCGCCTTGAAGTCCGGCGCCGCCGCCGTGTAGACGTTCCGCATCCCGCGCTCGTAGGCAACCCAGGCAACGCGATCCGCATTTCTGGCGCGGGCGAGCTCGAGCGGTGAAGACGGGCTCAGGAACTGGGCGACGGTGGGCTTGGCCTGCTGCGCGGCGAGAGCCGTCGAGAGGAGCGTGAGGCAGGTCGCCGTAAGGGCAAGGGGAGATCGAGACATCGGGAACTCCACGGGGGTTGGAGGGCAGGCTGGTAACGTGAAGTACGCCGGCGGCGTTGGCAACGCTGAAATGGACAAATCTCCAGTCTCGAGCCCATGACCTCAGCTCTGGCCCCTCAGACCCGCGGCCTCGCGACTCCGAACCCGGACCTCCTCCGAGGTCAATCCATACAGCGGCGGCGTTACAACGTGTCGCATGCCCAGCATGAGGTAGAGCTGCCCCCGATGATGCGCCTCGTGTTCGATCATCGCGCGGAGCCACTTCCCAACCGTGATTGGAGTTTCGGCGGGGGTGAGGCACTTCTCCGCCAACCGCGCGTCGGTGAGCTCGGCGAACAGCGTACGCGACTCGTCGTGCAGACGATCGTACAAGGCCAGCGTCGCATCGAAGCCGTCGGCGAGTTCGCGACCGTGGCCAGGATACGCACTAGGCCGGTCACGGACGGTCTCGCCATACATGTAGCGCTCGATCGTCGCCAGATGCCTAACGAGATCGCCGAAGCTGAATTTTCCCGGCGACGGCGACCAGTCGAGATCGTCGCGGGGGATGCAAAGGACGACGCGACGCGTCCGTTGATGAACGCGCTCCAGGTAGTCGAGAAAAGGATCGACGCGGGAGATCTCCACGCGCGAAAGATACCGCGTTGCTGCCGAATGGATCTACGGAAGGATCCTGAGCGCGCTTCTTCCGATCAGCGTCACGAATATACCGTCACGCCACACGACGCGGCCGGGGATCGCGCCCAGGTCAACTGGATTGGTTCCCGGAGCCGCGAAGTAGTAGCGGCTCGCGCTGGTGAACATGACGCTGCCGTCATCGCCGAGCGCCTTGAGCTGACCCGGAGTGGCGAACGTCGAAATCTGTCGCACCTCCCCGGAGGGAGAACGCGTCCAGACCTGGTTGACGCTGAACGCGTCAGCTTTCACGAACGCCATCCAGCTGTTGCGCGCTTCGTAGCTCTGATGAGGAAACGGCTGTGGACCGGCAGTCGGCGGCGCGAGCTCCGCGATCGCCGTGCCGTCAAACGGCTCGATTGCGTACATCGGCGTTCCGACATTGCAGCAGGGCGTCTGCCGGACGAAAACGACCTGCGTTCCGTCAGTAACGGGGAACATGTTCATCGCGCTCTGATTGCCGTCGCTCGTCACCTGCGTCGTGGCGCCGCCATGATACCAATAGACATTCCAGTCGCCAGTCGCGCGCCAGAAGGCGACGTCACCGTTAGGCGCGAGTGAGTGTATATTCGCCGGCAACAAGGACGCGATCTGAATGTCTTCGTTCGTCGCGACATTGTGGCGACGGAGCGTTGCCGCCAATGACCCAGCCGACGTCGTCCAGTACAGCACGAAATCGCCGTCGGCAACGAAGTCGGCGGTAACGTACGATCCGGGCGCTCTCGTGACGTTGCCGCCTTGCCAGAAATTCAGTGTCCACGCCGTCATCCCCGGTAGCTGCGCCCCAAATGCCGCCCCGGTCGACGTGAGTGCACCCATGACGGCAACGCGCTGCGAATCGAGGGCGATCAGGTCCTCATGGCCGTCGCTGGAGCGGATCGCGAGACGATACGGGGCGCTGTCCGGTGCGGCGAACAGCAGCCGGTTCGACCGATAATCCAGCGCTCCGCCGAGGCCTGAAATCAATTCCTGAAGATGCGGATTCGTGATGATCGTGATGCCGCGTTGCGCGGTCGCGACCTGTCCCCTCGAGTCGACGCCGTCGATCTGAAGCGAGTAGCTGTCTTGAGGGAGTGTCGCTGTGCCCTTGAGGGTGGACGTTCCGCTGGCGATGGACTTGCCGCTTTGAACGCTGCCGCTACTCGGGTATGCAGTGATGCCGACCCGCGCGCAACCAGCCGGATCATCGTCGACACAATCCACCCAGTAATCGATCGTCGAGTTCGAGACCGTGTTGTTGAGCGGGGCGTGAACGATGATCGTCGGCGGACGGTCGTGAACGATCGTGACCAGCCCTTTGCTGCTCCCTCCGTTGACATCGATCGCCGTGGCCGTGAGCACCAGCTCATTGCGGGGC
>JAJKIR010000064.1 GCA_021154325.1 Gemmatimonas sp.
AAGCTGATCGACCGCTATCCCAGCAGCACCGCCGCGGCGCACGCCCGGGATGCTCTCGCCCGCATCAAGCGGGAGATGCTCGCCGCCGAGGAAGACATGCCGCCCCGTTAGGCGGCAGGCCTCGTCGTCAGCTCGCTGGTAGGGCGAAGACGGTGAACGTCACCGCGTTGAAGCGCGACGTCGCGGTGATCGTCGCGCTGCCCGGGTTGGGACCGACAGTGATCACGTTCGTGGCCAGCCCAGTGGAATCGGTGGTGCTACTGGTGGCCTGAAGCTGCCCGCTCGAGGTGGACCAGGTTACGCCGATACCGCTCATTGGATTGCCAAAGCGGTCCGTCGCCCGCGCCGTGAGCGTCAACGGAACGCCGACGATCGCCGCCGCACCGTCGCCGCCGTAGGCGAAGAGACTGCCGGTGGTATCGGCGACGATGATCACCGTGAACTGGCGTGTCGCCGACGCGGCCGAAGCGGTGACCGTCGCGCTTCCAACCTTCGCCGGCGACCGGTAGACGGTGCTCACCTGGCCATTGGCGTCGGTGGTGTCGACGACGGTCTCGATCGAGCCGCCGCCGCTCGGGACACTCCAGCGCACCGGTACGTTCGGCAGCGGCGAGCCGTCGGCATTCATGATGGAAGCAACGAGTGGCGTCGACGCCTTGTTGCCGGCGAGCAGCGTCTGCGAGTCTCCCGACACGATGTTCACGGATGCCGGAACGGATGGTCCGAGCTTCTTGTCGCCGCAGGCCCCGAGGGCGGCACCTAACGAGAGAAGCGCCAGGCTCGCTACGGCCCGCGCGAGTGGCGACGGTGGCGGACGGTGCATCAAGGGGCTTCGATGTAGATGGTGAATGACGTCGTCCAGAACTGGGCGACGGTGGCCACCACCGTCGCCGCGCCGGTCCGCGGGCCGGCGGTATAGGTCATCCTCGCAACGCCGGACGCGTCGCTCGTGGAGAGCGCGTTGGCGACCGTACCGCCGCCGCTGGTCACCGTCCAGGTCACCGGCGCAGCGGCGAGGGGAGACCCATTCTGGTCCGTCACGAGCACCACGAGTGGGTTGGCCGCCGGCGACCCGACCACGGCGAACTGACTGTTGCCGCTGACGGCAGTGACGCCGCCAGGCACAGGCGGACCTTCGGCGTTGGAGTTGCACGCGCCGAGGGCGAGGGCAAAGGCGAGGAGCGCGAACGAGGCTCGCGGTCGATGCAGGTTCATCGTGGTGAGAAGGTCAACGGCCAGGGTCGGTCACGAGGGCTCGGACACTCGTACAGTAACGAGGGGACGGGCGTTGGTAGAGTGTCCGCAGGACCCGGGTTCCGAAGTGTTAACCGCGCGCGAGCAGGTTGGCGTCACGGACGAGCACCCAGCGGCCGTCCTGGCCTCGGCGAAAGATGCTGAGCGTCGGGCCCTTCCGGCGAACGCTCTCGCCACTCCCGAGGGGCGTCATCGTCACGGTGAGCTCGGTGCGGGCGTACGCCAGGTCGCCCGACACCACCACCTCGCGAACGTCCGACGACGCTTCGATTCGGTGCGTCGCGAGCGCGCTCTGGCCAGCGCTGAACTCTTCCTTGCCAAAGGAGCGTCCGGCGACGAGGAACTCCACGTCGTCCGACATGAGGGCGAGCACGGCATTGGTGTCGCCTGCCGCGCTGGCGGAGAGCCAGTTGGCGATGACATCGCGGATGGCACGTTCGTCGGGGCTCATGCGGCGCCAAGGTAATGAGCAGGATTCATTGCGTCATCGAGGGTGTCGAGGACGTCTCCGCCGCATCCGGCAGCGCCAGGCCAACGAGGGCGAGCAGCTTGAGAGCGTTCGTCGAGGTGGCGAGACCGGGGCGAAGCCGGTAATCGAAGGTCATCCCGGCGGCGCCGTCGCCCGGCGCGCCACTCACCTGCTCGGTGAAGTGTACGGGTCGTGCGGCGGTCGCGAGCGCGCCATCCGCGGCGAGGGTGAGATCGTGCGTGGTAACGGCGCCGATCGCGTCGGCGCGGACCAGGTGGACGAGCACCGCGCGCGCGGCGATGAGCCGCTCGGCCGTGTTGGTACCGTGGAGAATCTCGTCCAGAAGATAGAGCAGAGGTCGCGCACGATTTCGCGCGCGCGCCGCGTCGACGATCTCCTTCAGCCGCTGGAGCTCGGCCATGAAGAGCGAGACGCCCCGCTCGAGCGAGTCGGCGAGGCGAATGCTCGTCCGCACCTCCACGAGCGGCATCGTTAGGCTCCGCGCGCACACCGGTGCGCCCGCCTGCGCGAGGACGACGTTGAGCCCCATCGCGCGGAGCAGGGTGCTCTTCCCCGACATGTTGGAGCCGGTGACGAGAAGCAGCGTGCCCGTCGGTCCGACGGTGATGTCGTTCCCCACCCGCGTTACCGGTGCGATGAGCGGGTGCCCGAGCATCGTTGCCGTTAGGCTATTCGCGGCCGGCTGGAGCTCGGGAAAGGGCCACGCCGGATTGTCGTGGGCAAGGGTGCCGAGCGCCGCGAGCGCCTCTACGTTGCCTAACGAGGCGAGCGACGCGCGGAGGCTCCGTCCGTAGCGGACCCGCCAGCGGTCGAGCCAGGAGAGCGCGTGCACGTCCCAGAGCACGAGCGCGGCAAGGATCGCGTGAACGAGCGATCCCTGTCCCTCGAGCAGCGACAGAGACCGCTCGAGCGCGCGGAGGCCCGCGCTGCCCGTCATTGCGCTCGATTGCTCGCGCTGGAGGAGCGGCGACGTGAATCGCGCCGCCGTGAGCACGTCGAGCATGCGCCGCTGCGGGCGGAGCCCGGTGCCGCGCCGGAGCACACTCGTTAGGTGCTCGGTGATCGCGGTCCGGTGCCGCGCGAGCACGAAGAGTCCGGCGACGATCGAGAGCAGCGGCGCCGTCGAGGGCAGGCGGCCAAAGAGCGCGAGCACTCCTGCCGCAAGGGTGACGAAGGGGATGACTCGCGCCGTCCAGAGCAACACCGGCCGCGTGCGAAGCCATGGCTCGCTCTCGGCCCAGTCGAAAAACGCCGCGAGCTGCTCGGGGCTGACTTCGTGGCCGCGACCCGCCAGCACGGCCAGCTCTTCCCGAAGCTGAACCGCCGCGGCCAGCTCGGCGACTGCCTTCTGCCGCTCGACGAGCTCCTCGAGTGGCGCTGGCGCCTCGAGGAGCCAACGCAGAAGCACCGGTCGGCCCGTCGCGGCGCTCACGACGTCGAGCAGCCGATACAGCGACGCGGTGGTGCCGCCGACGTCGAGGTCGCTCGCGTAGGGATGGTCGAGCGGGATGATCTCTCGAGGCATGGGCAGTGACGGCCAGTCGCGATGAACGCGCGCGACGCCGCGTTCGTTCAGCGCCGAGAGATCTCGCGCGTGCCGCTCGTCAGCGCGCGCGCGCGCGTGAACGCCAACGAGAACGAGAAAGACGGCTACGCTTACCATCAGCGCCACGCCGGAAGCCACGGATTGCGACGGGAGCGAGAAGAGCCACGCTGCAGACAGGATGGCGAGGATGAACGCCGCGAGCCGCGCCATTCCCAGCAACTCGCCGCGACGATGCGAACGCGCGGCCGCCGCGTCGAACTCGGCGGCGCGTTGCTCGTACCAGGTGGCGACCTCGCTGTCGTCGCGGGCGATCAGGACCTCAGCTCGTTCTCCGATCGATGACGTCGCGCCTCGGCCTGCAGCTCCTCGGCGGTGACGTCGCGCTGATCGCCGAGGCGCGGCGGGGAGCCGCCGACCATGGCGCGCGCGACGTCGAAGAGCACGAGTGGCAGCGGCCGATCGCTCTTGTAGTATGACACCGCCTGCGTCTCGACGAGAATGAGTGCGATGTTCGGATCGTCCACCGTTCCGGTGCGCTCGTCATTGGTGCCCTCGGCGGCCTTGAACCAGGCCTTCCAATCGGGCTTGTACAGCCCGCGAATGAGGTCCCGGTCCTGGGTGAGGATCGCCTTGCCGCTCACGGACACCCACTCTCTCGTGCGGTCCTTGTAGTACGAGAGATTGACGTGCGGATCGAACGCGAGCTCCTCAAATTTTTGCGAGGCGATGCTGGTCACGAACCAGAGGTCGGCGCCATCGGTGCGACGCTGAGTCTGCATCGCCCGCGAGACGAGCTGACCATCGCGCCGACGGGTGACGAGCATGGCGACTTCGATGCCGTCGATGAGCGAGTAGAGGTCGTCGAGGTGAGAATCTGACATGGCGGGCACGGTGAGCCGTGGACGGTGAACCGTTAACCGTGAACGGTCAACGGTGAACCGCGAACGGCGCAGAAGCTGTGCCGAGACGCGCGGCTTCAAACGTTCAGCGCTTCGCCCTGCTGTGTCGCCACTTCCATCTGTCGCAGGACCATGCCGTAGTAGCCGCCGCGCGCCTCCATGAGCTCTTGGTGCGTACCGCGCTCCACGATACTGCCGTCCTCCATGACGAGAATGAGGTCAGCGCGTCGTATCGTCGACAGGCGATGAGCAATCACGAATGTGGTTCGCCCTGCCAAGAGCGTTGACATTGAAGCCTGGATGAGTTGCTCGCTCTCGGTGTCCAGATTGCTCGTCGCTTCGTCGAGGATGAGAATTTGTGGAGAGGCAAGGATCGCGCGGGCAATGGCGAGACGCTGCTGCTGTCCACCCGAGAGCTTCACGCCGCGCTCGCCGATGAAGGTGTCGTAGCCGTCGGGCAGCCTCGCGATGAACTCGTGGGCGTTGGCGCGACGCGCCGCGTCCTCGACATCGTCATCGGTGGCGTCGTTTCGCGCGTACGCAATGTTGTCGCGCACCGAGCCGTCGAAGAGAAAGACATCCTGCTGCACGATGGCGAGGAGATCACGGTAGCTGCGCAGGCGCAGCTCGCGGATGTCGGTGCCGTTGAGGAGGATTCGGCCACGCGTGGGATCATGAAAGCGCGCCACGAGATCGGTGACCGTGGTCTTGCCCGCACCGCTTCGACCAACGAGCGCAACCACCGAACCGGCGGGTACGGTGACGTTGAAGTCGCGCACGACCGGCCGCCCTTCGACGTACTCGAACTCGACCTTCTCGAACCGGATCTCGCGCACCAGGCGCGGGGCGTCGTGCGCATCGGGCAGATCGGGCTTGTCTGGCTGCATGCCGAGGAGCTCGAACACGCGCTCCATCGCCGCCAGCGAGCGCTGGAGCTCGGAGAACGAGTTCACGATCTGCCAGACGGGATTCAGCAGAAGGAACGTGTACCACTGGAAAGCCATGATGTCGCCGATCGAGGCGCGGCCACGAATGTTCAGCCAGCCGCCGTACCAGACGATCACGACGTTGACGCCGCTGAGCAGGAGCGACCACGACGTCCAGAGCACGAGCTCGCGTCGATGCGCGAAGAGCTCCTTCCGGAGCACCGTATGCCGGCCGCGCAGGTAGTCGAGCATCTCGCGGCTCTCGGCGCGAAATGCGCGAACGACGCGTATCCCCGAGAACGTCTCGCCGACGCGGCCGTCGATCCGCTCCGCGTCCTTGCGCACCGAGCGATAGATGGGCCGCACGCGGCGCGCGAAGGCGAGGCTCATGAGCACGACGCCGGGCACAATTGCGAGGGCAGTGAGCGCGAGGCGCCAGTTGAGCGAGAACAGAACGGCGACGGCGATGAGAAGCCGAATGAACGACACCGCGGGCGAAACGATCGCCATCTGCAGCAAGCCCGTCGTCGTATCAATGTCACCCGTGAGACGGGAGAGAATGCCTCCCGTCTTCATCTCCCAGAGCTTGGGCAACGGGAGATGCAGGAGCCGGTCGAACAGCGCGCGCCGGAGCGAAAGCATCACGCCGACGTTTAGTAAACGCTGACGATAGTCCTTGAGCGCGCCGAAGGAGTTGGAGATGAGGACGACGACGAGAAAGGTGATGCCGGCGAGCTGGAGCCGTGTGAGCCGGCCCGCCGTGTCGAGCGCCTTGTTGAGGAGGACGTGGTCGACGATGAACCGCATGAAGAGCGGCTCGATCATCTGGAGCGCCCCGGCCAGGAGCGCGAGGAAGAACACGGTGCCGACGGCGACGCGATGCGGCTTGAGCCAGTTCAGGTAGTCGCGAACGTAGCGGCGCCTGTTGGGAGACGCCTTCGGCTTTCCCTCCGCGGCCGGCGTGGCGCCGCCAGAGACAGCATCAGTCGCATCATCGAGCCGCCGGCGACGATAGTCGTCGACGAACGCGCGATAGCGTGCTCGGGACGAAAGGGGCCGGCCTGTGCTCATCTGGACTCCGCGAGGAATTGCGCGACCTCTTCGGCGTGGCCCTCGGGCTTCACACCGCGGAAGATCTTCGCGATGCGACCATCCGGCCCGATGACGAACGTCGTTCTCAGGACGCCCATGTACTTGCGCCCGAACATCAATTTCTCACCCCACACGCCATACCGCTCGGCAATGGCGTGATCAGGGTCGGCAACGAGTGTGAACGGCAGATTGTTCTTCTTCTTGAACTTCTGGTGCGACTTGACCGAATCGGGGCTGACGCCGAGGACGGTCGCATCGAGTCCCTCGAACCGAGGGAAGGCGTCGCGAAACTGGCACGCCTCCACGGTTCAACCAGGGGTGTCGTCCTTTGGATAGAAGTACAGCACCACCGGTTTCCCGCGGAGCGCACGCAACTCGAGCGCGTTGCCGTCCGTGTCCGCCGTGAAGTCCGGGGCTGGATCGCCTTCCTCGAGCATGTCGCGATTCGTGCGAGGGTGAATGATGACGTGCGGACAAGGAAGCTGGCGCACGAGGTAGATCGGGGCAATGTGCGTCACGCGGCGCAACGTTCCGCACCGTCATTTCCGCGTCCGATGATGTCGCTCCGCACGAGTGAGGTTATCGAGTAGCGTCACGCGGGCGACACGTCGATGCCCCACGGTGCGTCACCTCACGGCCGACCACTCCCCCATGCTGCGCATTCGAACCCTCGGCGCCAGCGAGATCGCCATTGCCGGCACACGTGTCGGGTCCGAGCAGCCGATGACCTTCGCGCTGCTCTTGCTTCTTGGCATGAATGGAAGCGCGGGGCTCGCGCGCCGCGACCTCGCCGCTATGCTCTGGCCCCAGGCCGCGGATCGCGATCGCAACCATCGACTCCGCTCCCTCCTGCACCGGCTGCGGCGAATGGGCGCGCCGCTCGTGTGCTCCGGCGCCACCGTCGCGCTCGAGTCGCCGTCGATCGACTTTCGTGAGTTCGTAACATTGCCGGCGTCGCTCGAGTTGGTACGCGCGCAGGTGGAGGGAATCGGCGCCGTCCTGCCGGGCGTGGCCGCGTCCAGTCCCGCGCTGGCCGACCGGATCGACGACGTTCGAGATCTCGTCATTGGGACGGTCATGCGCTGGCTCACGGCGGCCGTCGCGCTCGTGCGGGCCGCTGGCGACTGGGCACTCGTCGAGCGGCTCGCCCGTGCCGCGGAGCTGGTCGATCCCGGGGACGATCGCGCCGTGCTGCTGCGTGCGGAGGCGGCGTGCCTAACGGGCGACTCGCGGCGGGCCATCGTGCTCCTCGACGAGCTCACTGGGCGTCCTGGAGCGGACGAGGAGGTCTGCCTCGCCGCCGCCAAGCTGCGTCGGCGCCTCGTCGCGTCCGCCCGTGTCGACGTGAGTGCACCGATGCCGCCCCTGGTCGGAAGAGAGGAGATCGTTCGACGCCTCTGGTCCGCGGTGACGCGCGCCTCCGGCGGTCGCGGCGGCGCCATCGTCCTCTGGGGGCCGGCGGGCATCGGGAAGACGCGCCTCCTGCGCGAGCTCGACGCGGTGCGCCTAACGGGAACGGCCCGGCTGGTGCGACTCGACGCCCGGCCCGCGCACGGCCTGCGTCCCTTCGCGATGATCCTCGAGCTCGCGGCCGTCCTGCTCGAGGAGCCTGGCGCCGCCGGCTGCGATCCCGGCGCCTACGCTCTGCTTGCCGACGCGCGCGTCAGCGGCATCGGCGAGGAGGCATTACGGGACGCGCTCGCGGAGCTGCTCGCCGCCGTCAGCGACGAGTCGCCAACGATCCTCACGATCGACGACATGCACGCGGTCGACGCCGCGATCTGGAGTGCATTGCGGGCGCTGGTTCGATGGAGTGCCGACCGGCGGCTCCTCTGGATCTTCGCGTACCGGGCCCTTCACGAGGCGGAGCTCGCGGCGCTTCCCGAACCGAGTGTCATTCAGCGGATTCGCGTACAGTGCCTGGACTCGACCGCCGCGGCTGCCCTCACGAGAGCGATCGCACCGTCATCCGCGATCAATCATTACGAGCTGTTCGAGGTCGCCGGCGGCCATCCACTCCTGGTGCAGGCGCTGGCGCGCACCGGTGGCGAGCTACCGCCCGACCTGGAGTGGCTCGTCGACGACTGGATCGCGCGCCTGCCTATGGACACTCTGCGCGCGCTGCGGCTCATCGCGGCGTTAGGCAGCGTGACGCCGCGGGCGCTCGTCGATCTCGGCATCTTCGATCGGGCCGAGCTCGGCGCGCTGCTTGGAGAGCTCGAGCGCGCCGGCATGATCCGGGACGATGGCGGTTCCCTGCGCGTGCATCGCGTCTGGGCCCAAGCGGCGCTCGCCACGCTCGCGCGAGGAGAGCGCCCGACGCTCGAACTCGGCGCGGCGCTCGCGACGGCGGCGATGAGTGAACGCTGATCGATGTCGGGGTTAGCCGACCGATTCCCCTCCCATCAGCGCCGCCATGATCGCCTTCTGGATGTGAAGGCGGTTCTCCGCCTCATCCCAGACGCGGCTCTGCGGGCCGTCGATGACCTCGGCGGCCACCTCCTCACCCCGATGCGCCGGCAGACAGTGGAGGAAGATCGCCTTCTTCGACGCCTGCTTCATGAGCTTCGCGTTCACCGTGTACTGCGCGAAGGCACGCGCGCGCTCCTTCTGCTCCTCCTCCTGGCCCATCGACGCCCACACATCGGTGTTGATGACGTCCGCGTCCTTCGCGGCTTCCATCGGATCACGCACGACGCGCACCTTCGCCTTCTTCAGCGCGCGCGCGAGCAGATGATCCGCGGGCTCGTAGCCCTCCGGACACGCGAGCGTGAGATCGAAGCCGAAGACGTACGCCGCGTTGATCCACGAGTTCGCCATGTTGTTGCCGTCACCGATCCAGGCGTAGCGCTTGTCCTCGACGCTCCCCAGCTGCTGCCTAACGGTGAGCAGATCGGCGAGCACCTGGCAGGGATGCACAAGATCGGTCAAGCCGTTGATCACCGGCACCGTGGCGTACTTCGCCAGCTCCTCGATGTCCTGGTGCGCGAAGGTCCGGATCATGATGCCGTCGACGTAACGCGACAGGACGCGAGCCGTGTCCGCGATCGGCTCACCGCGACCCAGCTGGACGTCGCGCGGCGAGAGGAAGAGCGCGTGGCCGCCCAGCTGATACATCCCGACCTCGAACGAGACCCGCGTGCGCGTCGACGACTTCATGAAGATCATCGCCAGCGACTTGCCCTCGAGCGGCTTCTTCTTGTACTTGCCGGACTTCATGCGATCGGCGATGTCGAAGAGGCTGTTGATCTCGTCGCGTGAGAAGTCGGGGATCTGGAGAAAGTCGCGTTCCATTTGAGTGGCGAGGGGCGAGTGACGAGTTGCGCGTGCGAAGGCAGCGCGGAAAACTAGCGACGTCTGGCAACGAGCCAGAGGTCAGGCGGTCTGCAAGAACTGGCCACCGTCGTATTCGTCGACAGTCACACCGAAGTGCATGGGCTGACGCCAGTTACCGGGGGCTGTCAGGGCGGCCCGCGCGTTGCTTTATACAGGGTCAAACTGAAAGACCCTCACTCGATACTAGCACACCCGTCGCGAGGCGGGGCCGCAAAGCCAGGAGCGTCGAAGGGCGATATGCCCGACGAGGTCGTCCGGTTGCCGAAGGTGAGCCGAGCCGCAGGCCGGCCCGATCGACAGATCGCGCCTGCACGCGCCAGGACCTCCAAGGCATCCCGCTGACCGCCCGCATCACGACTCAGCGCGATGCCTTTCGTATTTACTCGACTCACCGCGACGCCGCGGGAGGAGGTCATATGCTCACCATTCGCACCAAGCGGTCACAGAACGCGTTCGCAGATCTCGAGGCGCACCTGCGCGCGTTAGGCGCGAGCGGCAACCGGCTGGCCGAAGCGACGACGTCGCTCCGCGCCTCGGCTCGAATCTTCGCGGCGGCATCGGCCCGGCTGAGCGCGAGTGCTCCACGGGTCGGTCCTCGGCGACCGATGCTCAAGCTCTTGTAGTTGGGGGAAAGTCCCTGGGGAGGGACTGTGTGGCGAAGCGTTTGAGGGAACGCCCGCCCGAGGAATGCCCGGTGTCCGCATGCACCGGGTATTTCCTTTTGTGCCCGCAAAGCGGGCACAAAAGGGTCGCTTTGGAGTCGCGCGCGCTGTTCGCGCGCGCTCCCGCTCCTCTCACCCGTTCACGGTCAACCGTTCACCGACCACCTACAGGATCCACTTTCGCAAATCCTCATCTTCGGCGATTGACTTCAACCGATCGCGCACCATCGTCGGATCGACGACGACTCGCGACGATGCACCGTCGGGAAGCTCGTAGAGCACCTCTTCGAGGAGCGTCGTCATCACCGTGTGCAGGCGACGCGCGCCGATGTTCTCCATCCGCTCATTCACCTGCGCCGCGATGCGGGCGATCTCCGCGATGCCATCCTCGGTGAAGTCGAGGGTCGCGCCGTCCGCGGCCACGAGCGCCGCGTACTGCTTGGTCAGCGCGTTCTCGGGCTCCGTCATGATCCGGACGAAATCCTTCTCCGTGAGCGGCTTCAGCTCGACCCGGATAGGGAATCGGCCCTGCAGCTCGGGAATCAGATCGCTCGGCTTGGAGACGTGAAACGCACCCGCGGCGATGAAGAGGACGTGGTCCGTCTTCACCATGCCGTACTTGGTCTGCACGTTCGATCCCTCGACGATGGGCAGGAGGTCGCGCTGCACGCCTTCACGCGACACGTCCGGTCCGCCCATCTGCGAGCGCTCGCCCGCGATCTTGTCGATCTCGTCGAGGAAGATGATGCCCAGCTTCTCGACGCGCTCGAGAGCGTCCGAGGTCACGTCTTCCAAATCAATGAGCTTTTCGAGCTCTTGCTCGAAAAGTATGCGGCGGGCCTCGCTCACCTTCACCGAGCGCTTCTTGGTGCGCTTCGGGAGCATCCCCTGCAGCATCTCGGTGAAGTTCTCCATCCCTTCCGGCGCGCCCTGCGAGGCGAACATGTCGAGCATCGGTCCCGTCGCCGGCACCTCGACCTCGACCTCGCGCGTCTCGAGCTGCCCGTCGAGCAGGAGCTGCCGCAGCTTCTCGCGGGTGCGCTGGTAGCGTTCCGTCGCCGGATCGGCGCGCTCCTTCGTTACCGCGCCGCTGCCGGAGACGACGAACACACCCAGCGTGTCGGTCTCGGCGCCATTCGACTCCGGCTCGTTGCGGACGCCACCGTCGTTAGGCTTGGGCGGTGGCGGGAGCAACAGGTCGAGCAGCCGCTCGTCGACGCGCTCGTTGGCGAGGTCCTCGACTTCGCCCTCTCGCTCGCCCCGCACCATGTCGATCGCGCTCTCGACGAGATCGCGCACCATCCCCTCGACGTCGCGGCCCACGTATCCAACCTCGGTGAACTTCGACGCCTCGACCTTGATGAACGGCGCGCCTGCCAGCTTCGCGAGACGACGCGCGATCTCCGTCTTCCCCACCCCGGTCGGTCCGATGAGGATGATGTTGTTGGGGCTGATCTCCTCGCGAATCGCTTCGGGCGCGCGCTGCCGTCGCCACCGATTGCGAAGCGCGATCGCGACCGCCTTCTTCGCGTCCGCCTGCCCCACGATGTAGCGATCGAGCTCCGCGACGATCTGCTTCGGCGTAAGATCCGCGAGGCGCGCCAGAGTCTGTTCAGTGCGATTGGAAGGCACGAGCCGTCACGCCTCCAGCACGTGGATGTTCGTATTCGTGTAGACGCAAATTTCTCCGGCGATGCGGAGACTGCGCTCCACGATGGCCTTTGGCTCGAAATCGGTATTCTCGATGAGCGCGCGCGCCGCGGCGAGCGCGTACGCGCCGCCCGAGCCGATTGCCAGCACGCCATCATCGGGCTCGATCAATTCTCCCGTGCCGGAGATGACGAACCCGTGGTTCCGATCGACGACGATGAGGAGTGCCTCCAGACGGCGCAACACGCGGTCGCCGCGCCAGTCCTTGGCGAGCTCCACCGCGGCGCGCGGCATGTTCTCCGGATAGCGCTCGAGCTTCTCCTCGAACTTCTCGAAAAGCCGCATCCCGTCAGCGGCCGAGCCTGCGAAGCCGGCGAGGATTTTTCCGTTGCGGAGCGCGCGCACCTTCTGGGCGTTCGCCTTCATGACCGTCTCACCGACAGTCACCTGTCCATCACCACCGAGCGCGACTTTTCCATTGCGGCGCACGGCGACGATCGTGGTCGCGCGGATACGTGGCAGAGTGTCGTTCATGCTCCTGAAGATACTCTGCGGAACCAGGGCGCTGGCGGCTGGCTCGCGCCTGCGACGCCTTGCGGACTACTCGCGACGCGTCTCTTCCGGCCCCGGGCGCGAACCGCCGCGCTTATTGCCGATGCGCGGCGCACTGCGACGCTCGACGCCGTCCCAGCCGGCGTCCTCTCTCGCGTCGGGTGGTGCGTCGGCAGCCGCCATCGGCGCGATGGGAGCGGGAGCATCGACCACGGCGGCTGCGGTTGTTTCGTGGGTTGCCGGATCGCGACGGCGCAAAGCGCCCCGATTCACGAATAGCTCGCGCAGGTACTGCCTGTTCAAGATCGCCCCGACGAGCAGAAACACGGCGCCGATGATCACGACCAGGACGGAATACCGCCAGCTGTCCCGGCCGATAAACGCTGCCCCGAGCGCCAGCACCCCCAGACCGATGAGTGCCTCACCGTTGCGATGTCGCTCGATGCGAGGTCGGCGACGGCGCTCCGCTGCGACATTCGCCGCATCGGGCGTCCATGCATCGAAGATGATGCCGATCCCAAGCAGGGCCACAAGAACGCCCAGGATCAGTGGCAGGGTCTCGATACGCACGTCGGCAGTGACCAGTGGTGGGGAACAACGCAGCACAGCGGAATGACGTTGCTCTCTACTCGCACTACTCGGGCCTGCTGACAGCCAGGCCGCCGACAATCCTCGATGGCCGACTAGGAGCGGCCGAGCGAGGGCGTCTCGAGCGCGGGAAGCGGATCGCAGGTCACCCCACTCGCGGAGGTGATGCTCCGACCACCGGCGGTAACCGGCCATTCCGTGGCGGCCACCCGGCCTCCGATGGCGACACAGGATGAATGTGGATAGCCCGGGAGCATGGCTTTGGCCGTCCAGCCTGAATCAGTCGCGCTCAAAATCTCGAGATGCGTCGCGCCGACGATGAACATTCCCGGCAGCTCGGACACGTTATCGGTATAGCTGTGATGCGTGTTGTAGTGCGCTGACTCGAAGTCGCCGAGCTGCGTGAGCGTCGTTGCCATCGCGCCGTAGTCGGACTGGCGATCGGCGCGATGCTTCTCGAACGCGGCCGCGGCTTCTTCGGCCGTCGGCGGAATCCACCCACTTTGCCTTGCGCTCTCTGCGGCGTCTTCCGAGCTCTTCGCCAGCTGTTCGATAGCCTTCTCATCCACCAGCAGAACATACGACGCTGGGTCGGGGTCCTGACTGCCATTGAAGTGAAGCTCTGCGGTCCAGCGACCGCCCGCGGACCAACGCACGGCACCGGTGTCGCCCCGATCAACCAGCGGAGGCACCGAAATACTCGGCCCATGGCGATTCCACTCTACCTGCGCATTCTGGGCTTCGACCTGGAGGCGGTCGAGTCCTTCCACTCTGGCGGCTTCCACGACGACAACTCGCTTCTTCGGATCGATCACCGCCGCAACCATGCCCGCGTCCTGGGAGAACTTCAGAACACAATACCTGTAGCCAGTGAATTGAGGGCGGCAGTCGATCTTGCCCTGCTGCTCCGCGATCACGGCCTTCTGCAGCTGCGCGAGCGTCATCCCAGGCGCGACGCCGAAGAGCGCGAAAGGCGACCGGTCACCTCTTGGCTTGGCGCCCATGACAAACATCGTCGCAACGCCGATGATCACGACGACGAGCGCGATCTCGAGGCGGCTGATGCCGAATCGGTTCGCAGGCAGGGGACGCGGACGCTGTCCGATTTGGAGAGGCACGTGGGCGGGGATGAGTGTCGGGTTCACCCTCACGACGATCGTCGAGCATCGCAGGCAATCGCGAAATTGCCGGCTCCCGTCATTTCGCCCGTCAGGCGCGCGGATGTGATTTCTGATACACTTTTTTTAGCCGCTCGACCGAGGTGTGGGTGTAGATCTGCGTCGTCGATATCGACGCGTGGCCGAGGAGCTCCTGCACCGCGCGCAGATCGGCGCCGGCGTCGAGGAGATGCGTCGCGAAGGTATGCCGTAGCGAGTGCACGCTGAGGCCTGCTTCCTCGTCGATCTCCCGGAGAAAGCCGGTGACCGCTTTCTGTACCGCGCGAACGCCGATGCGTCGGCCAGTCCGCGAGAGAAAGACCGCCATCCGATCCGCGGGCGCGCCGATCGAGCGGATCAACTCGTCGCGCTTTGCCTCGTAATTCCGCAGTGCGAGCGTCGCTGCGTCACCGATGGGCACGATTCGCTCCTTGCGTCCCTTCCCTCGCACCTTGACCTGCTGCGACACGAGGTCCATGTCGCTCCGGCTCAATCCCTGGAGCTCCGAAAGGCGCATCCCGGTGGAGTAGAAGAGCTCGAGGATCGCGAGGTTGCGCACGTCCACGAAATGCCCCTCCCACGCCCGCACCTCGGCAGTCTGAAAGAGCAGGTCGATCTGGGCACGATCCAGGTAGCCGGGAAGATAGCGCTCCAGTCGCGGCGCTCCCACCGCGCGCGCCGGATTCGCCTCGACGAGCTCGTTCCGGTGCATCCAGCGATAGAAGCTTCGGACGGCGGAGAGCGTCCGCGTCATTGAGCGTTTGCTCAATCCGCGCCGCGCCAGCCGCGCGAGGAAGCCACGCATCGCCAACCGGTCGACGCCCTGCCAGCTCCAGCTGCCGGTTCCGTAGTAGCCGCCGAGAAACTCGCAGAGCTCCGCGAGGTCGCGCCGGTACGCCTTCACCGTATTCGGCGAAACGTCACGCTCCTTCGCGAGATGCGTGAGAAAGTCGCTCACCTCGGCGGGGACGGGCGCGGGGGCGTCCTCCGTCGGCTCCGTCTTCGGGCCTGAATCCACTGGCGCCGTGGGACGACGGGTCCTCACACGCGCGCGGGGCTCGTGTCGCCGGCAACGACCCAATCCCGGAGGTCGGCGAGCGCGCGCGCGGCGAGGCGCTCCCGCTTCACCCGCTTGTCGCGGACGGCTTCCCCCAGATCGTCGACGAGCCCGAAGTTCGCGTTCATCGGCTGGAAGTATCGAGGATCCGCCTCGCGCAGGTAGCGGTACAGCGCGCCGAGCATCGTCGTCGGCGGCGGTAGCCGCGGTTCGTCGCCGTTGAGCAAACGCGAAAGATTGATTCCCGCCAGCAGGCCGGTTGCCGAGCTCTCGGTGTAACCCTCGACGCCGGTGAGCTGGCCGGCGAAGAGCGTCGTCGGGCGGTCGCGAAGCGCCAGGTGCGGCGAGAGCGCCGCCGGCGTATTGACGTACGAGTTGCGGTGGATGGAGCCGAAGCGCAGGAACTCGGCGCCCTCGAGACCGGGGATCGTGCGGAAGACGCGCTGCTGTTCCGGGTAACGAAGCCGCGTCTGGAATCCAACCAGATTCCACATCCGCCCGTTGCGATCCTCCATCCGCAGCTGGACGACGGCGTGGCTTCGCGCGCCGGTGCGCGGATCGAGCAGCCCGACCGGCTTCATCGGACCGAAGCGAAGCGTATCCCGACCGCGACGCGCCATCTCCTCGATCGGCATGCAGCCCTCGAAGTAGGGGATGGCGTCGAACTCGTGCGCGCTCGCCTGGTCCGCGGCGAGGAGCGCGTCGATGAACGCCTCGTACTGCTCCCGTGTCATCGGGCAGTTGAGGTACGCCCCTTCCTCCGCGATCCCTGATTCGTTAGGCATCGTCTCCTTGCCGTAGCGCGAGGCGCGGAAGGCGATGGTGTCGTCGATCGAATCGCCGGCGACGATCGGCGCGATTGCGTCGTAGAAGGCGAGCGAGCGCTCGCCCAGCGCGGCGGCGATCGCTGCAGCGAGCGCGTCGGAGGTGAGCGGCCCCGTCGCGATGACACCAACATCGGGGAGCCTGGTCACCTCGTCGCGTAAAACCGTGACGCGCGGATGCGTCGTGAGGCGATCGTGCACCGCCGCGGAAAAACGGTCCCGATCGACGGTGAGCGCGGTGCCGCCAGGCACGCGCGCCGCGTCCGCCGCCTCGAGGATCACCGAGCCGAGGAGGCGCATCTCGGCCTTGAGGAGCCCATGCGCGTTCGTCGTCTCCGTGCTCTTGAACGTGTTCGAGCAGACGAGCTCCGCGAGCCGATCGGTCTTGTGCGCGGGGGTCGGGCGAATCGGCCGCATCTCGTGCACGACGACGTCATGGCCGCGCTCCGCGAGCTGCCACGCGGCTTCGCTGCCTGCGAGACCACCTCCGACGATATGTACGGGCTGCGCCATTCGGGTCTGACGTTGGAGGTGCTAGGTGCTAGATCCCTAATGTAGTGATGCTCCCATCGCAGAATGCGAGGAAGTCTCGCGTATCGCGAATCGGTGAACACGACGCGTGCGCTGACGCACGAGAAAAATGTGGCGTCACGAGCACCATTTCGGACAACAGCTTCCGATCATCTCCGACACCCTGACCGTCTTATCGCAAAGTACGAGAGCATCTCGCAAAGGGAATGACGCTTGCCTAACTACGGGCCGCGCGACTCGATCTCGATGCCGCGCCCGCGCCCCCGGTTCCGCGACATCGGCGCGGCCATGTTGGTTCAGGATTCAGAGGAATCTCGCATGCACGTATCGACGCTGGTACGGCGGTGTTGTGCTCTGCTCGTGGTCCTCGCGGCCGCGAGCGCATGCTCCGATGCTCCAATGGCGCCGCGCGCCGCCGAGCGACCCGCCTTTGACATCGACGCCCTTCAGCCCGAGTCAGTCCGGGGTGGACAGGGCAACAAGACCGCGTTGTCCGGAAGCGACACGGACAACGTCCTGACGCTGACGGTCGATCCGAACGTCTCGCGGACCTACGCCTTTGGCGAGAACTGGATCTACTTCCCGGCGCGCTCGATCTGCGATCCGGTCAGTTCGGGCTACGGCGTGGGCACCTGGGATGCGCCATGTACGGCGCTGCAGCGGCCGGTCACCGTCACGGTGCACTGGTCGAACAAAGGCGGTCACGCCTACGCGCGCTTCTCACCCGAGCTTCGCTTCGTCCCCGCGGACGCGCGGAGCGTCTCGCGCTGGGTGATCCTTTCGCTGCACGATCACAAGCGGATCCACGAGCTCGATGGTTACGCGATTCTCTACGATGCCGGCGACAAGGGCTATATCGACGAGTCGCTCACCGACAAGACGCTCCGTGCGTGGATCGATCCGCTCCACAACTCGGTCGTACGCCGCGTGAAGCACTTCAGCGGGTACATGGTCGCGGCCGGAGCGACGTACGGCCTCGGAGGGATGGGCGATGCTTCCTATTGAGCTCCCTCCGCTGGAGAGCAGCAACCGTCTGTTGCAGCTCCCGGCCCCGCTGCCGCGCACCGAGCAGCGTCCGACAGCACCGAATCCATCCTCCGGTTACATCATCGCCGTCGGTTGATCACGCACCGATTCGTCGAAGGAACAACAGCGTCGAAAATGGCAACGCCGTGGGAAGCCTCCCACGGGCGTTGCCATTTTCACTCGTTCTGTGGGTCGTCCACTCTCCGTAACGGCCGTGGCCGCTTTGGAGCCTGAGATTCGGGCCCGGATGGCCGGTGTGGCGGGGCTGTTGCACACTCGATGTCGGTACCGGTGCGGCGACGGCGCGGCCATCGGAGGGGTGGCATGCCTAACGGGAGAGGAGCAGACGATGCCGGAGTTCATTCACGAACACTCAGTGGTCGTCACCGGGAACGATGGAATGCGGTACCGTGCACGCGTCTATGGCGAGCGTCGCCGCGAGGGGACGTGGAGCGGATGGATCGAGTTCACTCCGGCCGATGGCGGACGCGCCCCGAGCACGCTCCGCACGGGGCAGGAAACGTCGCAACCCGATCGCAAGGCCGTCGAGTACTGGGCTGGTGGGTTGGAACCGGTGTATCTCGAGGGCGCGCTCACGCGTGCGCGGCGGGCCGCCAGCGCCGTGCCCCAACGCTGAGCGCTGGCATTTCGTCCGGTTGATCGGCGCGAGCCGCCGTTCGCAAAGTGCGTCGCGCGTTGCAAAGTGCCGCGGCGCGACGTCGGGGTGAGCCTCGCGCGGTGTCGCGACCGAGCACGATCTGCGGGCTCCCACGCGGCCTTCAGCACACCGACTCGGCCACTTCGTCCTCGTTAGGCAGCCAAAAGACCGCCGCCGCCGCCAGTCAGCGTGCCATGATGTGACGCCGCGCACTTTGGAGCGCATCCGTTTGTGGCGGAAATGGTTGGCGTGCGTCTATGAGTGAACGGCGGCACGAGTAGTGTATTTGAAACAGTCGAGAACCTCACCACTGACTGTTTTCTATCCACCTGCTGGCCCTCCTCCCGAGGTATCACCATGTCGAAGCGACGTCGCTTCACGGTGTCGGAGCTCGTGTGCACTGCGCCCCTGGCCCGCGTCATCGGCCATGGCCTGCACGCGAATCATCCTCGCCGCGACAGTCGTCAGCGTCACCGCTCAGGCTTCACGATCCTCGAGCTGGTCGTTGTGATGACCATTGTCGGTATCATCATCGCGATCACCGGCCGAAGCATCGCCAGCGCGTACGCGGGAAACAGTCGCAGCTCGGCGACCCGTGTCGTGGGCTCGACACTCTTCCAGGCGCGCGCGCTCGCGGTCCAGCGCAGCCGTCAGTCGTGGCTCGTGCGCAGCGGTAACACGATCAAGGTCCTCGGCGATTCGTTAGGCACGAAGGTGCAGCTCGCGCCCACCGTCGATCTTGGCGCGCGCTACGGCGTCACCCTCGGCAGCGTATCGGTGCCGGCGGGACGCGATTCCATCTCGTTCGATCCGCGCGGTCTCCTCACCGGCACGACGACCTCGTACGCGATCACCATCACCAGGGGCACGACAGTCGATACCGTCTGTTCGTCTGGCCTTGGCATCAACCGCTCGAAAGGATGTTGACCATGCGCCGTCTCGTGAAGAATGTCCGGCCGCGG
>JAJKIR010000065.1 GCA_021154325.1 Gemmatimonas sp.
ACGATGGTGTAGCGGTGGCCATTCAATAGAACGGTGCGTCCCACGATCTGCGGATCGCCGCCGAAGACGGACTGCCAGCCGGCGTGGCTCAGCACCGCGATTGGGTGCGCGCCCGGCTTGGAGTCTTCATCGGGCGTGAAGGTGCGGCCTCGCTCGGCACGGATGCCGAACGTCGCGAAGAAATTCGCCGAAACCATCTGGCTCACGACCCGCTCGGTGCGGCCGCCGGCGGAGAGATTGAGCGGCGCGAAGTCCCACACCGCGATGCCGGAGAAGACGTCCGCGGTACGCGACCGTATGTCGAAGTAGGCCCCGGGCGACGTCGCGCCATACGGATAGCCAGGCCATGTCCGAAAGAGCTGCACGAGCCGCGACGCGTCCGGCACACCAGGAAGCGGCCGGAGAAGCATCGATTCCACCGCGGAGAAGACCGCGGTATTGAGCCCGATTCCCAGGGCGAGAGTGACAATGGCCACTCCCGTGAAGAGCGGACTCTTGCGAAGGACTCGGCCGGCGTACCGCAGGTCTTGCGAGAGAGTGGTCATCGCTCGGGCTCTCGAGAGCGGGTGGTGGGTGGACGGCAACGGCGGATCGTACGCCGGACCCTGGAATGTGGATTCAGCCACAGACGAGGACCGGGCCGCGAGCTAGCTTGCCAGTCACCGGTCCGGGAACGATCATCTAGCCCCGAAAACCGGACCTCCATCCACCCAGTCGAGGAGCGGCGAGCGCGTGCCCACCGACGTCAGCAATCCCCAGTATTACCACAAGGTCGTCGATTGCCAGTGGGCGTGTCCGGCGCATACGAACGTGCCGGAGTACATCCGGCTCATCGCGCAGGGCCGGTACACGGAATCGTATCTGCTCAACCGGCAGTCGAACGTCTTTCCGGGGATACTCGGCCGCACCTGTGACCGGCCGTGCGAGCCCGCCTGCCGCCGCGGGCGCGTCGATGGCAAGCCGGTCGCGATCTGCCGGCTGAAGCGCGTCGCCGCCGATCTTCGCGACGACGACATTCACGAGTACTTACCCCCCGTCCCGGCGCAGAAAAACGGGAAACGCGTCGCCCTTGTTGGGGCGGGTCCGGCAGCGCTCACGGTGGCAAATGACCTGATGCCGCTCGGCTACGAGGTCGTGATCTACGAGAAGAATCAACGCGCGGGTGGGCTCATGCGCGTGAACATTCCCTCGTTCCGCCTGCCGGCCGAAGTGCTCGACGAGGAGACGCAGATCATCCTCGACATGGGCGTCGACATCAGGTATGGCACCCCGGTGACGAGCATGCGGTCGCTGCTCGGCGAAGGGTACGACGCGATCTTCGTCGGTAGCGGAGCACCGAAGGGCAAGGAGCTCGAGCTGCCCGGGCGCCGCGAGACCGACCAGATCTTCATCGGCATCGAGTGGCTGGCCAGCGTGCACTTCGGCCACATCGAGAAGATTGGTGAGCGTGTGCTCATCATCGGTGTCGGCAACACGGCGATGGACTGCTGCCGCACGTCCCGCCGGCTCGGTGGTACGGACATCAAGGTGATCGCGCGCCGCTCGCGACCCTACTTCAAGGCGTCGCCGTGGGAGCTGGAGGACGCCGAAGAGGAGGGCGTCCAGATCGTCGAGAACCACTCGCCGAAACGGTTCATCGTCGAGCAGGGGAAGCTCGTCGGTATGGAGCTGGATCGGCTCCGCTGGTTCGAGCAGAACGGGAAGCAGAAGAGCCAGGTGATCGACAGCGTCGTGATCCCGTGCGACTCGGTGATCCTCGCCATCGGGCAGGATAACGCATTCCCGTGGCTCGAGCGCGATCTCGGCATCGACTTCGACGAGAACGGGATGCCGGTGGTGGACAAGCAGACATTCGCAAGCACTAAACCAGGCGTCTTCTTCGGCGGTGACGCCGCGTGGGGTCCGGAGAACATCATCTGGGCGGTGGAGCACGGCCACCAGGCCGCGATCTCGATCCACAACCACTGCATGGGCATTCCACTCACCGAGCGACCCGCGTACGGGATGAATCTGGTGAGCAGCAAGGTTGGGATGCATGCTTGGAGCTACAGCAACGACTACAGCCCGGCGCCGCGGTCGAAGATGACGCACGAGGAGCTGACGAAGCGGTTCTCGAAGCTGTCCGTCGAGGTCGAGCTGGGCTTCACACCCGAGCAGACAGTGGCCGAGGTGGAGCGATGCCTCAACTGCGACATCGAGACGCACTTCACGTCGAATCTGTGCATCGAGTGCGACGCCTGCGTCGACGTGTGCCCGGTGAGCTGCCTGACGATCACCCAGGATGGCGCCGAGCCCGAGCTCCGTACGCGACTCATGGCGCCAGCGCTGAATCTCACGCAGCCGCTTTACGTCTCAGAGGCGCTCCCGCAAACGAAGCGCGTGATGGTGAAGGACGAGGACGTCTGCCTGCACTGCGGGCTCTGCGCCGAACGCTGCCCCACGGCGGCGTGGGACATGAGGGAGTTCGATCTGCTGGTGCCGTATGCTGGGCGCGCGGTGCAGATGGTGACGCTCGCGAGGGCTGAAGCGCGTCGGCCGGTGGCGGCAACGTGAACCGAGGTGAAATGATCAACGACTTCGCGTTCAAGATCGCGACGGTCAACGGCACTGGGTCCGCGAGCGCCAACGGGCTGCTCATGTCCGCGATCTATCGGATGGGCATCCCGGTCTCGGGGAAGAACGTCTTTCCGTCGAACATCCAGGGGCTGCCGACCTGGTACGAGATCCGGGTGAGCAAGGACGGCTACACGGCGCGTCCCGCTCACATCGATCTCGTCGTCGCGCTCAATCCGGCCACGTACGCGAAAGACGTCGCGGCGGTGCGCCCCGGGGGCTGGCTACTCTACGACTCATCCTGGCCGCTCGACCGCGCGCTTCGTCGCGACGACATCACCATCCTCGGCGTGCCGTTCGGGACGCTCTGTGTCGAGGCATTCGCGGGCGATCGTGAGCGAACGCTCATGCGCAACATCGCCTACACCGGCGCCCTCGTCGCGCTTCTCGACATCGACATGGACATCGTGAGCGAGATGATTCGCGAGCAGTTCGCGAAGAAGCGCGCGCTACTCGACTCCAACTTCCGCGCGCTGCATCTCGGCTACGACTACACGAAGAAGCATTACGAGTGTCCGCTGCCGATTCGGCTCGAGCGGATGAACGCGACGCGTGACAAGGTCCTGATGGACGGCAACACCGCGGCCGCGCTGGGCTGCCTGTATGCCGGAGCCACGGTCGGCGCGTGGTATCCGATCACACCGGCGACGTCGCTGATGGAAGCATTCAGCGGGTTTTGCAAACGTTATCGCGTCGACCCGGAGACGAAGCAGAACAACTACTGCATTCTCCAGGCGGAAGACGAGCTCGCGGCGGCCGGCATCACCATCGGCGCTGGTTGGGCGGGCGCGCGCTCGTTCACGTCGACCGCGGGTCCGGGCATCTCGCTCATGGGCGAGTTCATCGGCCTCGCGTACTACACCGAGATTCCCGGCGTCTTCTTCGACATCCAGCGCACCGGCCCGTCCACCGGGATGCCGACGCGCACGCAGCAGGCGGACCTCCTGTCGATCGCGTATCTCTCGCATGGCGACACCAAGCACATCGCGCTCTTCCCATCGAGTCCCGGCGAGTGCTTCTACATGGCGGTTACGGCGTTCGATCTCAGCGAGCGATTTCAGACGCCCGTATTCGTCGTCTCCGACCTCGACATTGGCATGAACGACTGGATGGTACCGCGGCTCACGTGGGACGACGGCTATCGGCCTGATCGCGGCAAGGTGCTCGACGCGGAGGCGCTCGAGAAGGTGCAGCGGTTCTCCCGCTATCTGGACGTCGACGGCGACGGAATCGCGGCGCGCTCGCTGCCGGGCGTCCACGCCAAGGGCGCCTACTTCGTGCGCGGCTCGGGCCACGACAAGCATGCCGCCTACACGGAGGACGCGGCCGAGTATCAGGAAGTCGTCGATCGGCTCGCGCGGAAGCTGAAGACCGCCGAGGAGGCGTTGCCGGCGCCGGAGATTCACCAGCGCAAGGGGATGCCGTCCTCGGTGGGGCTCGTCGCGTTAGGCGGCACGCACGCGGCGATGCTCGAGGCGTGCGACGCCCTCGCGCGCGACGGCATCGACGTCGATTACATGCGCATCAAGGCATTTCCGTTCGGCGGCGCGGTGCGTCAGTTCCTCGACTCGCACGAGACGCTGTTCGTCGTCGAGCAGAACCGGGACGCGCAGTTGCGTTCCCTGCTCGCGATCGAGACTGGTCTGCCGCGCGATCGCATGACGGCCCTGCTCGACTACGGTGGTCTGCCGCTTACCGCCGACTTCGTGACCGCAGAGGTCGCGCGTCACCTGGAGGTCCGCGTCGCATGACGTCGATTCAAAAGCCGCCCGTTCGCCATCCCTCGCTGCAGGTCAACGCCCTCGGCCTAACGAGACGCGATTACGAGGGCGCGATGTCGACGCTCTGCGCGGGGTGCGGTCATGACTCCGTGACCGCGGCGATCGTGCAGGCGTTCTACGAGCTCGACGTTCCACCGCATCGCGCCGCGAAGATGAGCGGCATCGGCTGCTCGTCGAAGACGACCGCGTACTTCATGCGCCAGTCACACGGATTCAACTCCGTGCACGGCCGCATGCCGTCCGTGGCCAGCGGCGCGAACGCGGCGAATCGCGATCTCGTCTACATCGGCATCTCCGGCGACGGCGATTCGCTCTCCATCGGCCTCGGCCAGCTCTGTCACGCGATCCGTCGCAACGTGGACATGCTCTACGTGCTGGAGAACAATGGCGTCTACGGCTTGACCAAGGGTCAGTTCTCGGCGTCGGCGGACGTGGGCTCCAAGTCCAAGCGCGGCGAGGCGAACGTGCAGCGTCCGATCGATCCGGTGCTGCTCGCGCTCAGCCTCGGTGCAACCTTTGTCGCGCGCGGTTTCTCCGGCGACAAGACGCGGCTCGTACCGATGCTCAAGGCGGGGCTCAGGCACAAAGGCTTCGCCCTGATCGACGTCATCTCGCCGTGCGTCAGCTTCAACGACCACGAAGGTTCGACGAAGAGCTATCGCTTCACGCGCGAGAACTATCACGACGTCGCGCCCGTGGACTTCGTGCCGCTCCAGCGCGAGATCACGGCCGAGACGGAGGCCGGCGCGAGCGTGTCGGTGACGATGCACGACGGCAGCATCGTGCGCTTCCGTGAGGTTCCGAGCGATTACGATCCGACGGACCGCGACGCCGCGTACGCGCACGTCCGCGCGCGTCAGGAGCGGGGCGAGATCGTCACGGGCCTGCTCTACATCGACGAGCAGTCGGCGGACATGCATGAGACCGCGAATACCGTCGCCCGCCCTCTCGTCGATCTGCCGTACGAGTCGCTCTGCCCAGGCAGGGCTGCGCTGGACGAGCTTATGGACGAATACCGATAAGGGCAGTCCATAGCTATCAGTCCATAGTTATCAGGGGGTTCGGAACGAAGCGTTGATGGGATGAAGAGCAGATCCCTCGCTAGCGCTCGGGATGACAGAGAGACTGTCATTCCGAGGAGCGAAGCGACGAGGAATCTGCTTCTCGCTTGCGCTCGAAGCAGATCATCCGATTTGGAGTCGCGCGCTGCTCGCGCGCTCCTTCTCCTCTCACCACATCAGCGCTTCGTTCCAAATCCCCTGATAACTATGGACTGATAACTGATAGCTATCAGTTATCCTATCCCCTCGACTGGCTTCCCGGCCAATCGCGGTCGGTGATGCGGCAGCGGGCGTGGGCGGCGCGGGGAGAGCGGGGAACGAGGCACTCATACCGAGCTGAGTGGTCGCCGATCGCTTCGGCGTGCACGATGAGCGTATGCTCATCGACGGCGGCGACGTCGCGGAGGCGGAGGAGGCCCCGCGGGTTGCCGAAGTTGCGCTCGTCGGCGACGCAGGCGGAACGGGGCAGCACCGTCGCCGAGCGGCCGCGGAGGGACTGCAGCACGGAGGTACTCGGATCCGCGTCCAGGAGCGCGCCATCGCTCGTCGTGCGCGCGATGCTCACGCAGACCCGGTCGGCACTGTCGCCGATCACCTCGTCGAGGAGCGCGCGGAACGCGGTCACGACCACGGCGTCGTCACCGCCGACGGCGGCCATCATCATCGGCGTCCTGGGCCGCTGCGCCGCGCACGCCGACGTCAGGACGAGAAACAGCAGCGCGGGCGCGAAGGAGCGAAGTCGGTTCATCTGTCGGAAGGCTAATGCAAGGTTTGGATAGGTGGGATACCCGATGACGAGTCGAGAGACGCGGACGTTACGCCCGGGCGCGGCACGTCGTCCCTTCGTTGCTATGTCGCGACGCCAGAGAATCGATTGTCCCCATGAGCGCCGCCCGGGGATGGCGGTCTGCCTCCACTGCCTCCATAACGCGCGGGTCGAGGCTCGCGACCGCCACCGACGCGCCATCGTGCGCTTCTGTGCGTGGACGCTGAGCGTCACCGTCGTGGGTGTTGTTGGCGCAGCCGCCGTGAACGCGGCCATGCATCCAGCCGAGACGACCGCGGCGCCCGTCGGAACGCACCGCGTGCCAGCGAAGGCGGCTGTCGTGCCGAAGCGTGACTCCATAGTCACGGTCGCGTCGGCTACCGTCGTCCAGGAGGGGGCGCCCGCGGCCGCGGCGACTCCGATCGCCGATTCGACGAGCCCGGTGGCGAACGTGCCGGTGATCCCGAATCCCGCGACGTCCCGGCCGGACAGCTCGACGTCGCGTCCGGCGGTCTCCGCGCCAGCGGTGCCACTGCTTCGACCTATCATCCCGCTGGGACGCACCGATCTGCCGGACAGCCTTTACGCCGAACGTCGTGCCGACACCGTGGTCGTTCACTTCGATACGTCGCCGGCGCGGACGCGGCGGGCGGACAAATTCGAGGCGATCGTCAGGCAGACGCTGCGCGCAGTTTACGGTCCCGTGGCCGACACACTGCTCACCGCCGTGCCCTCGGGCCAGCTCGTGCTGCCTAACGAATTGCTGACGACGCTGCCGTCACGGGGCATTCGCCTCACCAGTGCCGGCGGCGCGCGTATCCAGCTCTGGCCGGAGACTCGTCCCGGTCGCGACGGACCGCTCGTCGTCGCCTATCGCACCGTCGTCGAGCACTGATAGAGCGCTGTCATCCTGAGCGAAGCGAAGGATCTACGGCGCTTCGCGCCGTAGATCCTAGTCTATGTGGAGTCGCGCGCGCTGCTCGCGCGCGCTCCTGCTCCTCTCCCACGGAGTGTAGATCCCTCGTCGCTGCGCTCCTCAGGATGACAAACTCAGGGCATCGCGGGGCTCTTCATCTCCTGGAAGTCGCTCGGCATCTGGAAGATCGTCGCCGCTGGGGTCGCGTGGTCGATCTTTCGCGCGACCATTGTCATGACACCGCCGCTCCGGTCGATCATCCGCGCACGGAGCACGACGGTTCCGCGCAGAAAGCCGCGAAGGAGGCCGGGCATCGCGCCGCCGGCTGCCGGCGAGTCATTCATGAGCGCGGCGAGCTCCGCGTCGTTCTTCACCCCGGAGCTCGTTATGCACCACTCGCTCCCCGGCACGCTCTTCATCGTGAACACCGTGCAGCGGCTTCCGGCAATCGTCTCGACGCGGCCTGTCGTTTCGACATCCGCGGGATCCGTCGGCCCGTCGGAAGGCGCCTCACCGAGGCCACCAACCTTCATCACGATGTACCGCTTCATCGCCGGAAAGACCATCGTCGCGTCGCCGGTCTTGAAGTCGATCATCTGATAGTTGCCACGCGAGACTTCCGGCGCGTCAGGCATGGAGACGTCTCGTCTCACTTTGGTGCCGCGCGTCGTCACGGTCATCTGCATCGGCTTGTCACCGGCGACGACATCGTAGACGATGGTTCCCTCGAACGGCTTCTGCGCCGCCCCTGGAGCGGCGGCGCAGAGTAACAGGATGCCTGAGGTGAACAGATCGATTCGCAAACGGCTACTCGACTCCTTTCTTCACCTGCGGAACGCCGTCGCTCATCCACTTCGGCTCCGGTTTGTCCATCAGGTAGTGGTCGAAGAACTGCTTCATGCGCACCTGGAAATCCTTCTGATTCTCCGTGCGCGCGAGGTGATGCGGCTCGCCCGGATACGACAGGAGGATCACCTGCTTTCCCCAGCGCCGTGCGGCGCCGTAGAGCTCGAGCCCCTGGTGCCAATCGACCGCGTTGTCGGCGGTGCCATGAAGAATCATGAACGGCGTGCTGATGTCGCGCACGTGGAAGATCGGCGATTGATCCTCGTACAGATCCTTCGCTGTCCATGGGGTGACGCCTTCTCCCATGCGAACCTGGCCGACTTCCATGATGCCCTGCTGAAGGGTGCCGGTGCCCGGATAGGTCTCGTCGTAGAAGCTGATGAGGTCCGTCGGCGGCGCGCCCGTGACGACGGCCGCGAACATCTTCGACCGCGTGAGAATGTACGAGCTTTGATATCCACCCCAGCTGTGACCCTGAAGACCGATGTGCTTCGGATCAGCATATCCTAATTCGATCACCTTCTTCACCGCGCTCTCGACGCAATCCACCGCGGAGCTGCCCGGCTTTCCAATCTCGTAAACGACGTCCGGCTGGAGCACGAGATAGCCGTTTGATGCGTACGTCGAGATGTGCGGACGATCGTCGTACACGGGCATCGAGAACGTGTGATGCGTGTTCGACATGATCTCGTAGAAATAGACGAGCATTGGGTACTTCTTGCCGGGTTGGTAGCCCGCGGGCAGTGTCAGTGTCCCCTGCAGCTTCTGCCCCTTGCTGTTGCTGTACTCGATCAGGACCTTGCTCCCCCAGGCGTACTCGTGGAGCTGCGGGTTGGAGTCGGTGACCTTGCGCGGCGCGGCGAACGCCGTCGTCGACACCCAGTAGTCCGGGAATTCGTTGAAGGTCTGCTCCGTGAAGATGACGCGGTCCGCCTTCTCTGCCTTCTGCGCCTGTCCGATCTGCTTGTCGGCCCAGACGAGCGGCGCGGGTGCCTTGCCTAACGACGCCGTCCAGTAGCCGCTCTTCTTGGTCCATTCGCCATACGCGGACAGGAGGACGGGCTTGCTGAGGTCGAGCCCCTCGTCGTCATCGCCACCGAGGCCGGCGCCGAAGATGCCGCCGCCCCCGCCACCACGTCCGCCACGTCCGCCGCGGCGATCGAGCCTGACGACGCGGAACTGGATCCGCTGGGCGAGGCCGGCACCGCGCGTCAGGTCGATCGCGCTGCCGCCGTCGAGCGGTACTGCCCAGACGTCGTACTTGTGGTTCAGCAGGACGTACTTGCCGTCCTTGCTCCAGCCGGCAACGCCGTACGTCGGCAGCTCGTACGGGTGATCGTCATCGACGTCGACGAAGCTCAGCTTCTCACCATCGTCGAGATCGATGGTCTTCATCGTCTCGAGATTCGTCGCCTTGACGTGCTTGTCCTTGAGGTAGAGGAACCAGCGGCTGTCAGGTGAGGTGCCCATCGTCCGGACGATTTTCTTCTCGATCAGTGTTCGCTCACCGGTGCCGGTGTTGATCCGATAGTAGTCGGCATGGCTGCCGCCCCACGCGACCTCTCCTCGATAGGCGGCGTCGTCCCGTCCGATCGCCCACTGTCCGTTCGCCGTCGGCGTCACTTGCGGCATGTCGTCGGTGCCGAGCTTTACGAACCGCTTCGTGCCGAGGAGCACCGCGGCCGGTGTCGTCGTACGGCGCAACTGCTGGATGCGCACCATCTGCACCGACTGCGGGTCGGGATCCTTCCAGTGCCAGACGTCGACGTTCGCCTGGGGATCGTCGCTCTTGGCCGGCTCATCCTCCTGATCCTTGATGCCGACAAAGACGCGCGAGCCGTCCTTGCTGAAACGCGGCGATGAGAATTCGCTCAACACCATGCCCTTCGGGAAGGCGGCATCCTTCGCCGGCTCGTACTCGACCTTCACGGACTTCGGCGTGCCGAGCTGCGACCAGGCGAGCAGCACGTTGTCGCGCTGGGCTTTTCCGGTGGGCTTCGTCCCTCTCAGGGCAGCGAGGCTCGCACCGTCGCTGCTCCACTGGAGCTGATCGTAGGTCTGCATGGCGCCATCGAGCGTGCGCGTCTCGCCCGTCGCGAGGTCGACGAGATAGACGCCATTGCCGAGGTGATCGGCCGCGTCAACGGTGTAAGCGAACAGACGGCCGCTGTCGTCGAAGTCGTACTGATTCACGTTCCCGATGTTGCGGCTCGCGCTGGCCGTGAGGTCGCGCAGCAGAAGATCGGCGCCCTCGTGGGTGGTGTCGGCGGCCGCCTTGTTCGTGCGTACGGCGAGCCAGTGCCCGCCTTTCGCGAACTTGAAGCTCGCCGCGTTAGGCACGTCCAGCTTCGCGCCCGTCTCGAGGTCGAGGAGCTCGAACCGCCGCGGGGGCGTGGGGGCGGTCGCTGCCGCACCGCGTCCGGCGCCACCGGGGCGGCCGCCACGACCATTCCGGCGCTGAGCCGCCGGCGGATTCACGTAATAGCCGACGAAGCGCGAGTCGTCGGAGAAGGCAGGCCCATTCGCGCCGCCGCCACCGAAGCCACCGCCGCCTTCGCCACGGCCAGCGGTCGGAGCGGTCCCGGCGTTGACGGTGTACACCTTCTCGCCGTCGAGCTGCTTCACGAGAAGCGTGGCGTCGCCGTCGTTGGGCTGCAGGGTGTAGGTCATCCACTTGCCGTCCGGCGAGATCGCCGTGGCTGTGATGCGATTCCAACGCCCGTAATCGGGGAGGTTGAGGACCTTGAGGGCGCCTGGATCCTTCTTCTCGGCGGCGCCTTGCTGCGCTGGGGTGCCGGTATTCGCCTGAGCAAGGGCGAGGGCGGGAGCCGTGACGAGAGCGAGCGCGAGAATAGATCGCCGCAGCGCGACGAGCGACGTGGGTTGGCGATGCATCGTGTTCTCCGGAGGCGGGGGTGGGACGCTCTCTATACGCGGAGTGGGCACGGGACGCTGTCGTCGGAGCTATCTGTTATCAGTCCATAGTTATCAGGTACTAAGGAACGAAGCGTTGATGGGGGTCTCACCCTATCAACGCTTCGTTCCGAACTCCCTGATAACTATGGACTGATAGCTATGGACTGCACTTAAGCCGTTTTCGGCTTCCACCACGCCGCATCCAGAATCGACCAGAGATGCACGAGCCAGCCGAGCAGGAAGAACCAGAGCACGGCCGCCAGACAGAACTGAAAGATCGCCATCAGGAGGCGCCCCTGGAGCAACTGCCCGAGCCCGGGAACGAAGAAGCTGCACAGCGCGGCAATGACGTTTCCGGTAGAGCCTCGACCCGACATGATTCCTCCGTGTGAGGGCGCCCTCGCCTCGGCGCGCCGACGAGCACTACGGTGCTGCCTGGTAATCGGATTCGTCGTTAGGCGCGGGCGTCGAGTACGCGCGCCGCGCCCTCCCGTCCGTGAACACGTCGATGACGAGACGCGTCGGGGCCGCCAGCGTGAACGCGCGATACGGAAGCTGCTCGCGCAATCCCAGCACCCACTGCACGACACCCTCGAAGTCGCAGGTCTGGGTGAGCTGGTGGAGTGGTCCGAGCGCTGGCCGGCGGTCGGGCGGCGAAGCCGTAGCCACTTGATCCGAACCGCGTGCCGCGTGGGCCTGCGCGGGGCTCAGGCGAACCGTGAGATAAGCCTTCCCCGCGACGTCGACTCGCTTGCCGGAGCCACAGGATGTGGGCGGTTGGTTCGCGTATGCGATCGTGTAGCCGGGCAGCCGCGACTCCGCGAACTGGAAGACGACCCGCACGATGCTGTCTCCGTGCAACGAGGTGCGAACCTCACTCAGTGTCGCCGGCATGCCGGCAGCTTCAGACGGCTGGCGAGTCGTTGGCTCGACGGTTCCGATGACGCTGTCGTCTACAGTGTCCGGCTGCGGCGCGGCGGCTACGCTTCCGGGCGGCGGTACCGCCGCGGACCCCTTTGCACTATCCGAGCGTGCGGAAGACGAGTCGCCCCGGCCACAACAGACGAACGCCAGGGCCGTCGCGAGCACCACGACGCGACTGCCTGACGAGTAGGATCGTCTCACTTTCTCGGACGCGCGGCACGGCCTGCGATGGCGCGCTTCATCCAATCCGGCGCCTGGAGCGCGGCGAGATCCGCTGTCGCGACGCGTTGGCCGGCGATCTCCCAGTCGATGGCCGGCGCGACCTCGTCATCCGCGCTCGCAAGGCTCGCGAGCGCGCGCTCGACCACCGGTGCTCCGTCAGGGGCGACCATCCCGAACTCCACCTCGGCGCGCCGACAGAACCGCTCGTGCTTCGCCGCGCTCGTCGTCTCGTACTTCACACAGGCGTTGTCGAGTCGCGCGTGCATCGCCTCGTGGAGAATCGTCGCTGCGACCTGGGTCGGCGTGAAATCCGGATTGACGACGAATGTGAGCTCGACGAGACAGACGCGCGTGTCGGGAAAGTAGGCTCCGCGGCAGGGGAATCGCCGCACCTGAATGCGCGCGAAGTCCCGCGGCAGCCGCCGAAAGTGCCAGGGCTGGTAGCGCTCGATAAGGCCGAGTGCGGCATCGAGCCGGGCGAAGACGTGCTCGCTGTCGATGTCGGGACGCGTGTTGATGAGCGTCACTGGCAGACCGCGGACGAGGCGGTCATCCGGCAGCTCGGCGCCGGCGCGGCGCAGGAAAGTTTTCAATACGTTAAACACCTTCCGGTTCCTCGAGGAACGCCATCGCGTCCCGCGCTGTCGTGAAGTGCTTGGAGACGACCGCACCATTGTCGTACTCCAGCACCACACGGATGAAGGCCGGCTGTTCGCCAGCGGGTACTTCGTTCGATCGATGGCGATCGTCCTCCGAAGTCGTTCCAGAAATCGCGACAATCTGCGCACGCGCCCTGGCGAGATCGACCCCTGCCTCCGACAACTGCTGTGCGGCGATGCCCTTCCCCTCAGCCAGCATGCCGAGGAGCAAGTGCTCGGTACCAATCAGGCGGTGATTCAGGGCGCGCGCCTCTTCCCTGGCTAACTCGAGCACCTTCTTGGTGCGCGAACTCAGAGGAAGCAGTGCCCCGGAGCTCGCATCATTTCTCCCACTACCGCGTTGCACGATCGTCAGCACGCGATTCGCCACAGCATCCAAATCCACGCCCAGCTTGCGGAGCGCTGTTGCGCCCGTCCCCTGTCGCGAGGCCAGAAGGGCGAGGAGCAGATGCTCGGTTCCGATGTACTCATGATTCAGAGCCTGGGCCTCGCCCACTGCGTCCCAGAGCGTTGCTTCCATCCTTTTTGTGAAGTCGTAACCGTGTATCCGCATATGAGCACGTCATAGCCCTTCGAGGAACTGAACAGAGTCGCGCCGGTTCGTGAATGACCGTCGTACAACGGCGCCATTGCTGTACCGGACCGCGACTTCGATGCCGGTGGGCAGCTCACCCGATGGGGGCGCCACCGCTTCGCGGACTCCCCCTCGAATCGTGGGAGGAGGCGTGACTCTCAGCGCCCCTTGTCCGATGATCGCCAACACCTGCTGTCGCACATCGTCGAGCTGCACACCCAACTCGTTCAGCACCTGCGCGGCAACACCTTGTCCTTCGGCGAGCAGGCCGAGCAGGAGATGCTCCGTGCCCACGTAAGAGTGGTTCATGGCGCGCGCCTCGCTCATCGACAGCTCGAGCACCTTCTTCGATCGCGACGTATACGGAAGATCCGCACCCCGAGTGGGATCGATTTGACCAGCTTTCGCTTTACGCTTGACCAGCTCTGCCGCCGCTTCGAGGTCGACGTTAATGTACTGAAGCGCGGCGGGGCCTACCCCGCCACTCTCGAGCAAGCCGAGGAGAATGTGCTCCGTGCCAACGAAGTCGTGGCCTAACGCGACGGTGTGTTCTCGTGCTCTGGCGAGCGTTTGGCGCACTCGTTCGGTGAAGTTGTAGCCGTTCATGGAACTTCCTCCTTCGGCCTCATTTTTCACTCGCGCCAGATCGGGCGAGCCGCGCCCCCTGCGTCCTCGTAGAACTTGATCGCCCCGGGCACCTGCGCCTTGGCCACGAGAATGATCTGCCCCAGGTGCAGCGCGAAGTGCTGAACCACCTGGTAGATCGCCTCGAGCACCGTGACCTCCCGAGCCTGGATCCGCTTGCGATCGCTCAGCTGTTCGGGACGGAGTCGAACGAGCACGGTATCGGCCTCGTCGAGCGTCTGCTCGAGTCGCGCGAGCAGCTCGTCGGCTGACGCGTTCTCGCGGGCGGCGAACTCGCCCGCGCGATTGCGCACGTCGGGCGCGCCACCGACGCCGCCGACGATCCACTGGCGCACGTTCCCCTCGAGATGCATCAGCAGATTGCCGACGCTGTTCGCCTGATCGTTAGGCCGCCACCAGAGCAGCTCCGGCGGCAGCGCGCGGATCGTCTTCCGCAGCTTGATCCGGTATTCCTCGTTCAGGTAACCGCGAGACCATGAGATGAAGTTCGCGCCAGCGTCCATGAGTCCTCTGAGTTGTCAGGCAGATCCGTTGCTTCGCTCCGTATGGCCGTCCCCCATCCGCTCCGCTCCCTCGGCATCGCGCAGCGCGGCGTCGGCCAGCTCGAGGTTGACGTGCGACACCAGCTCGCGTGCGAAACCCCAGTCGCGTCTCGTTATGCGGAGCAGCACGCGGCCGCCGGAGGCGGTCGGCACGAGCTCCAGCGGGCCGAGCCCCGTCGTTCGCAACTCGATGTACGGCTTCCACCAGCGACCGCGCAGCTCGATCTTCGCGATGCGCGACGCAGGAAGCACCAGCCGCTGCGCCGGCACCGACTGCCGCAGGTTGCGCATATTGCCGCCCTGAATCTCCGTGATCTCCACGCTCCCTGACCACTCCAGCGTGAGCCGATCACCTTCCATCCTCGCGATCCCGCGCACCTGGAACTCCTTCGCCTGGACGCGCCCGCGCTCGATGCTCGTCTCCTTTGGCTGAGCGAGGGAGAATGGCACGGCGAGAATCGGCATCAGTCCACGCGCGCGCGAGTGCGGCGGTGACTCGCCGGCGATACATCGATCGCCAGTGCGACCACCAACCCGATCACTGGCCACAGCGTCCATTGCCCGCCGAACCAGTGCACGACCGCCGTATACCAGAGCAGCGTCGTTGGTAGAAAGATGAACCCGAGCACCGGGTACAGGAGCGACGGGAAGAGCCCGTTGAACCAGGTCGTGAGAAAGTACAGACAGACGATCACGAGCCGCGGCGCAGCGAGCGCGAACAGAACGAGGAGGCAGGGCATGGGCTGGTGATTGTGGGTGAATGGCCGAACGCTGGGTGGATGCCCCTCTATCTCGGAATTCTGGGTACTTCGACTCCGGGCGGGAAGTGGCCGCTCGCTTGCGCGGGGCGCGAGACATCTGCTTCTTCGGGGACATGACCACCGTACGTGTCCTTGCCGCGCTCGTTGCGGCGACGTCTCTGGCTCAGTTCGACTGCGTCCCGCGGACCAACCGGCCGCAGGCCGGAGTCTATCAGGTCAGCGCAGTGCGATTCGCGACCGAGCCGAGCTATCCAACTCGTTTCCTCGTCGCTGGCGCGGACTCGACGCGCCGCTCTCCGCTCGCGTTTACGATCTGGCTCATTCAGGGCAGCGACCGTGTCGTTCTCATGGACGCCGGCTTCTATCGTCAGAAGTTCATCGATCGCTGGAAGCCGGAGAATTACGGCCGACCGAGCGAGGTCCTCGCGGCAAACGGTGTCATGCCGGAGAGCGTCACCGACATCGTGATCTCCCACATCCACTGGGATCACCTCGACGGCGCCGATCTCTTTCCCCTTGCTCGCATCTGGCTCCAGCGGGCCGAGTACGAGCACTACACGAACGACAGCGGCGCCGTGCTCGATCGTGCAATCGATCCCGACGACGCGAAGATGCTCGCTTCGCTTCGCGCCGCCGGGCGCGTGAGACTCGTCGACGGCGACTCGGTGACGATCATGCCAGGAATCACAGTCTTCACCGGCGGCAAGCACACCTTCGCCTCGCAGTATGCGACGGTGCAGTCACGTCTCGCCGACGGCCGCATCGGGACGATCGTGCTCGCCAGCGACAACGCTTACCTCTACGAGAACCTCGAGCAGCATCGGCCGATCACCCAGTCGCTCGACACGCTCTCGAATCTGCGAGCGCAGGAGCGCATGCGGCGGCTCGCGTCGAATACGCGTCTCATCGTACCGGGCCACGACGTCGAGGTCTTCGTACGCTTTCCCAAGCCAGGGAACGGCGTCGCGCGCATCGAATGAAGATTCAATTCCTGCTCGTTCCTTACGACTCCGGGCGGCGCGAGTGGCGCATGGGTCGCGGGCCGTCGTATCTCCTGCGCCACGGCGTGGGCAGCAGCATCCGCGCGCTTGGTCACGAGGTGGACGCCGAGTACGTCGAGCCGGGCGGCGTGCAGGCGCCCAACCCTCCAGCATCGACAGAGATCGCGACGAGCTTCTCGCTGTATCGCGAGGTCGCGGAGCGCGCGCGCACCGCCCGGGAGAATGGAGCGCTGCCGATCATTCTCGGTGGCAATTGCGGCGTGTCGTTAGGCGCGATGGCGTCGCTCGTGCCGCGCCGGCGCATCCTTTCCGTCGGTGACAGCGAGGCGAGCTATCCTGAGCTCGACGACGTCGGCGTGCTCTGGCTCGATGCGCACGGCGACTTCAACACGCCGGAGACCACCCGCAGCGGCTTCCTCGACGGGATGTCGCTCGCGATGCTCACCGGGCGATGCTGGTACACGCTCGGCCGGGGCATCCCCGGCTTTCGGCCGATGGCGGAGCGACACATTCTCCTCGGTGGCGCGCGCGAGCTCGATCCTGCGGAGGACGATCTGCTGCGCGAGTCCGAGCTGCTCGTCGCGCGCGGGGCGGCAGGTCATCCGACGCGACTGGCCGAGCAAATCGGCGATGGACTGGAGGAATTGTCGCGCCGCGTCAGTCGGCTGCACGTCCATCTCGACGCCGACGTCATCGACGAGGGCGAGGGGCGGGCGAACGCATTCGCGGCTCCATTCGGCCTGACGAGCGCCGAGCTCCGGGAGATCGCACGACTGGCGGCGTCGCGCTTCGAGATCATCTCGGCGGCGGTGACAGCTTACGATCCGGCGATCGATACGGCCGGTGCCCTGCCACCGATCATTGCCTCGGCGCTCGAGGCATTGCTCACTCGTTAGGTACCGGCGTTGCTGCCGCGGCGCCAGCCGGCGCTCGGTAGAGGCGCCAGTCCGACCAGCGGGGGGTCGTGTAGTACGTGCCCGGCCCCTGCGGGGTGCGCGGCAGCGCCGGGTCACGTCGGGCGCGGGCGCCACGGAGCAGCGCCGCGATCGTCGGCGCGGCATCGAGCAAGAGCTTCGCTCGCAAGGCAGCGGGCGACTCGCCGTTCCACGCGACCCTTTCGCGGAGCACGATGTCCCCGGCATCGAGCGCCGGTGTCATGTAGTGCAGTGTCCAGCCGACGTGGGCGGCGTCGTGTCGGGCGAGCGCCCAGAACTCCGACTTGACACCACGATAATTCGGCAAAAAGCCCGTGTGCAGGTTGAGAAAGCCATTGGGCAGGCGAGCGAGCGTCGTGGCCGCGATCACCGATGTCCCGAAGCCGATGACGAGATCGTTCGGGTCGAATGGGTAGTTGTTCGCGCTCGTTATGCGGTCGTGCGGCGGCATTGCACGCTCTGGGAGCGCGCGCGCGCCTTCGCGGCGATACCAGCGCGCGAGCCACACCTGGAATGCAAAATCGACAACGCCGACGCGCCGAAGCTTGCGCCAATAAAAGCGCCAGCTGGGGCGCGCGGTCTCGACGAGCACCGCGTCGACCGCCGACGCCTCGTAGAGCGTCGCGGCGACGAAGCGCGCGAACGCGGAGTCATGCGTAACGAGTACGACCTTCATCGAAGAGAATGTCAGCAAGCTCGCGAACGTTTACGAAGCACAGCCGGTAATTCGCACGATTGGCGCGCTCGCGGAGCGCGTCGAGATTGGCGCGTAGATGATCGAAGCTATACAGGTGGCGGTTGCGCCAGCCCCCAACTGCGTTTGCGATCTCGTCGGCGTGGAAGTAGGAGACGAAGAAGTCCGCCCCGCTCGCGAAGAAATCGTCGAGAAGACGTCGATAGAGAATGGGACGCGTCGTCATTGTGAGCATCACGCGCTCGGTGCGAAAGCGACGCGACAACATCGGATCGAAGGCGGAGAAAGCAGGGATCATCTTCACCCCATGCCAGAGCTGCGGGCGATACGCGAAGCGCGACCAGTCGTACGCGTCCACCCCGCCGTGCCCGAGAAAGCGCATGCGCGGTACCGGGCTGTAATCCACGCGCACGCCGGCGCGCGCGAGATGCCGGAGTGAGAAGTCGTTCTGAAAGGTCCAACCCATGTGCACGACGTCGGGCCGGCCGAGCGCGGCGGATCCAACCTCGATGTTCTCGAGGATGTTCGATTCGGAAACGTCCTGCAAACCGTCCGGACCGAAGTAGTGCAGATGCCACGCGATAGCGCTCCCCCGTGCTTCGGCGAGACGCCAGATGTGGTGGTACTCCTCCCAGCAGTATGCCGCGCTGCCACAGTATTGCCGTACCTGCGTATCGGCGCGGACGTTCAACGTCCAGCGCACGTCCTCGATGTCGAAGAGCCGCGGCAGCGCCTCGACGCCACGCCACCGCAGGCGCGCGGGATACGCGTCGCGATCAGGATCACAATCGACCCCGATCGCGACGTAGAGATCGCGTGGCGCTCGTGAGGCAGGAGGCACGGAGAGTGATACCTTCGCGTGCTGCAATCCGGTCACCCGTCGGCCGGCAGTCGCGTGAGCCCAGCCGAGAGCTACCAGCGCAACAGCCGTCGGCTCTCAGCGTGCAGACTCGTTAGGGGGACGGCTGCCGTGACCTGGAACGCAAACCGTAGGTCGAGCTCGAGCCCTCAGCTGAAAGCTTGCAGCTGATAGCCCCAAGTTCGGCTGACAGCTTGGCCGCTAACCGCCTTTAACTCGATGAGCACCACAGGCAGTAGCTGTCGGCTAGTCGCTGACGCGCTGGAGGCTCTCGGCTGGGCTTCGTTGTGGCGCCAGTCCGATCTCATTGCAATGTGAGACGCCCCCTCATGCCGCACTTCCACGGAGAACAAAAGAAGACGGGCGCGAAAGCGCCCGCCTTGAAGATTTGTCCACGAGAGCCGTTCGCGCTCAGAACGGCCGAACGCGTCCCCCAATGCCACCTCGGGTCGGAATCGGCAGCGGCGACGTACCGTAACCGCCGCCGCTACGCGGACCGCGGCCGCGTCGATCCGTTCGGGGATCGCAGTGATCGCCGTCGACGACGCCACCGCGGAGGATCGCGCCGAAGATGCCGCCGAGGATCGAGCCGCCGCCGTCACCGGCACCGGGATTCGGGCCGCCGCCGTTCTGGCCTCGCGCGCCCTCGCCGCCGTTGGGATCGATCGGAGTCGGCGACGGCCGTGGAACCGCGGGCGCTGCGGGATCCAGCACTTGTTCTGTCGTCGGGGAAGGCGCCTGCGCCATCACTTCAGTGGTCGGCTCCTCTGCCTTGGAGTCGATCGAAGCGTCCGGCGCGGCCTTCACCGTCGGCGCCTTGGACTTCACCGCCTTCGGGCCGGCTCCCTTTTTCACCGTGGTCGTGGGCGACGGAGCACTCGACTGGGCGATCTCGGTAAGAGCGAAGCCCTTGGAAGCCTGCTGCGAGGCGAGGTCGAGGCCGGATGACGACGCGAGCTGCAGGTCTTTCTTGAGATCGTCGCTCATTGCCCGATTCGGCGACGCCCCGTTTTTGCCGCAAGCGGCGAGTACCACGGCCGACAGTCCGACCGCGAGCATCGAAGATCTCGTAAGCGTACGCACGTGTGCCTCCAAAGCGATAGCGTACCCTCGACCTGTCAGTGGGTGATCGCAGGCCGAGCGTCGCGTGCTTCCATAAAGCACCACCCGCACCAGCGCCTAACAGCACCATTCGGCGGTTAACGGTCCGAATTCGCAGAGGTGTGTCTCTCGTCAGAGACAATCCAGTCTCGGCGCGAGGACAGCGCATTGCCGCGCAACGAGACAAGTCACGCGGGTATTATGCGGGGCCCTGGCAGTTCGATCCCCCCACGAGAACGAGAAATCGATGCGTGCGAAGCCCGGTCGGGTTCAGGTACTGCTGCTCATGGTGGCTCTCCTCGGTGGGTGCAGCCCCGGCGGCGGGGAACTGTCGCCCCAGAATCGTCGCGCGATAGCGACCGAGATCGAGGCGAGGGTGCGCGATGCGTACGATCTCTCGAAACCGGGCGCCGAGGAGCGCATGATCGCGCTCTACGCCGATACCGGCCGTGTCGTGTCGTCATCCACCGGGCGTGCGATCGCCTCTCGAGACACGGTGATCGAGGGGATAAAGCTGTTCTGGAAGTACGTCGGCGCGAACATGAAGCAGCCGAAATGGATCTGGACGCAGACTTATGTCGATGTTCTTGCGCCGACGGCCGCGGTGTTCACTGGCACGTATCGGGTGCCGCATGTCACCCCGCGCGGCGAGCAGCACGAGATTGCGGGCGCGATGACACTTGTCTTCGAGAAGCGAGGATCGAAGTGGGGTGTGGTGCAGGAGCACCTGTCAGACGCGCCACCCGCGATGTCCGCGACGATGCCGATGGACTCCACGATGAAGACGAAGTGAAGCTCAGGATCACGGAATCGCCCCGGCCGCACCGGCGCGGCGGGGGTCAGCGCCAGCGGTGACGGTGCCGTTGCCGATGGTGAGCGCTGCACCGTAGCCCTCGCGCAGCTCGCCGAGCAGCGAGACAAGGTGAGGGCGGTAGCCTAACGAGACGAGGCGTCGCATCACGTCCGGCGCAAAGCCGTCCTCGAGCTCGACGGTGAGACCGTCGGAGGCACGTCCGCTGGGCAGGAAGCGCGGCAGCTCGAGCGCGGCCTGTGGACCGAGGTGCTGATCGATGATCCCGGTGAGAGTCTGGTAAACCGCGGAGGTGATCCACGCATTGCCCGCGGCTCCGACCGCCGCCGTCGGCCGCGGTTTACGACCCGGCTCGCCCCGAAAGACGATCGTCGGCGCGATCGTGCTGCCGTGGCGAGCGAAGGGAAGCCGCGCGCCGTACGCGCTCGGGTCGGTGCCGTACGAGGCGAGCTTGTCGTTGTAGATGAAGCCGAGGCCGGGCGTCACGTAGAAGTTGCCGCCCCACGTGCCTAACGTCTGCGTGACGGCAACGACGTTGCCTTCGCCGTCCGCGACCATGAACGCCGTCGTCCCGGTCGCGTGATGGTAGCGCGTGGAATCGCCGTCGCCATCCGTGCCATCGACGGTCTTGGGTGCGGGTGTGGCGCAGGACAGCGAATCGCCGCGGAGGAGCTCCGGTGAGGGCGCATGCGACGCATCGAAGCAACGCCACCGCGCGCGCGCCGTGTCCTTGCTCGTGAACGGCTCCAGCGTCACTGGCCAGAGCCCCGGATCGGCGATGCGGTTGCGGCTCGACGGCGCGAGCAGCCAGGCGGAGAGCATGGCGTGCAGGGTCGCGGCGTCCTCGGTGTAGGGTTTAGGATCCTTGAACTGCTCGAGGAGATTGAGCGTCGCGGCCAGCTGAGCGCCGCCGGCGACAGGTGGCGCGCTCGAGTAGAACGTGTACCCGCGGTAGCTTCCCTCGACCGGGTCGCGCTCGGCCGCGAAATACCGGGCGAGATCGGTGAGCTGCATCGCGTTGCCCTTGCCGCGCAAATCGGCGACGATGCGGCGCGCGACCTCGCCGCGATAGAAGGCATCGGCGCCGCCCCTGGCGATCTGCTCCAACGTCCAGGCGAGGTCCGGATTGCGAAGTGTGTCACCGGCGTGGAGGGGCTGCCCGTCGCGGAAGAACAGGGCACGCGTGCCGTCGTACTTGAGAAAATGCTCACGTTCGGTCGCGAGGGTCGTCGCGAGCCCTTCGCTGACGACGTAGCCCTCGCGCGCGGCGCGGATTGCCGGGGCGACGATGTCGGCCCACGCGACCTTGCCGCTGCCGTACTTCTTCACCGCGAGATGCATCGCGGCCACGGTGCCCGGTACGTTCGCGAGCACGGGGCCGTCGTCGGGGAGACGGCCGTTCTGGAGCAGGCTCGCGTTCTCGAGCCCCGCTTCCTCGGGCACGCGTGACATGAACTCGATGAGGCGCGGCGACTCCATCGTCGTCCGGTAGACGAGCATCTCGCCGTAGCCACCGGGACCGCTCGCGTCGGGCTCGACGACGCCTAACGCGAAGGAGACCGCCGCCGCCGCGTCGACGACGTTGCCGCCCTTGCGCAGGATCTCGAGGCCGGCCGCCGTCGCCACAGGGTGCGCGCTGGAAATGGCGGCGCGTCCAGTGGCCGATGCACGATAGGGCGGCCGCTCGCGAAGGAGCGAGTGGAGCTCGCTTCGGAGCGCGTCATCGTCGCGGGCGGCGAGCACGCGCGCTCGGTGGCTCGCCACCAGCGCGTCCCAGCGCTGGCGCGTGGCCTCCGCCATTGGCTCGCCGTAGTAGAGCCTCGCGGTGCGAGCTGCAAGCTCGTCGAGCGCGGCGGTGTTGTGCCGCACTCGTTCGCTTTCACTCGTGAAGGGCGCCCGCTGCGCACCGGGCGCCGCCGCGAAGCCCGCGTCGGGCGGCGTCGGTGCGTCCACCGACCAGAGACCTCCCAGCTCGGCGAGGACGTCGTGCGCGGCTCGGTCGCCGAGTCGATCGGGGTCGCCATTGTAGGCGACGTCATCGTCGGGAAGCTCGACGAGGGTGATCCGGCTCGCGTCGGGCAACCACGCCGACGCGGCATGCCGCGCGCTCACGAGATTCGTGTAGCGGCCGTCGGTCGGTACGATGAACACGCCCCGTCGCGCCCCGCCGACTGTGTACGTGAGCCGGTCGCCGTTAGGCGCCCAGGCGGGTCGCTCGATCCCCGCGGCGCTCACGATCGTGCTGTCGGCGCCGCGGTGCTCGGGGGCCGCATCCAACGGTCTCACGACGAGGCGGCGGGTAGCCTCGGCGATCGCGACGAAGGCGACGCGCCGTCCATCGGGTGAGAGCGCCGGCCATCGCTCGGCAGCGCGTCCGCTCGTTAGGCGTCGCTCCGTACCGCCAGGCTCTCGAACCCAGAGTCGGGCCGCGCTGCCGCGACCGCGGCCGAAGAGGATGCGCCCGTCGGGAAGCGCCAGGGGAGTGCTCTCGTCCTCGCTGCCGCCAAGAACGCGCGTTGGCGCCGCCGGCGTGACCGAATCGCCCACGACGATCCGCCAGACGTCGAAGTTGCCAGCGCGGTTCGACGCGAAGAGCAGCGACTTTCCGTCGCTGGACCAGGACGGCTCACGGTCCCACTCGGCGCCGGAGGTCACTCGCGACCAGCTGCCGGTCGGTGAGACGATCCAGAGATCGCCGCGGACATTGAGCGCGAGACGGCCGTCGGCCGAATAGGCGAGATCGCGCGCACCGGTGACAGGCATCTCGCGCGTCTGAGCGCGAGCGGTGAGGAGCGGCAGCAGAATGGCGAGCGAAACGAGACGCATGCTAGTGGCGAGTGACGAGTGGTGAGTGGCGAGTATTCCAAGCGCCGCAACGCTCGAACACCCAACATGCACTGCTCACCACACCATCACCACTCGTCACCAACCACCAGCCACCGGCACTCAGTCTGCGCGCAGGGCGACGTTGGGATCGACGTGCGTGGCGCGAAGCCCGGGGACGAGGCTCGCCAGCACTGCAACCGCGAGAAGCGTGACCGCGGCCACGGTGTACGTCAGCGGGTCCTTGGGAGACACCTTGTACAGCAGCGGTCCAATGAATCGGCTGGCGACCAGCGCGATGACGCCACCAATGAGGATTCCGGCGGCCGCAACGCGGATGCCACTGCCGAGTACCAGGCGCAACACGTCCGCGTTCTGCGCGCCCAGGGCGATCCGGACGCCCAGCTCGTGACTTCGCTGGGTGACATTGTAGGCGATCACGCTGTACAACCCAACGGCGGCGAGCAGGAGGGCGAGCCCACCGAAGAGCGCGAACATCGTCGCGCCGAGATCCCAGGACCGCACCTCCGTATCGAGAATCTTCCGCAGAGGAGTGATCGAGACATACGACGCGCCAGGCATCACATGCTGCAGCTCGCGGCGTACCGTGTTGAGCATGGGCGCGGCGTCGCCATGCGTGCGGATGAACAGACCAGGACCTCCATTGCCCTTCTGCATCACGGGGGCGTAGTACTGCAGGCCTGGAGGGTCGGCGAGGTTCCGGTCTACGAGGTTCGTGGCGACACCGATGACCGTGGAGCACGGGAGCGAATCTTCGCCGACGCGCAAGCATTGCCCGAGCGCATCCGCTTTCGGCCAGATTTTATTCGCCATGCCTTGACTGACGACGACCACCTTCGGGGCACCAATGCCGTCCGCATCGGTGAATCCGCGGCCGCGCACGATGCGAATTCCCATCGTCGCGAAGTAGCTCGGCGACACGGTGTTGAACAAATAGTCACCGCGAATCGAGTCCCGTGCTTGCGTGAACAGGTCCTGCGTCCAGCTCATCCAGAACGGAACGGAGACCGTCACTGCCGCGTTCTCCACGCCAGGAATGGCGCGTGCCCGCTCGATGAGCTGCTGGCGCAGAGCGACGTTAGCGGCGGAGTCGAGCTGGTGGCCACGCATCTCGATCGAGACGTACAGCAGCTTCGAGGTGTCGTAGCCGAAGTCGAGCGCGTGCACGTTATGCAGGCTGCGAACGAACAGGCCAGCGCCCACGAGGAGAACGACTGACAGAGCGCCCTGCAGGATGAGCAGGACGGTGCGTGTGCGCGAGCGGTGATACGTTCCCTCGCGCGCGCCAGCCTTGAGTGAGGCGCTGACGTCGGTGCGGCGCGCAAGGAGGGCCGGTGCGAGGCCCGTGAGTACGCCAACGACGATGGCGACGGCGCCGGCGAAGCCAAGCATACGTGGGTCGGCGATGACGGATGTCCATTCGACGTCGGGGAGAATCGCCTTCTGAAGGATCGCTCCACCCCAGCGCGCGACGATGAGACCTGCCGCCGCCCCGAGGACACCCAGCAGCAGACTCTCGGTGAGGAGCTGCACGAAGAGGCGGCCGCGGCTCACGCCTAACGCGACGCGGACGGCGATCTCGCGGCGGCGGCGGAACGCGCGCGCCAGAAGAAGATTGGCGACGTTGGCGCACGCAATGAGCAGGACGACGACCGCCACGCCGAGGAGCCAGGTGGCGACCTTCGAGTTGTTGCCTTGATTGGGACCGCGCTCCTTCAACACCGAGGCGACCACCGCATGCGGACGCGCGATCGCCACGGGTGTGGCGCGCTCCTGACTCTGATAGCTGCGCAAGTATGCGTTGGTGAGATCGGCTGCGGCCGCCGTGACGCTGACGCCGGTCTTTCGCTCGGCGATCATCTCCATCCACGACATGTTGTGCGTGGTGTACCACCTACTCCGCTCGGTGGCGGTGAGGCCGCCAAAGAGATCGTAGACGCCTGTGGTAATGGGCACGAAGGCCACCGCGCCCGTCGGATTCATGCCGACGAAATTGCGGGGGGCGACTCCGATAATCGTGTAGGCGCGCCTGCCTAACGAGATGGACTTGCCGAGCACGTCGCGTCGCCCGCCGTACTGCGCCTGCCAGTAGTTGTAACCGAGCACGGCGACGGTGGCCCCTTCGGGGGTATGATCCTCGCTCGGCCCGAAGTAGCGGCCGAGCGCCGGTGGTGCGTTGAAGAATTGCCAGAACGTCGCGCTCACCATGCCGACCTGCTTCTCGGCGGTCTCCTCACCTGTCCCGACGGCGAGATTGAAGTAGAAGAACGCGGCCGTGCGCGAAAAGGACTTGGTGTACTTCGTGAGGTCGACATACCGCGTGTAGCTCATGTTCGGCGTCAGGTTGGCGACGCCGTCGAAGTAGCGGCCGATGTACACGCGATTGGTCTGCGCCGGATTGGCGAGGAAGGGCGGTGGGCTGAGGAGCAGGCGATCGATGATACCGAACATCGTCGCGTTGGCCCCGACGCCTAACGCGAGCGCGAGGACGATGACGAGGGTGAAGCCGGGCGTCGCCCGGAGGCCGCGTGCGGCGTAGCGGAGATCCTGGAGGATCGCGCTGAACCAAGCGGCACGCCGGTCGCGCTCGGCGCGCGACCGATCGATTGCCTCGAGCCGCGCGCGGGTGCGCTCGACGTCGCCGAAGCGGCGTTCCGCCTCACGGGTGGCGTCGGACTCGCTCATGCCTCTCGTCATATAGTGCCTCACCGTCATGTCGAAGTGAAAGCGCAGCTCGTCGTCGACGGCGCGCGCGACGCGGCTCGGACCGAGATCGATCCGGAAGAGCCGGCGAATGCCACGGGGCAGCACGGTCGTTGGTGACTGGTGGCCGGTGGTTTGTGACTACGCGACCTGCAGCACCTTGAAGACGGCGCGCGCATAACGGGTGAAGACGTCGGTCTGGCTGCGGAGCTGTTTGCGGCCGGCGGTGGTGAGCTGGTAGTACTTGGCCTTCCGGTTGTTCTCGGAGACGCCCCACTCGCTCTCGAGCCAGCCGCGCTTTTCCATGCGATGGAGGGCGGTGTAGAGGGCGCCTTCCTCGATCCGGAGGTCGTCGTCGGTGGTGTCGCTGATCCATCGTGCGACGGCGTAGCCGTGCATCGGACCCCAGGTGAGGGTCTTGAGGATCAGGAGGTCGAGCGTTCCCTGGAGGAGATCGAGGTCGTTGAGCGCGGCGGGCACGGGCGGAGTCCCCCTGAAGTGTTGAGGGGAACAGTGCTCGGCGGGTTCGGTTGTGTCAAGAGCGCGAGAAAAGGCGCGCGAGAAAGGGCGCGCGAGGAAGGGCGCGCGAGGGAAAGCGTCCCCTGATAGCTATGGACTATGGACTGATGGCTATCGGAGGCTCGTCCCCATCTTCCCTGAACTTGCCGGCGGCTCGGAGGGCGGCGGTGACGTCGTAGACGGCGTGAACGCCCATGGCGACGTAGAGCATGCCCGTGCCGGCGACGACGGCTTGCATAACGAGTCCGATCGCGAACACCCAGCCCATGCTCTTCGCGCCCTGCGGATAGTGCACGAGCGCGAAGGCGGCGGCGCTGAGGAGGGCGGCGGTGACGAAGCTTGCTGTTACCGACGCGAGGAGGACGACGAGCACACCGCGATACGCGGTCTCTTCGGCCACGCCCGCGGCGAGAGACAGAACGAGCCAGAGCGCCCACTGCGCGGAAGTGCGCGGGAGGAGGTGGCGCATCCAGAGGGTGCGACGCTCTTCCGGCGTCCGGAGCTGCCACGAGAGCGCGCCGAGGACCAACAGGAGCGTCAGCGCGCCGATGGCGATGCCGACGTTCACCGGCCGCAGCCCTGTCCACGACCAGAGGTCCATCCGCTGGTGCCGCGCGACGACGAATGACAAAGTGAAAAGCAGGAGCTGTACGCCGAGCGCCCGAGTGAGGACGTCGGAGCGGCGGGGCGGTCGTGCCCGTTCGCCCGCGCGGCGCCGGCGCCCGCCGGCAATGATCGACCGGCTTCGGACGGCGCCGATGGGCATGACGACCAGCACGAGGAGCACGAACACGACGGACTGGACGTCCAGCGTGAGCGGTTTCAGAGGAGGAAATTGAGCGCTGGTGATCATGTACGACCTTGAGCGGCTCGGCCGTGCTCGTCAGGTTGCTCTCTGGCCACCGTATTCACATCGGCGGAACACGTCAAGCACATTTTCGAACCGTGCCCGAGCTGCCGGACATCACAGTCTACGTGGAAGCATTGAACCGGCGCGTCGCTGACGCCCGGCTCGACGACGTGCGTCTCAAGAGTCCGTTTCTCCTGCGCAGTGTCGATCCACCGATCTCGGCTTTGCGGGGGAAGCGCGTATGGGAGGTACGGCGGATGGGAAAGCGGATCGTCTTCGCATTCGAAGATGATCTGTACCTCGTGCTCCACCTCATGATTGCGGGACGGCTCAAGTGGCGCGATGCGGGGAAGAAGCCGTCGGGCAAGATCGACCTGGCGGCGTTCGACTTCTCGACGGGAACGCTACTCCTCACCGAAGCGGGGACGAAGAAGCGGGCGTCGCTGCATGTGGTGGCGGGGGCCTCGGCCCTCGAGTCGTTCGACCGTGGCGGTCTCGAGGTGCTGTCAGCGACGCCTAACGAGTTCGCCGAGCGCCTGACGAGTGAGAGTCACACGGTAAAGAGGGCGCTCACGGATCCTCGGCTCTTCAGCGGAATCGGCAACGCGTACTCCGACGAGATTCTCCATCGCGCGCGTCTCTCCCCCGTGAAGCTGACCCGGCGGCTGACGGTCGACGAGACGCGCATGCTGTACGAGGCAACGCGAGCGACGCTCGTCGAGTGGACGAACCGGCTACGCGCTGAAACCGGTGAGGGCTTTCCGGAGAAGGTCACGGCGTTCCGCGAGGCGATGGCGGTGCACGGCCGCTACGGCGAGCCGTGTCCCGTCTGCGGCACGCCGGTGCAGCGGATTCGTTATGCGGACAACGAGACGAACTACTGCCCCACGTGCCAGACCGATGGTAAGCTGCTCGCCGATCGCGCGCTGTCGCGTCTCCTCAAGGAGGATTGGCCGCGGTCGCTCGAAGAGCTCGAAGAGCGGGCCGAGGGACGAGGGACGCGGGGCGCGGGCTGAGGGACGCGGGCTGAGGGGTGAGAGCAGAGGGTGAACCACAGATACGTCACTCTCTACCCTCTACTCTCCGCCCTCAGCCAGCTGCATCCTCCCCTCGCACACGATTACCGATCGCCCACCGCAGCGGACGGCGGTGATGCGGCCGGCCTTCTTGTCCACTTCCACTTCGAGGATGCTCGGGCGGCCCATCTCGAAGCCCTGTTCGACGACCCAGCGGAGCGTGCCGTCGAAGCGTGGGTCACGCACGGCGAGGTAACCGCCGAGGCCGACGGCGGCGCTGCCGGTGGCTGGGTCTTCGGGGACACCGATGAGCGGAGCGAACATGCGGGCGCGCACGTCGGAGCTCGGCTGCTCGGGGTCGAGCGCGAAGACCATCACCATGTTCGTCACGTAGCCGCGCATCGTCTGCTCGAAGAGATCGGACCTGACCCGAGCGCAGGCGACGGCGCGCCGATCGCGCAGCGGTACGAAGAGAAACGGCGTACCACAGCTGATGGCTTCTGGCATCATCTCGTTGCCAACGAGGTCATCCGGGGACAGCGACAACATCGCCGCCAGACGGTCGGGAGAGGGCGGCGGCGCGAGCACCTCCGGGAGCTTCGCCACGGTGAGCTGCGCGAAGGTCGGCTTGCCGTCGGTGGCGCGGATCGTGACGGGAACCGGACCGACGCCTTCCTCGAGCACGATCCGCGTCTCGTCACCGGTAAGCTCGACCGCGCCGATGGTCGCGAGCACATGCGCGGTACCGATCGTTGGATGACCGGCAAACGCCAGCTCGCCCCCGGGGGTAAAGATTCGTACGCGGCAGGTATGCTTCGGATCGGTGGGCGGAAGGACGAAGGTCGTTTCCGAGTAGTTGAACTCTCGTGCGATCCGTGGCATAAGCTCAGGAGCGATTCCCGACGCGTCGGGAAAGACAGCGAGCTGATTGCCGCCGAAGAGATGGTCGGTGAAGACGTCCGTTGTCAGATACCGGGGGTGCATGGGAGAAGGAGGAGGTAGGTGCTAGGTGTTAGGCCCTAGGTCCTAGGTACAAGGTGCCACGAGTTTGATAATGTGCAGGTCTCGCAGCTAACACCTAGCACCTATCGCCTGGAACGTGCGGTTTCGGCCCGTAAGCTTTTGGTCATTTCTCGCTGAGCGGGGCAACGTCAGCCTCGCACGGCGAGTACCAATTCGATTGACGCATACAAGGCAGTAGCGCAGCGCATGGCGAACTGGCTCGAGTCGCTCTTCGCGTTTCTATTCAAGTACCGGCCGGCCGTTTTCGAGAAGGGAGACTTTGCCTTCGGCTCTCCCACCTCGGTGATCGTGCTGCTGCTCGCCGGCGCACTCGTCGGCGTGCCTGCCATCCTCACGTATGCGGCGGTGCGCGGGAAGAGCACGCGGCGCGATCGCTGGATACTCGGTAGCCTGCGCGCCGTTGCGATTCTCCTCCTCGTCTTCTGTCTCTTCCGGCCGATGCTGCTGCTCTCGGCGGCGGTGCCGCAGCGTAACTATGTCGGCGTGCTCATCGACGATTCGCGGAGCATGCAGATCGCGGACGTCGACGCGGGAGACGCGCGGCCGCAGACGCGCGGCGACGTGGTGCGTCATCTCGTCGCCGGGCCGGACAGCGCCATCCGCAAGGCGCTCGCCGATCGCTTTCTCGTGCGGTATTTCCGCTTCTCGTCAGGCGCGCAGCGAATCGCCAGCGCCGACGACGTGACCTTCACCGGCACGAGCACGCGGCTCGGCGATGCGATCGAGCACGCGCGGCAGGAGTTGGAGGCGGTGCCGCTATCCGGGCTGGTCGTCTTCAGCGACGGCGCGGACAATGGCCGCACTCCGCTCGGTGACGAGCTGCTGTCCTTGCGGGCGCGTTCGGTACCCGTCTTCACCGTTGGCATCGGCCGCGAGCGATTCGACAAGGACGTCGAGATTCGTCGCGTCGAGGCGGCGCGGACGGCATTGAAGGGGAGCGCCATCGTCGCCGACGTTCTCGTTAGGCAGCGGGGCTACGGCGGCCAGAAGGTGCCGCTCGTCGTGGAGGATGAGGGTCGAGTCATCGCGTCCGAGGAGATCGCATTGCCTGGCGATGGCGATCTCGCGCCGGTGCGGGTACACGTCGCCCTCAACGACCCCGGCCCGCGGACGCTGACGTTCAAGATTGCGCTGCAGCAGGGCGAGCAGGTCACCCAGAACAACGTGCAACAGGCGCTGGTCGTCGTACGCGACCGGCGGGAGAAGATTCTCTACGTCGAGGGAGAGCCGCGGTCGGAGATGGGATTCATCCGGCGCGCGGTCGCGAGCGACTCGAATCTCCAGCTCGTGACGCTGCAGCGGACTGCGGAGAATACCTTCCAGCGCTTCGATGTCGACAACGGCGAGGAGCTCGCGGGCGGCTTCCCGAAGACGCGCGAGGAGCTCTTCCGCTATCGTGGCATCGTCCTTGGCAGCGTTGACGCGAGCATGTTCACGCGTGATCAGCTGCAGATGCTCGCCGATTTCGTCGGCGTGCGGGGCGGTGGACTGCTCCTGTTAGGCGGACGGCACGCGTTCGGCGAGGGCGGCTACGCCGGAACCCCGCTCGCGCCAGCAATGCCAGTGGTGATCGGCGGCGAAGCGGTGCCGGACTCGCTCACTTTCCTTGCGGACATCAAACCGGAGCTCACGCCAGCCGGCGCGGCGAGCGCGGCGACGCAGATCGCCGGCACGGAGCAGAAATCGAGCGACCGGTGGAAGACGCTGCCGGCGGTAACAAGTGTGAACTTCATTCGCGGCATCAAGCCGGGCGCGGTGGTGCTCGTGAACGGCGTGGTGCCAACCGACGGTCGCACGGAATCGGCGCCGGTCCCCGTTAGGCGGTACGAGCAGCCAGTGCTCGCGTATCAGCGCTTCGGGAAGGGACTGGCGATCGCGCTGCCGATCCAGGACACGCGGCTCTGGCAGATGGATGCGAGCACGCCAGTGGATGATCCGACGTTCGTGACCTTCTGGCGGCAGTTGCTCCGGTGGCTCACGAGCGACGTACCGAATCGCATCAGCGTTGCCTCGGCGAGTGATGTGGCCGGGGTGCGCGATCCGATCGCGCTCACCGCTGAGGTCGCGGACAGCGCGTTCGTGATGCGCAACGACGCGCGCGTCGTTGCGCACCTGACCGCGCCCTCGGGCACGACGCGCGATTTGCCAATGGAGTGGGCGGTCGATCGTGACGGCGAGTACCGCGCGACCTTCACTCCAGAGGAAGCGGGCAATTACGAAGTCGTCGCCGAAGTGGACGCCACCGCCGCACCGGCCGGGAGCTCGGCGCGTGCTGCGGCAGACACTACACGCGGCCGCAGGAGCGACGCGACGTACGTGCGCGTGAATGCCGCGACGGAGTCGTCGCGTGAGTTCGTCGACGCCGAGATGCGCGCATCGCTGCTGCAGCGGATTGCGCGCGAGACGGGCGGACGCTTCTACACGCCGGCGAACGTCGCGTCGCTGCCGGAAGACATCGCGCTCAGCAAGCGCGGTGTGACTGTCGTGAACCAGATGGATCTGTGGGATATGCCGTTCATCTTCCTGATGCTCGTCGGACTCGTGTGCGCGGAGTGGGCGTACCGGAAGAAGCGGGGGCTCGTATGAGACCGCGGGACGCGGGACGCGGGACGCGGGTTGAGGGGAGAGGGCGCGCGTTCGGCGCGCTCATCGTTCTCGTATTTCTACTCTCTGCTCTCAACCCTCTGCTCTCTACTCTAAGCGCTCAGCGTACGCATTTGCTCATCGTCTCCGGACTCGGCGGCGAGGCGCAGTACAGTGAGCAGTTTCGAACGCTGGCGTTGTCGCTCTTCGACGCCGCGCGGAAGCGCTACGCGCTGGCCGATTCAGACGTGGTGTATCTCGCCGAGGAGGGCGCGAAGGATCCGCGGATCGCTGGCGTGTCGACGAAGGTGAACGTCGAGGCGGCGCTCACGCGGTTCGCGAAGCGATCGGGCGCGGGCGACCAGACAGTGGTCGTGCTCATTGGACACGGGAGCGGCACACAGGAGGACTCGAAGATCAGCCTTCCGGGTCCGGACATGTCGGCTCGCGATTTCGCGCGTGATCTCGGTGCGTTCGGCACGCAGCAGGTCGCGTTCGTCGATTTGACGAGTGCGAGCGGGGACATGCTGCCGCTGCTCTCCGCGCCGAATCGGGTCGTGATCACGGCGACGAAGAGCAGCTTCGAGCGGAACGAGTCGGTATTCGCGAAGCACTTCGTCGCCGCGCTCTCGAGCGACGGCGCCGACGTCGACAAGGACGGACGCGTCTCGCTCCTCGAGGCGTTTCGTTATGCGGTGACGGAGACGAAGCGCTACTACGACGACCAGGGCCGGCTCCAGACGGAGCATGCGCAGCTCGACGACGACGGCGACAAGAAGGGAACGGCGGAGCCGCAGATGCAGGTGGCCACGGGAACTGATGGCACGCTCGCGCGTCGTATCTTCCTTGGTGGCGGTACGTACGCGTCCGCCGCCGGCGCGAATGATCCGCGGCTCGCGGCGCTGTACAAGGAACGCTTCACGCTCGAGGGTCGCATCGAAGAGCTGAAGAAGCGAAAGGCGTCGCTGAGCGCCGATGCGTACGATGACGCGCTCGAGGACCTGTTGGTGGAGCTGGCGATGAAGTCGAAGGCGATTCGGGCGATGGAGGGGCGGTCATGAGGGGCGCGGGACGTGGGGCGCGGGGCGCGTCGGGTCTTTGCTTGGCGACATTGCTTCTCTTGCCATGCATCACGCACGCGCAGGCCCTCGACGACGCGACACAGTTGCTCCGCACGGGGAAGTACGAGCAAGCAGCGGCGGCGTTCGCGAAGGTCCCTGCGACCGACGACGAATGGGTCTCGGCGCAGCGGGGGCTCGTCAGGTCACTCGTGGCCGTCGGCAAGTACGACGAAGCGGAAGCCGCAGCGCGTCGGGCGACAACGGCGCCGAAGGGGAGCGAGCTCTGGACGACCCTGGGCGAGGTCCTCCACGCGCGTGGACGGAACGCGGACGCCGAACAGGCCTTTGTGCGCGCGCGCACGTCGCATGCGTCAGACAGTCTCACGGCGGCAGTCGATCTCGCCGCGCTGCATTACGAGCGCGGCGATCGTGATCAGGCGATGCAGGAGTTCGATCGTTTCATCGAGGTCTACAACAAGACGGGCGGCTCCTCACTCAGTGCGAGCGACCTCACCGCGGTTGCGATCGCGTGCCGCTATCTCGGCGCCACGAACCCGCAGCTCTTCAAGGACGCGCTCAAAGCGTTCGATCGCGCGATCCAGGAGGGCGGCGAGACGCCGGAGGGTGACGACGCGCGGATCGCGCTCGGCGAGATGTTCCTGGAGAAGTACAACAGCGACGACGCGAAGTCGACGTTCGACGAGATCCTCGGCACGAACCCGAATGATCCACGGGCGCTGCTCGGCGCGGCGCGCCGTCGATTTTTCGACGGCGCAGGCGGCGCGGATTCACTCGTGAGGCAGGCGCTGAAGGTGAATCCGAACTATGCGCCCGCGCACGTCTTCGCGGCCGAGCTGCACCTCGATCTCGAGGAGTATGCGGACGCGCAGCGCGAGATCGATCGCGCGCTGCAGGTGAATCCGGTGTTGCCGGAGGCGCTCGCCGTCCGTGCCGCTGTCCGTTACCTCGTCGGCGACAACGCCGGCTTCGAAGCGGCGAAGCGGCAGGCACTGGCGACGAACCCTCGGAACGCGGAGCTCTTCAACACAGTAGCCGAGCTCGCGGCGCGCGTGAGGCAGTACCGGGAGGCCGCGGAGTTCGCGCGGCAGGCGGTGGCGCTCGACACGAAGAGCTGGCGGGCGTTCGGCTTGTTAGGCATGAACGAGCTGCGGCTCGGTCAGATCGCGGCGGGGAAGAAGGACCTCGAGACGTCGTTCACGGGCGATCCCTACAACGTCTGGATCAAGAACACGCTCGATCTGCTCGACACGTTCAAGAATTACGACGAGGTGAAGACGGATCACTTCGTCTTCATGATCGAGAAGGACGAGTCGGCTCTGCTCCAGCCGTATGTCGCGGAGCTCGCCGAGGCGGCGTATGCGCGCTTCGCGTCGACATACAAGTACACGCCGCCGCCACCGATCCGGATCGAAGTGTATCGCAGCCATGCGGACTTCTCGGTGCGCACGGTCGGTCTGGCGGGACTCGGTGCGTTAGGCGTGAGCTTCGGGACGACGCTCGCCTTCGACTCGCCCGCGGCGAAAGACGCGGGCCCCTTCAATTGGGGCTCGACCATCTGGCACGAGCTCGCCCACACGTTCACGTTAGGCTCGACTGACCACCGGATTCCGCGATGGCTTTCCGAGGGACTCTCCGTGTACGAGGAGCATCGCGCGCGGACTGGTTGGGGCTTCGATGTCACGCCCGCGTTCCTCGACGCGTACCGGAAGGGGAAGCTGGTTCCGGTGAGCCGGATGAACGATGGCTTCATGCATCCGGCGTATCCCGAGCAGGTCATGTTCTCGTACTACCAGGCGTCGCTCGTCTGTGATCTGATCGCGCGCGACTACGGCGAGAACGCGATCTACCAGATGCTGCAGGCGTACAAAGCCGGCCAGACGACGGACGAGGTCTTCCGCACGGTTCTCAAGAGCGATCTCGCGGCCTTCGACAAGAAGTTCGACACGTACCTGCGCGAACGATTCAAAACGCCGCTCGCGAGCCTTGACCAGTATCGACGGACGATGGCCGATGCACGTCGTCTGTATGAAGCCGGTCAGCTCGATGCGGCAAAGTCGATGTTCGAAACTGCTCAAGCGGCGTTCCCGCAATACGGTGGCGACGACAGTCCGACCTCGTTCCTCGCGCAGATCTACACGAAGAAGGGCGATGCAGCTCGCGCGGTGGCGGAGCTGAAGCGTCTCACGGCGTCGAACGAGACCAATTACGGGGCACAGCTGGCGCTCGCCGACGCCTTGCAGAAGCAAGGGGACGCCAAGGGTGCGACCGCCGCGCTGGCGGCCGCGCTGTACATCAACCCATTCGAGCTGCCGGTGCATCAACGGCTCGCCGAGCTGGCGAAGACGTCAGGCGACGCGCAGATGGTGGTTCGGGAGCGCCGGGCGGTCGTTGCGCTTGCACCGGTGGACAGGCCAGAGGCGCTCTATCAGCTCGCCGTGGCCTATCGCGACGCTGGCGACGTGAAGGCCGCGCGGCACACCGTGCTCCGCGCCCTCGAGGATGCCCCGAACTTCGAGAAGGCGCAGACGTTGTTGCTCGCGATCCACGAGGCGCGAGCTGGAGGAAAAGCACCATGAAATACGCGGCGCGCACACGCTGGATGGTACTCCTGGTCGGCGTTGCTGTTGTCCCCGGCGCTCGGGTCGATCTCCAGGCACAGGACCGCCGGTCGATGATGCGCTACTTCGGCGACCCTAACGAGTACTACACGCCGCCCGCGTTTCACGGGAACGTCAAGTACGATGGACGGTTCACCTTTGCTCGGATCAAGTACCGGGGCTTTGCGCATTTCACGGACGAGGGCCCCGGGTGGTCGCACGACTATCCGCGGTCCGACGGTCACCTGATGAAGATCATGCGCGAGGTGACGGCGCTGCGCCCGTTCGTGCAGCGCGGCGACATCGTTGGCGGCAACATCTTTGCGCTCGACGATCCCGAGCTGATGAAGTACCCGATCGCGTACTTCTCCGAGCCGGGGGGCTGGTCGCCTAACGACAAGGAGGTCGCCGGCTTCAGGAATTATCTGCTCAAGGGCGGTTTCGTCATCTTCGACGACTTCGGCGAGATGCGCGGCTTCGATCAGGGCGACTGGCTGAACACGGTGACGCAGATGCAGCGCGTGCTGCCGGGCTGCCAGATGGTCCGTCTCGACGCCAGCCATCCGATCTTCCACTCGTTCTATGACATCGGTCTGGACGTCATCGGCCGTACCTATCGCGGCATCCCCGCATACTACGGCATCTATGAGAACAACGATCCGAAGCGCCGCCTGCTCGCCATTCTGAACTACAACAACGACATCGGTGAGTACTGGGAATTCTCCGACGAAGGCTTCGACCCCATCGCCCTCACGAACGAAGCGTACAAGTTGGGAGTGAACTATTTGATGTATGCGCTGACACACTGACGACGGTGATTGGTGGCTGGTGACTGGTGATTTGTTGGCTTTCACCAACCACCAGCCACCAATCACCAGCCACCAAGACGAATCACCACCTTACTCTGGACTTTCCCTTGGCCACCATCGCTCCCCCGCAATCCACGCTCGAGCAGGACGACCTCGAGCTCGCGCGACGTCTCAAGAGCGGACACGACGCCATCATTACCGAGCTGCGCAAGCTCATCGTCGGCCAACAAGACGTCATCGAGCTCGTGCTGCTGTCGCTCTTCACCGGTGGCAATAGTCTCATCGTCGGCGTTCCCGGGCTCGCGAAGACACTGCTCATCCACACGATGGCGCAGGTGCTCGACCTCAAGTTCTCGCGGATCCAGTTCACGCCGGACCTGATGCCGAGCGACATCACCGGCACCGAGATCATCCAGGAGGACGCCGAGTCGGGGCGGCGGCATCTCGTCTTCACGCCGGGGCCGATCTTCGCGAACATCATCCTCGCGGACGAGATCAACCGCACGCCGCCGAAGACGCAATCGGCGCTGCTCGAGGCGATGCAGGAGCATCGCGTCACGGTGCAGGGCCGGAGCTACACGCTGCAGGAGCCGTTCTTCGTCTTCGCGACGCAGAACCCGATCGAGCTCGAGGGAACGTATCCGCTTCCCGAGGCGCAGCTCGACCGATTCATGTTCGAGATCGTCATCGATTATCTCAGCGAGGAACAGGAGATCGAGGTCGTGCAGTCGACGACGTCGATCCAGAACTATCATTTCCAGCACGCGGTGAACGGAGCGGACATCGTCGCATTCCAGCAGCTGGTGCGGCGCGTTCCGGTCGCCGATGCGGTAGCTCGTTATGCGGTGAACATCGCGCGGATGAGCCGCCCCGGGCCGGCGTCGCCGGAGATCATCAAGAAGTACGTCTCGTACGGCGCCAGCGTCCGCGCGCCGCAGCATCTTCTCCTCGGCGGCAAAGCGCGGGCGCTGATGCATGGGCGTACGCACGTGAGCTTCGAGGACATCCGCGCGCTCGCGAAGCCAATCCTGCGCCACCGGGTGCTCGTGAACTTCCACGCCGAGTCCGAGCGTGTGACGTCCGACGTGGTGATCGACGAACTGCTGAAGGCGGTGCCGGTGCCG
>JAJKIR010000066.1 GCA_021154325.1 Gemmatimonas sp.
CATGACACGAATGCAGACGCAGCCTCGCACGTACAACCAGGTGCTCGTGCCGCGCCGATACACACCGGGCAAGCGGCGGTTCAGCATTTACTGGACGTGGAGCTATCCCTGGGAAGCCAACCGCGACCTCACCGAGTTGGACAACCGCTTCTCGACGATGACGGAAGTTCGGCGCGTCCTCTGGCCATCATACGAGTCGATCGAGTACTCCGAAAAGATGTTTCTCCAGGGAATCGCGGGCACGCTCGAGCTCTTCCACCTCGGCCTCGTTAGGTTCCAGGACAGCGTCGGCGAGATCACGGGACATCCCGTCGCCGTCTATCAGCGCATCGATCAGGCGGGGAAAAGGCAGCAGCTCGACCATGGACTCCTGGATGACACGGACACCCTCATGGTGTTCGGTCTCGATCACATGATCACCGAGCAGGAGGCGGAGCCAGAGGAGATCGAGGCGCTGAAGGACTTCCTCTCGCGTGAGGGGACGTGTCTCATCCTGGGGCCGCACCACGACGTGGGCTTCTCGCAGGATGTGGAGCAGCGCACGATGGAGTATGCACATCACGGCGACCCGCTCGTGCCGCGCCAGCAACGCTTCGGTAAGTACACGCGGTCGTTGATGAAGGGACTCGGCGTGCCCGTTGAGAATCAATACGGTCTCCGGCCTGCGACCGTCACGGGCACCACGAAGCTGCAGCCGCTGCTGAAGGCGAGCGACCACGACGCGCGCGGATGGCTCGAGGGCGTCAGCACCTTCAACTTCCATCAGCACCTGCCGCACTATGCCGTCACGACGAAGGAGCCGGACGCCATCCACGTGCTCGCCCGTCAGCCGATAGATCTTTCGCATCCGCATCCCTTCAGTGAGGCGGGGAACCGCGAATTCAACATGTTCCTCTGGATGCCACCACGTGCTGAGCGTGCCGGCGACATCCTCCTCGCGGATTCGACGATCTTCACAACGTTATTCGGCGGCGACGAGAGCCTGGATCGCTTCTGGAAGAACATCGCGATCAAGTAATACGAACTCGTGTGAGCGCGATGCCCTGGCGATCACTGGCGTGCCTCGTCGCGCTCGCCACATATGCCGGTCGAATGGCGGTCGCACAGACATCGACACCCGTTACCGGACACTATCCGCCGGGGCAGTCCGGGATTCGGGGCGCCAGTACGCCCGATCCGGGATTCGCGTACACGAACTTCAGCAGGTTCTTCACCAACGTGCAGCTCGTCGCGGCGTTAGGCACCGACGCGCGGCCGGTAAGCGAATTGCGCTTCGCGAACATCAGCATGTTCACGTGGACCACCGACTGGAGGGTCCTCGGTATGCGCTACGGCGCGCTCGCGGGGATCCCTGTCGCGACGGGCGATCTGTCGGCGTCGGAAGGTGAATCGGGTTTCGGTCTCGGAGACATTCTCGTCACGCCGATCTCGCTGTACGGAAAGAGCGCGCGGTTCGACTATCAACTGCAGCTCACGGTGTGGTCGCCGTCGGGCCACTTCGTGCCGGGTTCGACGCGCAATCGCGGCACTGGCTTCTGGGCGCTCGTCTACTCGGTGGGCGGCGTCTACTATCCCGATGGCGACCGACGCGCATGGAGCATCTCGGCCGTCGCGCGCACGGAGCAGAATTTCGAGCAGCGCGGCTCAGGCATCAGACCGGGCGTGGATGTCGTCGCCGACTGGGGGGTCGGACGCATGACGCGAGTGGTGGGGCGTTCGCTCGACATCGGCGTCTCAGGTTTTGGTGCGTGGCAGTTGAGCGCACAGCGCGGCGGCAACGCCGTGATCGACGACGAACGGCGCTATCGGCTCATCGGTGTCGGCCCCGAAGCCAGTCTGTCGCTCACCGATGCGCTCAGTGTGCGGTTGCGCGCGCAGTGGGAGTTCGGCGCGCGTGATATCCTGCGCGGGAACAATCTCTGGATCATCTTCAACTACAGGTTCCAGGCGAGAGTCTCGGCATGACGGTGGCGCATGCGCGTCTCGTTGACACTCCAGGGCGACCGGTGCACATTCTCGTTGCGCTGTAGGGCGCAACGGCCGTCGAGCCGGATGGGCATCGCCCGCCTACGTGACGTCCCGTGGAGTGCGTCGCGATGCCCAACATCGAACATCTGCGAAAACAGGCGAAGCTGTATCTGCGCTGGCACCGGGAGCAGTACTATCCCGTTGCGGCGCGGATCCGAGCCGTGCTGCCTCGTTACAGCCGCCTGACCGACTGTGAAATCCTGGCGCGGCCCTTCCGGCTGTCGGACGCTCAGGAGCTCGTTGCGCGCACGGTCGGATTCGAAAGTTGGGACGCGCTCCGTCGGGGAACTCATTACGTGACCCGCACCGGTACCTACCCCATGCCCATCCTCACCGCAGCTGAACCGCAGTTGTTCGTCCGAGACATCGCCGCCGCGTCCGAGTTCTACTCACGGAAGCTCGGTTTCTCCGTTGCCTTCATCTACGGTGAGCCGCCGTTCTACGCCCAGCTGTTCCGCGACGGGGCCCGATTGAACTTCCGCCAAGTCGACGGCGCTGTCCTCGACGCAATCCGGCGCGCCACCGAGCAGTTGCTCGCCGCCACGATCACGCTGGAGGATGCCAAGCCGCTGTTTGTCGAATATCAGCAAGCAGGCGTCGAGTTTGTTCAATCGCTAAAGAGCGAACCGTGGGGCGCACGGACGTTCATGGTGCGTGATCCTGACGGCAATCTGTTGCTGTTCGCTGGCCGAGGGGAGTAACGCTACTGGCCGTCGGGATCATCGCCCTAGCTTCGGAGTGCGGTCATGGGATCCACCCGTGACGCGCGCCGGGCCGGAATCCAACTCGCGACGAGCGCCGCCGCGAGCACGATGACGGCAACGGCAGCGTAAATGCGCAGATCGGTGACGCTCGTGCCGTGCAGGAGCTCGCCGATGTAGCGGGAGGCAATGGCGGCAGCTGGGAGGCCGAGGCCCAGGCCGATCAGCACCAGCACCATGGCGTCGCGCACGACCATGAGACGCAACGCGCCGCGGCTCGCGCCTAACGCGCCTCGAATACCGATCTCTCGCGTTCGCCGACTCACGGTGTACGACAGCACGCCGTGGACGCCGATGAGCGCCAGCACGAGGCCGATCGCGGCGAAGCCGAGGATCTGGAGCGCGTTCGTTCGCACACCGCCGAGCTGACGCGCGATCTGCTCGGATGCGAGCTGGGTGAAGAGCGGCCGATCGGGAACCGCGCGAATGAGCGCCTGACGAGTGGGGCGGAGCAGCGCTTCCGGCGCGAGACCATTCGTCGAACGGACGAGGAAGCTGGGGAACGCCGATGGCGCCTGCTCGAACGGTCGGTACAACTCCGGCCCCTCGGCGGCGAGCAGCACGTTGGGCTGCGCCGCCTTGTTGTCGCGGACGACTCCGACCACGGTCACCGTTAGGCCCGACCCGCGCGCGGTGTCGATCACGAGGCGCTGGCCGACTGCATTTCCATTCGGCCACCAACGTCGTGCCGCCCACTCATTGACAATGGCGACTGGCACCGACGTCTCGCGGTCGCCACCGTCGAAATCCCTACCCGCCACGAGGCGCACGCCCGCCGTGGCGAAGTAACCCGGACTCACCGCGATCGCGGCGTTAGGCACTGCACTGGGCGGCAGCGGTGACGATTCGCCAGCGAGACGAATCTCGCCCGGGGCGCCGGGCGAACCGAGCCGGTTCGAGGCGCGCATCGCCGCCGACGCCGCGCCCGGCAGCGCCGCCAGATCGACGAGGATCCGCCGTTCGATCGGGAGATACGTCTCCTTCACTCGCCAACCGTGCGGAAAGCTCGGCGTCCCCTGAACGAGGCGAGCCGCGTCGAATCCGAGATCGACGCGCGAGAGGCGGAGCACCGTCGCCGCCATCAACGTCGCGCCGACGAGCAGCACGGCCGCGCATGCCGTCTCGGCGACGACGAACGCGCGCTGGGCGATCGCGTGGCTGCTGCCGGCGGAAGCGCCGGTGGTACTCTCACGGAGCACGCGCTGCACGTTCATCGAGCGAATGACCTTGAGGGGAACGAGGCCGAGGCAGATCGCAATGATGACGGCGAGCAGGATGGCGAAGACGACGACGGTGCCGTCGACGCGATACTCCATGCCGAGCGGCCGCAGGGAATCGAGAACGGCGAGCGACGCGAGGACGCGGAGAAGCCAGCTCGCCAGCGCGATGCCGAGCATGGCACCGGCGGCGACGAGGAGCACTTGTTGAGAGAGTAAGTAACTCGTCAGGTGGCGGATGCCGCCACCGAGAGCGGTACGCACGGCGAGCTCGCGCTCCTGTTGCAGCGTGCGGACGAGGAGGAGCGTCGCGACATTCGCGACCGCGATGAGGAGCACGCACGCAATGACGCCCGTGAAGACGACGTCGTGCGACTGCGTCGACGCGACGTAGCGGTCGCGAAGCGGCGCGGCGATGAGCGTCGCTGTGGCGGGTTTGCCGCGCGCCGTCGCCACGGCGGCTGGCTCGATCGTCGACAGCTCGCCGCGGAGCATCGCGAGCGTCGCGCCCGGAGCGAGTCGTCCGACGACGGTGACGTTCCGAATCGAGGGCCGCGTGCTCGGGTCGAGCGTGGGCACCACGGGCAACCAGAACTGCGCTCCCGCCTCGAACTCGAATCCCGGCAGCATCACTCCGACGACGGTGTAGCGCGAGTCGCTCAACTTCACCTGGCGACCGAGGATTCCCGGATCCGCAGCGAATCGGGAGGTCCAGAGTCCATAGCCCAGCACCACCGCGAGCGGCGCACCGAGACGGTCGTCCTCCGCGGTGAGGACGCGTCCGATTGCGGGTCGCGCGTTCAGGAGCGCGAAAGCGTTAGGCGACACGACGCCGCCGAGCACGGGCACGATCTCGTCGCCGAGCACGAGTCCCTTGCCGCCCGACGTGTAGCCGACGACCGCGTCCAGCGAGTGGAAAGGGTGAGTCCGCAGCACCTGCGCGAAGGTCTCGTACGACGGATCGCATGTGGCGAGGCAGGCGCCGGCCGGGGCGCCGGCAGCGATGGGACTCTCCTGGATCGTCACGAGCCGCTCCCCGTGCGGAAAGGGAAGGGCGCGAAAGCGCACCGCATCGAGGACCGCGAACGCCGCCGCGCTGGCGCCTATGCCTAACGCGAGCGAGAGCACGGTCGTCACCACGAAGAGCGGACTCCGCGCGAGGGACCGCGCGGCCACGGTGAGATCCTGTCGAACCAGCTCCAGGCGACCGATCATGAGCACACCTCGAGAGCGTTGACGGCGCTGATCTTCCTGGCGTCGATGAAGCAGTACAGGCCGCAGTGGGTCAACCCCGCTGCCTTGAACTCGCGCCGATAGGTCGCCGCCGATCGGTAGTTCCACCCTTCCATGTCGCCGACCATGTCGTCCTCGCGCGCGTAGGCCTCGATGTAAGCGGCTCCGCCTAACAAGCGCCGGATCTCCCGCAGTCCGGGTCCGAGGTGCTCCTTCGACACGTACTGTAGCACATCGGCGCAGACGATCAGATCGAACGGCCCTTTGAGCTTGAGGCTGCGAAGCGTCCCGAAGCTGCCGCGGCGGACGTTGCGACTCTCGCCGAAAGTCTCCACGGCGTACTCGCTCGATTCGACCCCGGTGTAGAGGATACCGGGCCGGAGCCGGCGGAGCGCGACGAACCACCGTGCCTCCCCGCACCCGATGTCGAGCACCGTTCGCGCGCGCCGCCCCAGCATGTACTCCGCCGCCGAGAGCGCGAGATGCACCTTCCGCTCGAGGGCGCGATCAGAGGTGACCCGCGTTCGGGGATCGCGATACCAGCGTTGGAAGTAGTCGGAATCGTAAGACTTGGACATGGGACGTGGGGCGCGGGATGCGGGACGCGGGATGCGGGACGCAACCACTTCCCACTTACCACTGGCCACTTTTTCACTGACGGCTCTCGCAGTTAACAACGAGAGCCATCAGTTCAGAAGTGGGTAGTCGCGTGTTTGAAGTGTTAGTCCGGCGTACCGCGTCCCATGTCCCCCACGTCCCGCGCCCCTCCCGCATGTTGCAATCCCGCGCTCCTGAGCGTCCCTCATGTGATGCGTATCTCTCATGAGAGCCCGGTCATCCGTCAGACGGGGCTCGATCGTGCCCGGTGGTTCGTCTTCGAGCACTTCGAGCTCGTCCTCGTGCTCCTGCTCGTCGGGTCGATGCTCGCCATTCACTGGTTCATCGACGAGAAGATCGCGTTTCTCAACTTCTACTATCTGCCCGTCATCGCCGCCGGCTTCTATCTGGGCCGGCGAAGTGCTGTCTGGTCGTCGGTTTTCATCGTCGTTCTCGTTGCCTTCTTCGAGGCGTTCGTCGGGCTGAACGGCGCCGCTGCCATCGAGGGAGGAATCAGCCCCCGGCATCTCTTCACGATGATTCCCTGGGCGGGCTTCCTCATTCTCACCGGCTATGTGGTTGGTACGTTGGCGGATCAACGTCGCGCGCGACTCGAGGACCTCAAGGGCGCGTACATCACGATGCTCGAGCTGATGACCTTTCATCTCGAGTCCAGCGAGCGCCACAACACCGGACACAGTTTCCGCGTCGCCGAGAGAGCCGTCACGCTCGGCCGCGAGCTGGGGATGCGCAGCGAGGAGCTGGAAGACCTTCGTGTCGCGGCACTCCTCCATGAGCTGGGGCCGCAGGACCCACGGCTGCTGCGACTCTTCGAGCAATTCCCGGGCGACGTCCGTCAGTTGCCCATCGCGACATCAATGCGTGCCGCGCTCGATCTCGTGGCCGAGTACAGCCACTATCACGAGCACGTCGGCGCCGACTGGCCAGTCGACCTGGTGCGCGGATCACTCGGCGTGAAGATCATCGCCGTCGCCGACGCGTTCGAGACGCTGCAGATGCCGAGTCCCAACCGACCGCCCTTCTCTCCCTGGGGCGCTGTCGAGGAGATCGAGCGGGGCGCTGGCCAGATCTTCGCCACGGACGTCGTTCGCGCGCTCCGCAAGCTCGCCGCCGCGCCCGAGCGGAGCGTCGAGCAGCAGATGGCTCGGCCGCTGAGCGTCGTTCGCGGAGCATAGCTGCGTCGCGCGCTCAGCTCTTGAGCGCGACGAGTGGATCGACCTTCGCCGCACGCCGCGCCGGAACGTAGCAGGCGGCGACGCCGCACGCCGCAAGCACCGCCGTGAGCATCATATAAACTCCGGGATTCGTCGCGCTCACTCCGTAGAGCGCCGACCGAATCACTTTCGTGAGTGCCAGCGAGCCGAGGAGTCCCGCTGCGAGTCCGATCGCGGGAATGGTCATCCCGTCCCGTATGACCATCGCCACGAGGTCGCGCGGTCTCGCGCCAAGCGCGATGCGAATGCCAACCTCGCGGGTGCGCTGCGCCACTCCGTGTGCCACCACCGCGTAGATCCCCATCGCTGCCAGGAGCAGCGCGATCGAGGCGAAGGCCGCGAGCAGCATCGTGTCGAATCGCCGCCCCGCGGACGCGTAGCCAAGCTGATCCTCCATGGTCCGCACCTCGCGCAGCGCGACACCGGGCGCGGCGCGGGCCACCGCCGCGCGGATCGCCGGCGCGAGCGCCGCCGGGTCGCCTAACGAGCGAATGATCACCGCACGCGCCGCATAGGTGAACTGGGCGTACGGCGTGTAGAAGTCCGGCTGCATCGGTCGCTCGTCGAGCGACTGATAGGCGACATCGCCGACGACGCCAACGATCTCGGCCGCCGAATCCGGGCGATCGAAGCTGCTGCCCCCGCCGAACCAGACGCGCTTCCCGATCGGATTCTCGTTCGGGAAGAATCTCGCTGCCGCCAGGCGATTGATGATCGCGACGCGCTGACGACCCCCCCGATCGCTGGCGTCGAAGGTCCTGCCGCGGAGAAGAGGGACTCCGAGCGTGCGGAAGTGCTCGGGTGCCACGTAGTGTCGCAGGACAGGCGGCGCATCCTCCGGCCGTGGCTGCGGCCGGCCAACGACGTACAGGGTGCTGTTCGCGCATCCGGTGCTCACCGGCGTGCACCCGTCGACGGTCGCGGCGATCACGCCCGGCACGCGCCCGATCTCCGACAGGAGGCGGTCGATGAGCGCCGGCGCTCGAGCGGGCGGATAGGCCACATCGGAGGGCATGATCCAGAAGGTGAGCAGATGCTGCGGCTCGAAGCCGAGCGGTGCGCTCCGGAGCCGCCGATAGCTCTCCACCATCAGCCCGCCCGCGACGAGGAGCATCAGCGCGAGCGCGGTCTCGATCGCGACGATGAGCGACCGTATCGTTAGGCGCCGCGGCGATGCCGTCGCGCTCGTCAACGGAGCGCCGTCCTTGAGGTCGCGCGTGAGATCGATCGCCCGCGGCAGGAGCGTGGGAAGGAGCGCGCAGGCGATCGTCGCCAGCAGGGCGACGCTAACGGCGAGCGCGAGGAAGCGCGCGTCCACCGCTGGGTCCGCGAACGCGCCGATGCTGCCGTACATGTTGCGCGGCGCGATGAGGCGCGCCGGCATTACGAGTGCGGGGAGCACGAGCGCAGCGAGTGCCGCACCGGCGGCGCCGCCCAGGGTCACCAAGCCCACGCCTTCACCTGCCACGGCGCGCGCGATCGCCATTGGCGACGCGCCGAGCGCGGCGCGGATCGCCAGCTCGCGACGGCGCGCCAGCGCACGCACGATGAGCAGATTAGAAACATTGGCGCACGCGAGGAGAAAAAGAAAGCCGACCGCCCCGGCGAGGAGCAGAACCCACTGTCGCTCGCTGGGATCGACGCGTGCCTGGTTCAGTGAGAGCGCGGTCGCGCTGAAGCGATCGTCGGCGGCGTCGCGCTCGGTCGGCGCCGCGCGATCGATCGCCGTGCCGATCGCGCGCAGCGCCGCCGTCGCCCTCTCGAGCGTGACGCCGGGCGCGAGCAGGCCGGCGACGCTGATGAAGTTCTGGTTCGTCGTCAGATAGTCCGCGTAGGTGATCGACGCCGCCATACCCGGTCTCATCCAGATCTCCGCACGTCCCGTTAGGCCACGAAAGTCCCGCGGCGTCACGCCGACGATGGCACACGCCAGTCCGTTGATGCTGACGCGCCTGCCCAGCACCGTTGGATCTGCCCCGAACCGGCGCTGCCAGAGATCGTAGCCAATGATGACCTCGGCGCGACGGCTGCCGTCTGGCTCGTCCGTGGCGAAGCTGCGGCCGAGTACCGGCGTAATCGAAAGGAGGGGGAAGTAGCTCGCTGAGACGACCTCGCCCTCGACGGACTCTGCCTCGACCCCGTCGCTCAGTGTCAGCGCGGAGACTCGCGTGAAGCTCGCGAGCTGGGTGAACAGTGCCGGCCGTGCCGCGCCTTGAAGCAGCTGGAATCGAGGAAACGACCACCGCTGGCGCGTGAGTCCGCCGCGGGGCGACAGCCTGGTGACGTAGAGGACGGCCAGGCGATCGGCCTCGCGGAATGGCGGATTGCGGAGCAGCGCGGCATCGACGAGCGCCGCGACGATCGTACACGACGCCGTCGCCAGGGCGACCGTCGCGACCACCGCGATGCCGAGAGGCGTTCTGAGCAGCCGAGCCGTTGCGCGCACGGTGATGAGATGCCGGATTCCTTGGCTTCGCTTGAACACTCGGGGACCGTGGCGCGCGATATCTCCGCGCCGCGGCCTGAAGAGCACTGGGAATACGATTTTACGGATTTTGCGGATTGAACGGATCGGTCTTGGTGGCGCGAGAGCACCGCGGCGCACGAGCCCGGACGATTCTCATTGTGACGACCTCGGGAGGTTTCTCGCGCGGGTGCTCGGCTGGTGTGCTGTTCACAGAGTCTTCATCTCGGCTCGTCGTCAGCGGAGCTCTCGCGGCCGAGGAGCGATCAGTAAAATCCGCCAAATCCGTAAAATCCGTACTCCTTTGCTCTTCGGGCCCCTCAAGCGGGTGCGGCCTCCCATCGACAGCCCTGACAACGTACAATCGATCTCTGGTCAACTCGAACTACTCCCAGGATGCCTCGGACGAAGAAGCCAGCGAAGAAGAAGCGATCACTCCTCTCGCGGGTTCGTGGGACGAAGGGCGCCGCCGGCGCCAGGCCCGCGACACTCGCGATCGACGTCGGTGGATCGCACGTGAAGGCATCCGTGCTCGACGAGCGCGGCCGCATGCTGCACGACCGGGTGCGCGTCGACACGCCGAAGCGACTCACTCCGCAGAAGCTCGTGTCGCTCATCGGCGAGCTCGTGGCTACGCTGCCCCGCTTCGACCGCGTCTCGGTCGGGTTTCCCGGGGTCGTTCGCGGCGGGGTCGTCCGCACCGCGCCGAATCTCGGCACCGAGCGCTTTCACGGCTTCAATCTGGCGCGCGCGATCGAGAAGCGGCTCGGCAAACCCGTCCGCGTCGAGAACGACGCGGACGTTCAGGGACTCGCGGTGGTGAAGGGGAAAGGTGTCGAGATGGTGATCACCCTCGGCACCGGCTTTGGCTCGTCGATCTTCGTCGATGGCCGGTTAGGTCCGCATCTCGAGCTCGCTCATCATGCATTTCGCAAAGACAAAACATACGAAGACGAGCTGGGCGAGGCCGCTCGCGAGCGTGATGGCAACGAGCCGTGGCAGAAGCACGTGTTCGAGGCGATCGAGTCGCTGCGCAATCTCACCAACTTCGATCACCTCTACATCGGCGGCGGGAATGCTCGGCTGCTCGACGAGAAGCTGCCCCCCGACGTGAGCATCGTCTCCAATACCGCCGGGATCATCGGCGGCGTCCGTCTCTGGGCGTAGTGCGTGGCGAAGATTCGCGAGTCGCATCCGAAAACGGCATGTGGCCTGCGGAATCCTGGACTCCCGTCACGACGAAGGAGATGTGGCCCATGGACGATCGCATGCAGCCCGGCCGCGAGAGTACGCCCGATCGATCCGCTCCGAGCGCACCCAGCACCGACGAGCACTTGCCAAATACCCGCCGCAGCTCGAGCGGCGACGAGCGCTCAACCGCTGACCGATCGTCTTCGTGGAAGCCGGCTCTCACTGACCGGGAGCGAAAGGAGCGCTGGCCCGTGGGCTGAGAGAGTAGAGAGTGGAGAGTGTGCAGTTCACCCTCTACTCTCTACGCTCTACTCTTAGCGTCCCTTCCGCACGAAGCCGATGTAATCCGTGTACACTGGCTCGCGGCCGGCGGCGCGCATTGCGCGCGCGATCTGGCCGCGATGATAGTGACCGTGCATCGCGACGTGGGTGAGGATCTCCTCGACGTCGTTCTCGAAGTCGTTGCCGGCGCTGTTTCGGTATCGCACGCGACGGAGCCGCGTGCTGTCGTCCGGGCGGCCGAGCAGGTCGCGGAAGCGCGTGCGATTCTCGGATTCGAGCGCGACGATCTCGTCGAGCGTCAACTTCGGCCACACGGCGACGCGCGGCTTCACGTCATCGATTCGCGAGAGCCAGAGGTGTTCAGCCGCGACGATGTGCGCGAGAAGCCGCAGCGTCTCAGCATCGGGCGTTGCACGACGGAGCTCCGCGACCATCTCGTCGTGCGCCCACCAGTTGTGCTCGTAGAGCTTCTCGAGCAGATCGGTCATGAGATCGTTCGCTGCTACATCCGGAAGAGATAGCTCGCCTTCACGAAGAACCCGTCGTTGACGCGTCGGAGTTTAGAGAACGCTAATGGATCGTCCTCGGTCAGGCTGCTCCCGTACCCGGCGAAGAACACGGTGCCAGGCGTCGGCCGATAGGAGAAGAGCCAGTCCACACGAAAAGCGGTCACCGGCGTGCGCAGGACATTCTGAAAGCCGGCCGAGCCACCGGGTGTGAACAGCGGCAGGCTGGTCCGCGGATCACGAACGAGCGTGTCACCCGTCGTCGTGGCGTACTGGCCAACGAACCGGACGAAGACTGGGCGGGCTAGCTGATATTCGAGCTTGACTCGCGGGATGCGAATGCGCGTCGTCACCCGATCGTCGGCGCGGCGCGTGAGCATCGAGCTCACGTATGAGCCGTTGACACGCAGCTTGTCCGTCGGTCGCCAGTTGAACGACGCTCCAGCGTCGAGGCGGTGGACGCGCGACGTCTCGGTGAAGTCCACGTCGCTGCCCGTCGACGTGCTCACCGACGCGTCGAACTGTTGATAGATCGGCGTGTTCACACGCGCGCCAACGACGAGCGTCGTTATGCGCGGCGACGGCACGAATGGCGTGTATTGGAAGGGTTGCGTGCCCGGTACAACCAACGATGCGTACTGCCGCGGATCGAAGGCGAAGCTCGCGAGCGTGGGATTGAGATTCAACGACCATCCGCCGTGCAGCAGGAACTCGTTGCTCGCCGAGATCTTGTCCTCGAGCAGACTCTTCCCCTTGAAGAAGTCGTCGTACAACCAGAGGCCACTCGTCGACACGAAGACGTTGTAGCGCTCGAAGAGCGCGCCCGGCCGGCCGTAGATCGTGAAGCGGTTCGCGAGGCTCGGCTGCACGTACCCAGTACGCGGCACGAAGCCGTTCCACGCGGAGAAGTTCTGGTGGATGCCAATGACGTTGTAGTGAAAGCCGAATGCGCGGCCGGTCCGGTCCAGCACCGCTTCCCACATCGGTCCCGTGTGCACCGTGCCGTCGAGAAGCGTCGTGCTCTGCACGAGCTGGAGCTGCGCGAAGTAGAGGCGCCCGAAGACCAGTCGCAGGTCGCCGCCGGCGAGCCGATTGTACGCGGCCGCTCCTTCCTCGCGGTCGCTCACGAGCACCCCTGCGGTCGATTGGCCGGCGAAGTCGCGTCTCACGCGCAGGATCGTCGCAACGGGATTCGTCCCGGGCGTGCGCGAGATCTGCTGATCGTCCACCGCGGAGAGGAGCGCGAGGTCGGTGCCCCCGACTTTGCCGGTGACCTTCGCCGCCGCCGTCGGATGCACGATCTGTCGCGTGTAGACGAGCGTGTTCGGGACGTTGAACTGATCGCTTCCTTCGACGAAGAAGGGTCGTTTCTCGGGATAGAAGAGTGCGAAGCGGAGATCGGTCGCGATCTGCGTCGCGTCGGCTTCCACCTGGGAGAAATCGGGCTTGATCGTGCCGTTGAGGACGAAGTTGCTCGTCATCCCCCATCTCACGTTCCCGCCTAACGCGTCGGTGCGAACGTAGCCCCACTCGCCCGGCACGCCGCCCGCGGGCGCCCTCCGTGCCCCCGCAGTCGTCGACGTGAGCTCCGGGTTCAGCTCGAGCACCTCGCCGTGATGCATGTCGGTGAGGCCGGCGAGCCTTCCCTCCTGGCCGATGTAGGACGCCGACGCTTTTCGAGCCGGAGTCCACGTCTCCTGATAGCCGGAGTGCTGGACGTTGCGCTGAATCTGAAGTCCCCAGTCCTGCACGTCGCGCGCGGCGTATCGCAGCGACTTGAATGGGATGCGGATCTCGACCTCGAATCCCCACGGCGTGACGCGTCCCTTCGACTGCCAGAGGAAGTCCGCGCTCAGGTCGTTCTGGCCCGGCATGACGTTGGAGCCGGGAATGAACCCGCCGCCTTCGCTCTTCATGCCGTCGGCTTGCACACCGAGTGGATTGACGATGAAGACGAATGCGCGTCGCCGGTCGAGAAAGGTGTCGAGGTGCAGCTCGACGTTGTCGTCGCCGCTCACCCGGTCGCGATCGGCCAGCGTCGCGTGGACGCCGGCGTCGCCGCCGTGTGGCTCGAACGCGCGGATCCCGAAATACATTGCGCTGCCCGAGTACCAGACGAGGACTTCCGTCGAGTCGGGAGCGGGGCGCTGATCGATCGGCGCGTAGAGGGAGAAGCCCGTGAGGAGCGCCGCGTCGCGCCAGACCGGCTCGTCGAGCGAGCCATCGATGACGACGTCACCCTGCCGCGTCTCGAGCTTGGGTGCGCGCACGGAGGTCGCGTTGGCGCGGCCGTTGTACACAGCACGCTCGCCCCCGCGGCGCGGCTGCGCCTGTTCGAGGGTCGTCGGGCTTTGAAGGAGCGCCAGCAGGGAGAGGACGGCGAACATCGGGTCGGTAGGGGTCGCGAGCAGCGATCAAGATAACGGCGCGGTGACGAACCGGGGGGACGCGCGTATCTTGTTGCCCGCCAGCCCCTCGCCGCCGCCCCTGCCCAATCGCGACACGTGCGTTACGACGATCCCATTCTCGAGACGATCGCGCGTTCGATCCACACCTTCTTTCCGCGCTGCCTGAAGTGTGGTGAGCCGATCGATTCCTTCGAGGACGCAGATATTCGCATCCTGACCAACCGGGTCGTGCACCGGGTGCAGTGCGGGACGCAGGATGAGGGACGCGGGACGCGGGGTGAGGGACGC
>JAJKIR010000067.1 GCA_021154325.1 Gemmatimonas sp.
AGCTCTCATAGAGGGGTGTCCGTGGAGTGTGCGCACCAACAAAGCTACTGGATGACGATCAGCGAGCCTTGCTCGTTAGTCACCAGGGCCATCGCGCCATCACGACCGAAGGCGACATTACGCGGCGTGCCGAGCTCGCGGAGCGTGTCGATCACCCGACGCGCTTGTGGATCGATGATCGTGACGAGCCCCGAGAGTGGATTGGTGACATACAACCGAGCACCATCCGGGCTCACCGCCAGCCCCACCGCGCCCGGCGCGACATTGGGGAACGACCGGACCTGGCCACGCACGAGATCGATGCTCTCGACACCTCGCTGCGCACTCGCGACATACAGGGTGCGGCGATCCGGTGAGAGCGCGACACGCTGCGCACCTCGGCCGACGCGGAAGGTACGACGCTTGGTATTCGTCGCCGTGTTGATCTCGGTGACGACCCCGGCGTCCAGCGAGCTCACATACAGGCGATTGCCTAACGTGTCGAGCGCGAGGCCATTCGCGCCGCCGCGGGCGAGCTTCAACTGGGCAATTTTCCGGCGCGTCGCTGCATCGATCACGTAAAGCACACCCTCCGCGGTCGTGACATACGCCCGTGTTCGACTCGCGACGATGTTGAAGCCGCCGTCCGCCAACTCCACGCTGCCGACGACCGAGCCACTATCAAGATCGACGATGCTCGCCGTATTCCCGTACTGATCCGCGGTGTAGGCCACACGCCCGTCAGGATCCAGCGCGACGTGGGCGGGCGTCTTTCCCACGGGGACGAACTGCTCCACGGTCGGTCGTGTGTCGGCGAGACGGCCGCAGGCAATCTGCGACTCGTCGATCAGCGACACGCAGAAGGTGCCGTCCGGAGCGATCGCCACACCATGCGGCCGGCCGCGGAGCGGAACGGTCTTCGTGATCTTCCCTTCCGGATGCGTCGGAGGGGTCCTGAACGCGGAATGGTGAATCGACGCGAATCCCGTGGCGAGCAGCGATATCGCCATCGGAAGGAAGGTCGCTAGCCGCCGTTTGAGCTTCGAATTGGACAATGGCCGCACGGTGTGGAAGAAGGTTTCCTATTGGACACCGGTGGCGATCCGAAGGTCACTGTCCTCACTCCGTGCGAATCGCGCTGAGTGGATCGACCCGCATCGCGCGTCGAGCGGGGAGGTACGTCGCGAGCGCGCTCACGAGGGCAAGGGCGAGCGGCACCATGACGAACGTCGCCGCGTCCGTGGCGCTGACGCCGAACAACATGCTCGACAGCACGCGAGTGAGCAGAAGCGCGGCAATCGCACCGGTGACGAGGCCCGCGGCGACGATGCCCGCGAACTCGCGCGCGATCATCCTCGCGATGCGGGCGCTGTCCGCGCCCAGCGCGATGCGAATCCCGATGTCGCGCGTGCGCTGCCCCACCCAGTAGGCGATCACGCCGTAGACGCCAACGATCGCCAGCGCGAGCGCGCAGGCAGCAAAGGTGACGAGCAGCGTCATCGCGAGTCGTCGGCGCGCCAGCGAGTCGTGGAGGCGCTGCTCCATCGTCGCCACGTCGTAGGCGGGAAGATCACGATCGATTTGCGCGAGCTCCCGCGAGACGGTAGTCATCAGGCTCGCGGCCTCGATGCTGGGCGCGGTGCGCACGACCACGAACCGACTGCCGATGGTGTACTGCTCGACGGGGAAGAACGCGGTGATCGGCGGCTCCGCGTCGACCTCGTACTCGCGCGTGTCCGCGACGACGCCGACGATCGTGCGCCAGGGGCCATCGTCGCCCTGCCGAATGCGCTTGCCGATCGCCGACTCGTTAGGCCAGAACCGCGCGGCAAGCTTGTCGTCGACGATGACCACTGGCGGTGCGTTGCGGTCGTCCGTCCGCGTGAAGAACCGACCGACTCGAAGCGGGATGCTCATCGCCCGGAAGTAGTCGGGGCTCACATAGGCGCTGCTCGAGATGATGAGGCTCCCGCCGGGCGCCTTTGGCACATAGCCTTCCACGCCGATCGGCTCCCACGCCAGCGCGACGGAGCTGAGTGGGAGCTGATAGTTCATGCCCACGTGCTCCACACCCGGGAGCGCCGAGACGCGCCGGTCGAGCTGATCGAAAAACCCCGCGACGAGCTCCGGCTTGTTGTAGTGAGCTCCGGGCAGCGTAACCCGAAACGACAGGACGTGCCGAGGATCGAAGCCGGGGTTCGCGTGCATGATGCGCGCGTAGCTGCGCGCGAGCAGTGCCGCGCCGATCAGCAGCACGAGCGAGAGGGCAAGTTGCGCCGCGACTACCCAGCGTCTCAGCGCGGCGTGATGTCGCGACGCGCCCGAGAACGTGCGCGCGGATTCCGTCAGCGCCCGTTGCGGATCGGCGTTCGAGGCGCGCCACGCTGGAAGGAGCCCGAAGAGAATCGTGGCCGCGACGCACGTCGCGAAGGTGAAGGCGAGCACGCGCGCGTCGATCGCGACGTCCGCGGCGCGCGGGATGTTCGTCGCGAAGGACCGGAGAGCTCCCACGCCGAGAAAAACCAAACCCAGTCCAGCGACGCCACCCGCGAACGCGAGCACGAGATGCTCCGTCAGCAGCTGCCGCAGCAGCCGCGCACGCTCGGCGCCCACGGCAGCGCGAATCGCCAGCTCGCGCTCTCGAGCCGTCGCCCGCGAGAGGAGGAGCCCGCCGACGTTCCCGCACGCGATGAGCAGCAGCATCGCGACCGCGCCGAGCAGGACGTAGAGCGCGAGACGAACGTCACCGAGCACCTGATCGATCAGCGGTACCGCGCTCAACGTCAGTCCGCCATTGGCGGGATAGCTCGCCGGGTACTGCTGCTTCATCCGTGCGGCGAGCTGGTCGAGCTCCGCCTGAGCGCGCTGGAGCGTCGCGTTGGGCTTCAGCTTGGCGAAGACGTTGTAGTCCTCGCGGTCGCGGACCGCTTGCGCGCTCGCCGGCAGGGGAAGTGGGAGGAGCAGGTCGACGCGCTGAATGCCGTTGACGGCCGGCATCACTTCCTTGTCGAACGAAAACTCCTCTCGCATCACGCCCGCGACCGTCACGGGTGTTCCGTTCAACACCAGAGTCTTTCCGATCACCGCAGCGTCGCCGCCGAAGCGGCGTCGCCAGTAGCCGTTCGTGAGGATGACTCGCGGCGCCTTGCCGGGCGTGTCGTCGTCGGACGTGAACACGCTCCCCAGTGTCACGCGCGCGCCGAATAACGGGAAGAACGAGGACGAGACTCTCATTCCGTTGACGCGCTCCGGCTTGCCGCCGCCAGTCACGTTGAAGCTGGCGCCGATTGCCGCCGCAACGTGCTCGAACGCCGAGCTGCCGGTCTCGATGTCGAGGTACTGGCCGATCGAGAGCCAGTCGCGCGGCACATTCAATCCCGGCGATCGCTGCCAGACGATCGCGATGCGGTCGGCGCCGGGATAGGGCAGCGGGCGGAGAATCAGCGCATTGGTGACGCTGAAGATCGCGCTGTTCGCGCCGATGCCGATCGCGAGCGAGAGGATCGCGATCGCCGCGAACGCCGGCGCTTTGCCGAGCATGCGGACGGCGTGTCGAAGATCGGTGCGCCAGGTGGCCACGCATCAAGATGCGAAGTGCCTTATCGTTGACGCAAGGCAATGCTTCCGAACGAACTCGGCCCAGAGCTCCCATGACTATCGATCGACGCGGTTTCCTCTCAGCGTCCGCTTCGGCGCTCGCGTTAGGCAAGGCCGGACTGCCACTACCCACACGCGAATCGGAGCCCGACACCCGGGATAGGCCCGATGGCACCAGTCTCCAGACTCGTGACATCACCGTCTACACCACCGCGGACAAGACCGACTACCGCATCTCGGCCACGGACAAGCTCACGTTCAAGCCGATGGGGCAGCCGCTTGAGTCACAGGTGTGCGTCTTCGTCGATCCCACGAAGCGCGGGCAGACGATCGTCGGAATCGGCGGCGCGCTCACCGATGCGTCGGCCGAAGTGTTCGCGAAGCTCTCGCCGGCGAAGCAGCGGGAGTTTCTCGACGCGTACTACGATCGCGACAAGGGCATCGGCTACACCCTGGGTCGCACGCACATTCACAGCTGCGACTTCTCGTCCGCCAGCTACACCTACGTCGACGAAGGCGACAAGGCACTCGCGTCGTTCTCCGTCGCGCACGACAGACAGTTCCGCATCCCGTTCATCAAGCAGGCAATCGCCACCGCGGGCGGCAGGCTAACGCTCTTCGCGAGTCCGTGGAGTCCGCCGGCATTCATGAAGACGAACAACGATATGCTGCACGGCGGCAAGCTGCGGCCGGAGTTCCGTCAGGCGTGGGCGAATTACTTCACGAAGTTCATACGGGCCTACGAGCGCGAGGGCATTCCGATCTGGGGCGTCACCGTTCAGAACGAACCCATGGCGACGCAGACGTGGGAGTCGTGCATCTTCGCGGCCGAGGACGAGCGGGACTTCATCAAGAGCTACCTCGGTCCAACGATGCGTCGGGCCCGTCTCAGCGACAGGAAGATCATCGCCTGGGATCACAACCGCGATCTCATCTGGCAGCGCGTGAGCACCATCCTCGCCGATCGCGAGGCCGCGCAGTACGTGTGGGGCATCGGCTATCACTGGTACGAGCCGTGGAGTGGCGGGTCGATGATGTTCGACAACGTGCGATTGGTGCGCGAGAACTTTCCCGACAAGAAGCTGCTCTTCACGGAAGGCACCGCCGACTCGTTCAAGCCGGAAGAAATCCACGCCTGGCGTCTCGGCGAGTACTACGGCCGCTCGATGATCAACGACTTCAACGACGGCGCGGTGGGGTGGACTGACTGGAACGTTCTGCTGGACGAGCAAGGCGGACCGAACCACGTCGGCAACTTCTGTTTCGCGCCGGTACACGCCGATACCAAAACGGGTGAGCTCATCTACACGAACTCGTATCATTACATCGGGCACTTCGCGAAGTTCGTACGTCCCGGCGCGCGTCGAATCGTCAGCTCGCCGAGCAGGAGTGCTCTGCTGTCGACGGCATTCGTGAATGCTGATGGGAAGGTCGCGGTGGTGGTGATGAATCCGGGAGAAGAGGGTCTGTCCTATTTCCTATGGCTCGCCGGCAACGCGGCGGAGGTGAAGAGCCCGCCGCATTCCATCCAGACGCTCGTGTTCTGACCGTAGCTGGCCGGGCAAAGCAGCCGGGGACGCGCTGCTTGACGGCCCTCCGGCGCCGGGTGAGTGTTGAGCCCCATGTCATGGCGCCGGAAGGGAGCGGAATGGCTCGCACGCTACGGTGTCGCCGAAGTCGCCGGGTTGTGCACGGCCTTCGTCGGCGCCTTTGCCGCACGCGCCCTCACCGGCAATGAGATCGCCGCCGCGTACGGCGGCGCGATGGGTGAGAATTTCGGCTACTACGGTATCGTCATCGGCCGCGAAGTCGTGCGCGATCGACGGGCCGCGCACGTTCTCGGTCGACGATACGGTGCCGCCGGCGCGGCGCGCACCGCGCGCAATCTCCTGTTCGAGTTCGGCATCGCCGAAGCGCTCGACAGCACCGTGCTGCGGCCGCTCGCGATGGGACTGGGCATTCGCTTCTTCGGGCGCGCGCTCGGCATTGTCGTTGGCAAGATCGCTGCGGACGTAACGTTCTATCTGCCGGTGATCTGCGCTTACGAGCTGCGGCGCTACCTCGCCCGCGCACGCGAGCAAGCGCGTGCGCGCGCGGCGGCGGACTGAGACGATGCGGCAGTCGGTCGCGCTCCTCGTCAGCGGTAACGGGATCCCGGATGACATAACGAGAGTACTGGTGGTCGGCGCGGGTCTGGCTGGACTCGCGGCGGCGCGTGCACTCGCCGATCGTGGCGTCGACGTGACGGTGCTCGAGGGCCGCGATCGGATCGGCGGCCGCGTGGAGACGCGCGACGGCGTCGACCTCGGCGCGCACTGGATCCATGGCACCGAGGGCAACCCGCTCACGAACCTCGCGCGCCAGCTCGCCGTGCCGACGCTCTTCGTCGGCGGCGACAGTGCGTACTCGGGGGGCTGGGATCACATTGCCGTTCACGGGCCCGACGGCCTCGCCCTGTCTGCCGATGAGAAGCTACGAAACATTCTCACCGCCGACGTTGTGCGCGACGAGCTCGACGCGCTCCGCCGCAAGCTCGATGGCGACGACGACATCTCGATCGAGGACGCGCTGCGGCGCGTCCTCGCCGAGCGCCGGCTGAGCGACGAAGACCGGCGAGCGGTGGCCTGGCACGTCGCGCTGTCCGCGCGCGACGATTGCGCCGCGGACGAAGGCACCCTCTCCTTCCGCTGGTGGGACGACGGGTACGAAGTCTATGGTTACGGCGACAGCGTCGTCGTCGACGGCTTCGGCGCGCTCGTCGGCGCGTTGGCCGAGGGGCTCGACGTCCGGCTCGGCCACATCGTTCGTGCCATCGAGCATGGCGGCGCGATGGGCGACCCGGTGGGCGTCGTCACCGACCGCGGTCGATTCGAGGCCGATGCCATCATCTGCACTCTGCCGTTAGGCGTCCTGAAAGCTGGCGCGGTCGAGTTCAGACCGCCGCTCCCGACAGCGAAGCAGCAGGCGATTGCCCGACTGGGAATGGGAAATCTGGCGAAGGTCGTGCTCCACTTCGACGAGCCGTTCTGGCCGCGAGATCAGTACGTCTTCGGCTATCAGTGTCGGCCCGTCGAGTGCTCGCCGACGCTGATCGTCAACCTCTGGAAGTCCCAGCGGACGCCTGCGCTCATGTTGATGGCCGGTGGTGCGCTGTCGCGAGAGATCGAAAGCTGGGACCAGACGCGGCTCACCCGGTGGGCCACGGGACTCCTCTGCGACGTCTTCGGTGATACGGCGCGCGAGCCAAGTCGGATCGAGCGCACTGAATGGAGCCAGGACCCGTTCGCGCGTGGGTCGTACTCGTACGTCGCCGTGGGCTCGACGCCGGCCGACATCGAGATGCTCGCCGAGCCGGTTGGCGGGCGTCTCTTCTTCGCGGGTGAGGCGACGTATCGCCATCACTGGGGCGGCGCCCACGGCGCGTACGCGTCCGGTTTGCGTGAGGCGGCGCGGCTGACACGCGATCCCACCGTGCTGCCGACGCGCGTCTTCACCGAGAACCGCCGATGGCGCGATGCAATGATGCGCGCGACGCGACTCTTCAATCTGCTGAGTAACACCGTGTCGCCGGCCACGCTTCGCGAGCGGATGGCGGTGCTTGCGAGCAGCGACGTCTTCGGCGCGGTGCCGTCACGCGAGCTGACGATCCTGGCGACGATGTTCGAGGCGATCGCCTTCGAGGCGGGCGACGTGCTCTTTCGAGCCGGCGAGAAGGCAGCGCAGGTGTACGCGATCATGGACGGCGAGCTGGAGATGCGCACACGAGACGGCCGCACCAATCCGCTGCGGCGAGGCAGCGTCGTCGGCGAGTACGGCCTCTTCGGTAGCGGAACGCGCGACTCGACGGTGGTGGCGACGCGCGCCGGGCGCGCGCTCGCCCTCGATTACGCGCGCTTCCACCGGTTCCTGCTCGCCTTTCCCGAGTGCTCGTTCGCGTTACTTAAGCTGACCGTCGAGCGGCTGCTGGCGAGCGATGCGTTACTCCCATCGTCTATCGATGGGGCTTGACGGAGTCCTAGCCTGAGGAGACATTCCGACCTCCCTAGCGGGTCGATGGGGGCATCTTCTTTCGGGGGACTCGCATGCGCGTACTCCGGCGGTTGGCCTACTGGCTTCGGCTGCGATCGAACCAAGGCGATCTCGCGGATGAGATTGCGCTGCATCGCCAGCTGCTCGAGGAGGAGCTCGTCGCGAGCGGCATGTCGGAAGGCGACGCCAGAGCCGCGGCGCGACGCGCGATGGGCAACGACACCTACATGCGCGAGGAGGCCCGCGCCGTCTGGTTCTCGGCGCGGCTCGAGGCGCTGGCGCAGGATTTCGGCTACGCGCTTCGGGGCCTCCGCCGAAATCCCGGCTTCACCATCGCCGTCGGCCTGACGCTCGCGTTAGGCATTGGCGCGAATGCGACGATGTTCTCGCTCGTCGATCGGCTGTTGCTCCGGCCACCGCCGCTGCTCGTCGAGCCGGGAACGGTGAATCGCGTCTATCTCTACAGGACGTACCGCGGCGTCGAGGCGGAGCGCAGCGGTCAGTACGCACGATTCCTCGACCTGCGCCGGTGGACGGCGGCGTTCGCGCGCATTGCCGCGTTCCGCGAGACCGATCTTGCCGTCGGCCTCGGCGACGACGCGAAAGAACTGCCAGTTGGCGTCGTGAGCGCGAGCTTCTTTGGCTTCTTCGACGCCCCGCCCGTACTCGGCCGCTATTTCGTCGACGCCGAGGATCTCCCGCCTAACGGAACCGACGTCGCTGTTCTGAGCCACTCGTTCTGGCAGACGCACTATGCAGGGCGGGCGAGCGTCCTCGACTCGACCATTCAAGTCGGTCCAACGCGCCTACGAATCATTGGCGTCGCGCCAGGTGAGTTCGCCGGACTCTGGCCGGATCGTCCGCCGGTCGCGTACATCCCCGTCACGGTCTACGGTAGCGCGGGCGGGGGGACGGACTGGTGGTCCGCCTACACGCACGCCATCGGCATCCGCACGCTCGTACGGCGGAAGCCCGGGGTGAGCGTCGCCGCCGCGACGGCGGACCTCACCCAGGCGCTCACCAAATCCTACCGGGCGCAGATCGCGATCGACCCGACCTCGCCACCGCTCGCTCTCACGCGTCCGCGCGCCCTGGCCGCGTCTGTGCTCGCCGAGCGCGGGCCGGAGGCATCGGGCACCGCGAAGGTCGCGGCCTGGTTGAGCATTGTCTCATTCGCCGTGCTGCTCATCGCGTGCGCCAACGTCGCGAATCTCCTGCTCGCGCGCGCGCTGCGACGCCGGCGTGAGATCGCGGTGCGCCTCTCGCTCGGTGTGAGCCGGGCACGGCTCTTCGTCCAGACACTCACCGAAAGCATCCTGCTCGCGCTCCTCGGTGGCGTGGCTGGAGTTCTCGTGGCCCAGTGGGGAGCCGCCGCCCTCCGCCGTGGCCTTCTGCCTGACGCGAACGCCGCGCCCGTGATCACGGATTGGCGCACGCTCGGGTTCGCGGCAGTGGTCACGATGACCGTCGGCATTCTCGTCGGACTCGCACCGGTGCTGCAGAGCCGCCGCGCCGATCTCGTCGAGGACCTGAAGTCGGGTGCGCGCGAGGGCAAATTTCAGCGCTCGCGCATTCGCGCCGCGCTCCTGGTCGTTCAGAGCGCACTGTCTGTGGCCCTCCTCGTTGCGGCGGGACTCTTTGTTCAGAGCTTGCGAAACGTCCGCGACGTGCGACTCGGCTACGACGTCGATCCCGTCCTCGTCGTGGGGTGGAATCTGCGCGGCGTGCAGCTGGACAGCGTTCGCATGGCAGAGCTCAATGCTCGACTGCTCGCCGCCGCCGCCTCCACGCCCGGCGTGGCGCATGCGAGTCTTGTGAAGACGGTTCCGTTCCGCGGCATCTCTTCGTGGCCTCTGTTTGTCGCCGGCATCGATTCCGTCGACCAGCTCGGCGAGTTCGACCTGAATGGCGTCTCACCCGAGTACTTCGCCACGGTCGGAACGCGCATCGTGCGCGGTCGAGGCATCGAGTCGGGCGACGACGCGCGCTCGCGAGCAGTGATGGTGGTCGATCAATCGATGGCGGCGGTGCTCTGGCCCGGTCGCGATCCCATTGGCCAGTGCGTTCATGTCGGCGCCGCGCGGGCACCGTGCACCTACGTCGTCGGCGTCGCCGAGGACGTTCATACGCACACGCTCGGCTCGGAGGCTGGCAACTATTTCTACTATCTTTCCGCCGCGCAGATGTCGCCTGACGACGTGGGCTTGTTCGTGCGTCCGAACGGCGACGCGGCGCGATACGTCGAGCCCTTGCGTCGGCGGCTGCAGCGCGAGCTGCCCGGCGCCGCGTACGTCGTCGTCGATCGGTTGAGCGACGTGATTGGCTCAGAGACGCGCACGTGGCGTGTTGGCGCGGCGGTCTTCACGGCGCTCGGCGCGCTCGCCGCCGTGCTCGCCGCAATTGGGCTCTATGGCGTTATTGCCTACGGGGTCGCGCAAAGGACGCACGAGCTGGGTGTCCGCCTCGCGCTCGGCGCCGCACGGTGGTCGCTCGTAAGGCTGGTCGTCGTGGACGGCGTCCGATTCACGTTGCTGGGAATCGTGCTTGGCTGCGCGATCGCCTTGTCGGCGTCCGGACGGATCGCGCCGCTCCTGTTCAGTGAGCCACCGCGCGATCCGCTGGTATACGGCGCGGTGACGGCGCTGCTCTTGGTGGTAGCGATGCTGGCGAGTGCCATCCCGGCCCTCCGCGCCGCGAGCGTCGATCCAAAGCGGGCGCTGCTCGCGGAGTAGCCGTTAGGCAGTTGGCATCACGACAGAATATTGCGAGGATTGCCGGTTGTCGCCTGGCGCGCGGGCACGTACGCCGCGAGCACGCCCACCCCGGCCATGATCAACGCCGTCGCGATGAAGACGCTGGGCTCTATCGGCTTCACGTGGAAGAGCAGAGACGTCAGCACTCGAGACAACGCCGCCGCGCCGAGCACGCCGACGGCGAGGCCCGCACTCGTGACGATGAGCCCCTGTCGCATGACCATCGAGCGAATCGCCGTCGGAGCTGCGCCGAGCGCCATCCGAATGCCGAACTCGCGCGCACGCAGCCGAACGGCATATGCGAGCACGCCGTAGACACCGAGAACGGCGAGCGCGATCGCGACGGCGGCGAAAGCCAGGAGCAGTCGCAGCGTGAAAGTGCGCGTCGCATTGCCGCGACCGAGGACGTCGTCGAGTGGAGCAGGACGATACATGACGAGAAGCGGATCGACTGCCTCGAGAAGGCGGCGGGCACTGGCGGCAACGACGTCGAGATTGCCCGTCGTGGACACAACCTGTGTGAGTCCCCAGTTGCGATCACCGGCAAACTGTTGGTGCGCGTGGTAGACCGTCGGCTTGATCTCGCCCTCGATCTCGAGAGCAACGTCAGCAACGACTCCGATCACCGTAGCGTTCACTCCGCCCGTGCGTAGCTGCTGCCCGATCGGGTCGACGCCGGGGAAGAGGAGCTGCGCCGCCGACTTGCTCACGACCACCACTCGCGGCGCGTGCGCGTCGTCACCCGCCTCGAAGACGCGCCCTGCGACGCGCGGAATTCCGAGCGCGGCAAAGTAATCGCCCGCGATGACCCGCTGCTCCAGTGATGCATGATCGATCTTCGTGTTCACGAGCGGCCCGGAAAGCGGACGCGTGAACCAGGAATTGTAGGAGCCGGTTGCCGGCAGGCGCGATGTTCCGCCTGCGGCGCGGACGCCGGGCACACCCTCGAGCTGACGTGCCAGATCATCGTAGGCTCTCGCGCGTGCCGTCGAGTCGTAACGACTGCCGGGCAGGTGGAGCTCGAAGGTCAACACGTTAGCAGACGCAAATCCGAGGTCAACGCGCCGGAGCTGCGCAAAGCTGGATAGCAGGAGGCCGGCGCCGACCGCGAGCACGAACGCCAGTGCCACCTGCGCCGAAACGAGCGCTGCCCTGAGTCGTACATGTGCGCGGCTGCTCGAGCCGCCGCGTCCTTCGCCCCGCAGTACGTCTCCTGGACGTGTGCGAGCCGCGCGCACCGCCGGCGCCGCGCCAAAGAGCACGGCGCAGAGCGTCGCGAGCCCGATCGAGAAGAGGAGGAGTCGTGGATCCAGAGACAGCGACGAGAGCCGCGGAATGGTGCCGTCGCCGAGCCTGACGATTGCGGCCATGCCGAGCCGGGCCACGGCGAGTCCCGCAACGTCGCCGACCAGCGCGATGACGATGCTTTCGACGAGCATCTGACGGATGATGCGCGCGCGTTGACCTCCCAACGCGGCGCGGACGGCGAACTCACCCTGCCGCTCCGATCCCCGCACGAGCATCAGCGTGGCGATATTGACGCACACAATGAGCAGCACGAGCGCGACCGCGCCGAGCATGATCTCCAGGGCAGCGGCTGTCGGCGCGACCATGTCGTCCTTGAGCGGATCGAACCTGGCACGCGTGTCGCGCGCGTCGGGATATTTCACGCCGAGCCTGGTCGCCAGTGCTGTCAATTCCGCCTGCGCCGCTCCGAGCGATAGGGTTGGCTGCAATCGCGCAATGACGGTGAGGTAGTGATTCGTCGCATTCGATGGATCTCGCCCCGGGTCGAGATTCAGTGGCGTCCACGCGTCCGCGCGCGGAGCGAGCGGATCGACGAAGCTTTCCGGCATGACACCCACGATCCGATATGCCGTGCCATCCATCGTGATCGTGCCGCCGACCGCCGACGCATCGGAATGGAATTCCTCCTGCCAGAGGCGATGGCTGATCACCGCCACTCGAGCCGGGTGCTCGGCTCCATCCATGCCGCCGTGCTCGTCGTCACGCGACAAGACGCCCCCGATCGCCGGACGCACGCCGAGGACATCGAAATACTCCGCGCTCACTGGCAGCGTACGGATGCGACGCGCCCGATCGCCGCGGCCGATGTCGGCGCCGACGGCATCGTACGTGAGCGCGGCGGCGATGGACGCGACTGATGACATCCCGTCGCGATACTCGAGAAAATGCACCGGGGTCAGAAAGCCGTGGTCGTTAGGCGCCCGGACGTCGGTGTTGTACAGGCGCACGAGTCGACCGGGCTGAGAGTACGGCAGGGGCGCCAGCAGAACCGCATCGACAGCACTGAAGACAGCCGTTGCGCCACCGATGCCAATCGCGAGCGTGAGGACCGCCACGGTGGCGAACACCGGATTGCGTCGCAGCGTACGGAGCGCAAAGCGCACGTCGCCGGCGCCATCGAACAAGCTCCGCGTACGACGGGCGTCGCGCACGTCCTCCTTCACCTGCTCGACCCCGCCGAGCGCGATCAGCGCCTGGCGGTGCGCTTCGGCGTGACTCACTCCGGTACGCCGCCGATACTCCTCCTCCATCTCGACATGGAGACGGAGCTCTTCCTCCAGCTCGCGATCTTCGGCGCGCCGAAAGACGATCGCGCGAAGACGCAGCAGTAGATCGGACAGGATTCTCATGCGCCCTCCGGCGCCCACGTGCGGACGCTCATGATGTGATCGATCGCCGCGGAGGCACGCTCCCACGCCGTGTGTTGAGTGGTAAGCGTCCGCCGGCCAGCGGTGGTGAGCTCGTAGTAGCGCGCGCGCCGGCCCTTCTCGGTCAGGCGCCAGGCCGTCTTCACCCAGCCGCGGCGCCGCATGCGCACGAGGGCAGGGTAGAGCGAGCCCTGGGTGACGAGGAAGACGTCGCGCGACATCGATTGGATGCGATGTGCGATCCCCCAGCCGTGCATCGGCTCGAGCGCGAGTGTCTTGAGGACGAGCATCTCCAGGGTTCCCTGGAGCAGCTCGAGGCGTTCGTCGGACACGATCGGTCTCCTTCAGACGGTCTGAAGGTAGACAGCTGGCGCGCCGAAAGCGTTTGAAGCCGCCCTGAGACCCCTACTCCGTGCGCAGCGCGATCACCGGGTCCACGCGTGTGGCCCTTCGCGCCGGCACCAGACACGCCAGCAGCGCCGTGGTGCCCAGCACCGCCGTGACCAGGATCGTCACCACGGGATCGTTGGGACTCACCTGGAACAGTGCCGCCCGCGCAACCCGCACCAGCCCCGAGCCGGCGAGCAGGCCGATAGCCATTCCGATTGCGATCTGCCAGGCACCTTGGCGAATCACCATACGGATCACGGCGCCAGCCGTCGCGCCTAACGCCAGCCGAATGCCCATCTCCCGCACCCGCCGACTCACCGAGAAGGTCATCACCGCGTACAGCCCGATCGACGACAGGACCAGTGCGGCGACGCCGAACACGATGAACAGCGTCGCGAAGATCCGGAAGAAATGCATCGGCTCGCGCATCACGTCCGCCATCGATTGTGTCGCGTATACCGGAACCTCCGGATCGACCGCGGCGACCGCCGCGCGCAGCGTCGCGGCGCTCGACACATCGGCGCTGCCTGCTATGGCGAGCGCGCCCGAGTCAAAGCGGCGCTGCTGCCAGAATGAGGTGAGCACTTCGGCTGGCCACGGATCGTCGAAGCTCGCTGAGACGAGCGTTGGCACGATGCCGACGATCGTCAGCCACGGCGCGGTCGGTTCCGACCCGATGCGAATTCGCTTGCCGATTGGATCCGTCTCACGAAAGTGTCGCTGAACGAATGATCGGCTCACGACGGCGACGCGCTCCGCTCCGTGCCGGTCGGCTGCCGCGATTGGCCGTCCGCGAGTGACATGCACACCGAAGGTCGGAAAGAAGCCGGGACTCACAGCGAGCGTGCGAACCACGGGATGGTCCTGCTCACGATCATAGGTGCGTCCCTCAACGGTCAGATGGTGCGGCACCCAACCGCTGCCTGGCAGACCATTGCCAAGATAGACGCCGTTTCGTCCCGGTTGCGCGGTGAGATCACGCTCGAGCGTCTCGAAGAACGCTCGCTGCCGGACGGTGTCGCTCGTCGTCAGCGTCACGCGCGCCGTGAGAATTGCGCTCGTCGCGAACCCCGGGTCGACATTGCGCAAGTTGATGATGCTGCGAGTGATGAAGCCCGACGCAAGCAGAATCGCCGACGACACCGCGATCTCCACGACGACGATCCCTCGGCTCAGGCGGGCCGCACGCAGCGAGGACGCGGCGTGCGATTCATCCTTGAGAATGGCGTTGATGTCGAGCCGAGCCGACTGGATCGCCGGAGCGAGCCCGGAAACCAGGCTCGCGACGACGGCCACGGCAATGACGAACGCCACTACCGCGGGATGGAGACGGACGTCCATCCAGAAGAGTGGTATTGGGGACCCCGCGACGGCTCGGTTGAAGAGCTTGATGCCAAGCGCGGCCAGCGCGACGCCGACGACCGCCGCGACGGCGGCGAGAATGCCCGATTCCACGAGTAGCTGGCGCATGATGGCCAGCCGCGACGCCCCGAGCGCCGTGCGAATTCCGATCTCGCGCGTGCGATTCGCGGCGCGGTCGAGCAGCAGATTCGCGACGTTCGCGCAGGCGACGAGCAGCACGAGAAAGACGGCGCCGAGCATGCCGTACAACAAAGTGTAGACGCGCGGATTGATGGAGGCGCGCACGAACGGGAGCACCGCGATCCGAAGACCCGAGTCCGCGGGTGGTCGAACCGCCGCCAGCCGCTGCGTGAGTCCGCCGAACTCCGCATTCGCATTGTCGTACGCCACGTCCGGCCGCAGTCGGCCGACGAGACTGACGCTTTCGCCCTGACCCGGAGCGACGGCGGCGACATTCTCCTGAATCGGCAACCAGAGCCGCGTGTTGTATGGAAATTCGTAATTCGGCGGCATGACACCAACGATGACATGCGGGCGTCCATTCACACGTAGCGTCTTGCCGATGACGTCTGCGCTCGAAGAAAATCGATCGCGCCAGAGTGCGTGACCGAGGATTGCCGTTGGCGGTGCGGCTGGATCGGTGTCCCCCTCGCCAAAGCTCCGGCCGAGCGCGGGACGAACGCGCGGCGTCTCGAGCACACCGACGGTCACTCGCGCTGCCTCGACCCGATCGGCGCGGTCGCCGCCGCTCACGTTCACCGTCGTGGTGGCATACGCCGCGAATGTCTCGAAGGAGCGTTGCTGCGCGCGATACTGCGCGAAATCACCGAGTGCGACCAGCGCATCCACGCCGGGCTGACGCGGATCGATGAGCTTGACGATCGCGATGCGCGCCGGCTCGTCGAATGGCAGGCCCTTGATGAGCAAACCATAAATGATGCTGAACATCGTCGCGGTGAGGCCGATCCCGAGGGCGAGCGCGGCGCTGCCCGCGATGACGGTTCCCGGGCTGCGCCGCAGCGACCGGGCGCCGTGCCGCACGTCGCGCAGCAGCGACGAGGAGCTCCACACCCGCGCCCGGCTCGGCTTCGCCAGCCGGCGTTTGCCGTCGAGTGCGTGCTCGAGCTCATCGTCACGCAGTTGCGCCAGCAGCTGCTCACGTGCCGCGGTGCCCCCAATGCGCGGCGCCAGCTCGGCGAACTGCTGCTCCAGATGCTGCCCGATCTCCTCGATCACGTCCGCCTGATCGTCGGGCGCGAGGTTGGCGTGCTGGAGTCGCGCCCGAACGTCCGCGCGCCAATCGTAGTTGTCGTGCGTCGACTCACGCATAGCGAACCCCCGCGACACGGTTGATGGCGGTAACGAAGTCCTGCCAGCTCCGACGCTGCGCCTCGAGCGCCGTGCGGCCACCAGACGTCAGGCGGTAGAAGCGGCGCCGCCGCTCGCCCGCCTTCTCGACCCAGCGGCCCGTGATCCAGCCGCGCTCCTCCAGTCGGTAGAGCAGAGGATAGAGCGACGCGACGTGGAACACGAGCACGCCCTTCGAGCGTGACTCGATCAGCTTCTGCAGCTCGTAGCCGTGACGTGGCTCCGCGGCGAGCAAGGCGAGGATGAGAAACTCCGCGCTCCCCTTCTTGAGCTCATCGGTAAGCATGGGTGTCCGATATGTGTGACTCACACATATAGGCATCCGGCACAGAGGTCAATGGCCGCCGGTTATGGAACGTCGGACAATTCCATTAGGGTTCGATTAACGCCGTTGCCAGACATGGAGCTCCGGCTGTCGCGTTCCACATGTCGACGAGGAACGATTCGACACGCTGGACGTGGCCATGCTCGAGCAAGGTCTTCGCGGGCAGTCCGCCAAACTCGTCACGAGCTTCGGTGAGCCACTGCAGAACAGCCTCGTCCTGGCGGTGAATGTCCTGCAGCAGGGCGACAACGAACGCGACCTCCTGGCTCCGCACCGCTTCGACCTCGAGGCCAGGGAGACACACGTCGATGCCCGTTACCGGGGCATATCGGGCGGGGGCGAGCCAGGCTTTCAATTCGGCCTTTGACAGCATTGCAAACCTCCTCGAATTGGCGCGTAGGTAGTCCAGAACCCGCGGAGACTCACGCGGCACAGCCGCTCTTCGGCTGCTGGTAATCGCACGGACAGCTGCCTTCTGGACACGACATCCCCGGCCGTCCGGCGCGGACACAGCGCCAGCATGGACTGAGCGGCTCGCTCGTAATTGGAAGGCCGAGCACTCGTGAGGCGGCCTTTGCTCCATCGCCGGTCAGGGCGCGGAGCGCCGGCCGACCCAGAGCATCGAACGACATCTCCGCCGCCGATACGAAACCTGCCTTACGAATTCCCGCGCCCGACGCGTGATTCTCCGGCGCGTAGCCGATCCAGAACCGCTCCGCGTCCGACGACTCCTCGCTCACGATCGCTAGCAGCAGTCGTGGATAGATCCCCAGCCCGCGATGCGATGGAAGGGTGACGAAGTTCCAGAGATATCGTTCGTCGGCGTTGAGGGTGAGCTTCGCGCCGAGCTCACCGATGTCCGCCGTTCGTGTCGCTACCCAGCCCCAGGCAGCGGCCTGGCCTGCGATGACGGCGACGTAAGCGCGGTGTCCTGCGGCGAAGCGAGCCGAGATCTCTTCGATGCTCCGATTCTGGAGCGAGGCCATGGCCGCGGCGTCCAGCTCATGGCGAATCGACAATCCCGCGAGCGGCGAAAGAGCGGTCACGAAGTCATCTCGATGGCGAGTGGCGAATGGCACGGTGGAATCCTCAGGTGGATGCAAAAGCGAAAGGCCACGTCGTGTTGACGTGGCCCGAGAATACGACCGTGTGATGTGACCTTCTTGAACGGAACGGCTCTGTCGTTGAACGTAGAGGCTAATCGAGGCCTAACGGCTCACTGTGCGCGCGGGCTCGGGCGGCGGGTACTTCGCCAGGCTGCCCGACACCGGGTGATTGCCCGAGGTCTCCCTCGCTGGCAGTGGCCCGGTGAGCTGCAGCATCGACGGCGGAAAGCCGAACATCCGGCGAGACGTGCGCGAGAGATGGGCGGCGTCCGCGAAGCCGGCCGAGTGCGCGGCCGAGGACAGCGACTCGCCCGCCTGCATCAGCTCCCAGACGCGCACGAAGCGGCGCCAGAGAATGTAGGGCCGCAACGCCGTCCCAGTCTGCTCGACAAAGAGGTGGCGAAATCGGCTCGGCGAGAGGAACGCGACCTCGGCAACCTCCTCCAGCGTGAGGGGCGCGTCGAGATGGCTGTTGATGTACGATACCGCGCGCAGGATGCGCTCGTCCGAGACCACCGACGGCTCGACACCACCGGTGAGCGTTCGGACAACGCGCTGCGCCGCGGCGATCAATGCCGCGGTGTTGCGCTCCTCGTTCCTGGCAGCGAACAACGCCGGACCAACTTCCGCCAGGAGCTCGGCCGGAAGGGCACTGATGCCCTCCGACCCGAACCGTTCGGTGAGCGCGCGGCCTTCGCGACGCTCGGGCTCGACGAAGATGATCGCATTGAGCGGAACGTGCGTCGCGTCCATCGTATGCGGCTGGCGCGAGGCGATCACCACGCCCTCGTAAGCCGTCCACGGCTCCTGATCCGACCGCCGGAAGCGAATGCCATGCGTCGAACCGAAGCCGATCTGGATGGCGTAGTGCGCGTGCATCGGCGTGATGCCCCGCGCTCGGCCGATCATGAGGCAGCCGCCGTCCCACGACACGAATTGTCCAATCCCGCCTGCGGTGCTCATCGATGCTCCCGTGCTCCCGTTCCGTCGGCCACATTCTACACCAGCACCCGAGAATGGGTCAACGACTCGGGGCTCAACCGTTAGGCGGGAAGCATCGCCTCACTCCGTTGCGCGGCCCGTTCGGCGACGTATGCCGCGTCCAGCCCGACGCCGCCGATCAGCGAGGAAGCCATCCGGTGCTGGAATCGCAGGCCGAGGAAGAACAGGCCGGGCGCTTCGGGAACGACGCCGCGCACGTGGCGAGGAAATCCGGATTCATCGAAGATCGGCAGATCGATCCAACGGTAGTCTGGCGCGAAGCCGGTGCACCAGACGATGACGCGAGGCTCGAGCACCTTGCCGCCACAGACAGGAAGCCCGCCGCGCTCCGCGTCCAGCCGTCCGACGCGACAGACTCCCGCCGCAACGAGATCCTGCTCCGGGATACCGATCAGCGCGTCACCGCCGGTCGTCGCCTTACCACGGAGTCGCCGGCCGAGACGAGTGTCCAGGGTGGCGCGCGTCAGCACTGGCCAGATCCAGTCGAAGATGTCACGGCCGAGGACGCGCCGCGGCAGGTGGCCTGTGTCGCGGCCGGCCAGCCACACCTTGCGATGGCCCGCGAGCTCGAGCGCGATCTGCGCGCCGGAGTTGCCGGCGCCGACGACCAGAACGGGTCCGTCAGGCAGCGCGAGCGGATTGCGATAGCTGCTCGAGTGGAGCTGTACGATCGATCTCGAGATGCCTGACGCGACGGCAGGGATGAGCGGTCGCTGAAATGCACCCGTGGCGACGATCACGTTGCCGGCCTCGAGACGCGTCTCGGAGCCCTCGAGACTGATGGTGAAATGCTCGCCGTCGGACGTCACTGACTGGACGCGTGAGTTGAGGCGCACAGCCAGGTCAAACCGCTCCGCGTAGCGCTCGAGGTAGTCCGCGACTTCGTCCTTGTCGGCGAGATGGTCCGGCATCGCGGGGAAGGGCGTTCCCGGAAGGCCGCTGTACCGGGCAGGCGTGAAGAGGCGAAGCGAATCCCAGCGCTTTCGCCAGTTGTCCCCGACGCGGCTCTCGTCGCTCAGGATCACGAAGTCCACGTCGCGTGCTGCGAGATGATGGCCGACCGCGAGTCCGGCCTGGCCGGCGCCGATCACCACCGTGTCGAACCGTTCGACGCGTGAGGCACGGGATGGAATCGTTGGGATCGCGATAGTCATTGAAGTCCACTCATCCGGGGTTCGTGGCACGGCAGCCGTGCCTTCGTGTGCACCAGCATGATCGTGCCCCAGCGATGGACATGCTTGAACGAAACGGCTGACCGACGCCGCCTCTGAGCGCCGGCGCGCGAAGCTCAGCCCCTACGTTCAACGACACGACCGTTTGATTCAAGAATGTCCCTCCGAGGACCGATAAAGTGCGCCACGTCGAACATGACGTGGCGTTTCACATCATCGGCTCTTCTTCAGGAGGTTCACATGCAATCCATACGGCGCACGTACCAGCTCGGCATTCTCGCGGCGGTGATGCTGGCCACCGGCTGCATGATGTTCGCGCGGCCACCGAAGGACCTGGACTACTCTCGCACGCGTCTGAGCGCGGCCGGAGCGTACCGAGCGACGATTCGTCCGCAGGGAGACACCATCCCCCAGGGCAAGCTGCACCGCTGGGTGCTCCATCTCGAGGCGCCTAACGGCACACCGATCGATGGCTGTCAGATCACGGTGGACGGCGGCATGCCCCAGCACGGCCACGGTCTCCCGACCAAGCCGAAGGTCACGCGCGATCTCGGCAACGGCGATCATCTCGTGGACGGAATGAAGTTCAACATGGGCGGCTGGTGGGTCGTGAAGTTCCGCATCGCCACGGCCACCGGCAGCGACTCGGTCGTGTTCAATCTGAAGCTCTGATCCGCTCACCGACCGATCGCCTTCACCGAGAGAACTTCCATGTCTCCACGGCCTAACGGTTTCGCTCGCGCTCTCCGGCGTTTTCGCGACAGTGCCGCGTTCGCGATTCTGGTCTCGTCAATCGCGGGTGTCATCGGAACGACCGCCGTCTCGGTCGCTGCGGCCCACGGAGCGCAGCTCCCGAGGCCCCGCTGGAGTGCCGACGAGCGCACGATGCTCAAGTCGCTTTCCCTAACGAGTCTCCAGCCGCTCGCGCCGGATCCATCCAACCGGTTCGGCGATGATCCACGCGCCGCGGCGCTTGGTCGCGAGCTGTTCTTCGACACGCGGCTCAGCGGCAACGGCAAGGTGTCGTGCGCTACCTGTCACGTGCCCGCGCAGGATCTCCAGGACGGCACGCCGCTGGCGCACGGCGTCGGCACGACCGCACGCCGCACGATGCCCATCGCCGGCACCGCGCACAACAGCTGGTTCTTCTGGGACGGCCGCACCGACAGCCAGTGGGCCCAGGCGCTCGGTCCGCTCGAGAGCGCGGTGGAGCATGGCGGCACGAGGGCGCAGTACGCCCATGTGATCGCGAAGCATTATCGAGGCGAGTACGAGGACGTCTTCGGCGCGTTGCCGTCGCTCGTGCAGGTGCCGCGCAACGCGGGTCCGGTCGCAGACAACGCGGCCCGTGGCGCGTGGCAGCGGCTCCCGTCGACGCAGCGTGACGAGATCTCCCGCGTCTACGCCAACATCGGCAAGGCGATCGCCGCGTTCGAGCGCAGGATCGAGCTCGCTCCGTCCCGCTTCGACCGCTACGTCGACACGGAGCTCGCCGGACGTCCGCACGACTCGACCGATGTGCTCTCCAGCAACGAGGAGGCAGGGCTGCGCCTCTTCATCGGCAAGGCGAACTGCGTCAACTGTCACAACGGTCCGCTGTTCACCGACAATCACTTTCACAACACCGGAGTTCCGAAGTCGAAGCTGGAACTCCCGGTCGACAGTGGCCGCGCGCTTGGCGTAAGGCAGGCAGTGGCAGGTGAGTTCAACTGCGCGAGCCGTTACAGCGACGCCAAGCCTGACGACTGCGAAGAGCTCACCTTCGCGGTGACGGAAGGCGATGAGCTGGTGCGCGCGTACAAGACGCCGTCGCTGCGCAGTGTGGCGGCGCGTGCGCCGTACATGCACGCCGGACAGTTCGCCTCGCTGAACGAAGTGCTCTCCCACTACAACCGCGCGCCGGCGGCGCCGTTCGGCAAGAGCGAGCTGCGGCCGCTACACCTCTCGCCGACCGAGCTGAGTCAGCTCGCGGCTTTCCTCCAGCTGCTAACGACTCCCATCGCTACGCCGAAGGGGTGGCTCGAACAGCCATCCACTCACGTCAATGGAGACAAAGGCCATGTCAACAATTACTAAACACGTTCGGGTTGCCTGCACGATGTGGATCCCCCTCGCGGTGTTGGCGCTCACCCTCACGGCAACCACGTGGCCTCGGCCGCGGCCGCGCGCGGCCAGCTTGGAACGAATCGTCGCTGCCCGACTCACGGACATCCCGTCGCACAATCGGGTGTATCGCGCCTCGCTCGACCTGACGAATGACTTCGTCTGGACCCTGCGGGTGCGCTCGGCCTCCGGCGTGCCGGTCCCGAATGCGAGCGTGTCGATGGAGGCGTGGATGCCAGACCAGGAGCGCGTCGCGCATGCCACGCCGGCCTCGATCCAATCCGTGGGTGCCGGATCGTACCGCATCAGCCCGTTGACGTTCGACCGGTCCGGCTGGTGGAATCTCAAGGTGCAGGTCACTGCCGGGGGACGGACGGACAGCCTCGCCTTCAACGTGATTCTCAGGTGAATGAAGCTCGCCGTTTGGCGCTACTCCTCGACCACGAGCACGCCGATCGCGCCCTTCTGACCGTGGCCGAAGCCGTGATTCACGAATGGGAATTCGCCGGCGACGTTTGCGACCAGCTCGAACACCATCCCGCCGCCCGCCGGGACGTTGAACGTCTGCACACCGTGAATCGCGTTCTCCGGCGGCGAGCCAAGGTACACCGTGTCGAACTGCTCACCGACGATGTGAAAGGCACACGAGATCGTTGGTCCGCCGTCAACGACGTAGAATCGCACCCGTTCGCCGCGCTTCACCCGGATCGGCTCCGTCTGATACTGGCCTGGCCGGCCGTTGAAGGCGACGTAGTCGGGTAGAGTCGCGAGCATCTTGGAGTAGTCGAACGGATGCACTCCGTTCACGGGGTTGCCGACGTAAAACTCACTCTGGACGAGTACGAATTCTTTCGCTGCTGGGAGTGGAGACGGCGGGTCGACGATGATCGCGCCCACCATACCTGAGCCGATATGCATGAGCACCGGCGAGCTGCCGCAGTGATAGAGGAACGCGCCCGCATAACGCGGCTTGAACGTGTACGACACCGATTGCCCCTTGAGGACGGAGCGGAAGGCCGTCTTCGGATCGATCTGCGCGGCGTGGAAGTCCATCGAATGCGGGACGTCGTGCTCGTTGGTGAGCGTGAACTCGATCGTATCCCCCACGCGACAGCGGACGATCGGTCCAGGCAGATTGCCTTCGAAGGTCCATGCGGCAACGACGATGTCCGGCGAGATCCGGACGGGAAGCGCCTGGGCGCGCCAGTGAAGCTGTTGCGTGCGACTGCTTGGCAAGGGCGGTAGGGCCGGGTCGAAGCGCTGGTAGGTCGCGTTCCCGGCGGGCACGCTCGTCGTCGTTGGGCCGACGGCATGATGCACCGTATGGAGGCGGCTATCCGGATTGTGCAGCACGCGGTTGGCCGGTTGTTGGCTGCCCGATGTCGTTCCGCGGCCGCTGTCTCGTCGCCCCGAATCGGCAGCGCCCGGCGCCCCGCGCGAGCAGCTCGACAACGCGGCGCCGACGCCTGGGATCACCAGGCCAAGCGCCGAGAGCGACGCCAGGAAGCCGCGACGCGATGTTTCGGGTGGCTCAGGGTGACCGCGCGAAGCCGTTCGACTCGTTAGGTCGACCGTCGGGTCGACTTCGACGCATTGCCGCATCTCTTCCATCTCCGGCATGAGATCGTCTCCAGGGCGAAGGCAAAAGTTGACATGCGGCGAGACGCAGAAAGGGCGCCAGACGAACCGCTCAGCGCGTGAGCTTCGCCTCGGCTGCCGCGCGCAGCTTCTCGAATTGTGCCTTGAGACGACGCAGCTCGTCATCCGATAGATCCTCCATGTCGACCAGCTCGTCGCGCGCCTCGGACACCGCGCGAATCAGCTCATCGAGCTTGAGCTGAGTGACCTGCGCGTCGCGGTTCTGGGTGTGCTGGATGAGGAACACCATGAGGAACGTCACGATCGTCGTGCCCGTGTTGATCGTGAGCTGCCAGGCGTCGGAGTAGTGAAACAATGGTCCCGTAAGGGCCCAGACCGTGACGAGCAAAATCGAGAGACCGAACGCCCAGGGCGTGCCGACGGCGTGCGAGATCGAGAGCGCGAAGTGTCGGAAACCTCGAGTCGAGTTCATTGGCGATCGGGTGCGGATGGTTGGTAGGCGGCTGTCTCGTTAGGCCGGTTCATCGGGCTGTCCGGTGGGCCAATTGGCGCAAGTGCATTGCAGCAAACCGTGCGATACCGCACATTGTACTGCCGCGAGGTCTGTCACCAGCGCGGCCGGGTCGCCAGTGGCGCCCTCGTATCCTCGGTGCTCCTGGCGGCGCCGCCACTCGTCAGGCCCCAGGAGATCGTGATGGACAATGCCGCTCGCAGCGAGATGCCCGAGGTTCAGAGTTGGCGTCCGTTGATTGCGAAGTATCAACGGCCGCGCACCGCACGCGCCATTCTCCAACTCGTAACGACCCTCATCCCGCTTGCGGCGGTGTTCGTGGCGATGGACCGCCTGCTCGCGATCTCTTTCTGGTGGACGCTTCCGCTCGTCCTGCCTGCCGCGGCCCTGCTCGTGCGGACCTTCGTCCTCATGCACGACTGCGCCCATGGCTCCTTCTTCGCCTCCCGCCGGGCGAATCAGATCGTGGGCGCCGTTACCGGCTTGCTCACGCTCATTCCATTCGAGCACTGGCGGCACGAGCACGGTCTGCACCACGCATCGGCTGGTGATCTCGATCGCCGCGGCCACGGCGACGTCGATACGCTCACGGTGCGCGAGTATCTGGCACGGACGCCGTGGGGAAGGCTGCGTTACCGCTTGATCAGACACCCGATCTGCTTTCTTCTCGTCGGGCCAATTTATTTTGTCCTCGACAAGCGCTTTCCGCCGCGCGGAGAGAACGCGGGTCGTCGGCAGGTTGCGAGTGTGTGGGCCAACAACATCGCGATCCTGCTCGTCGGCGGCGCCGCGGTGACTCTCTTCGGACCGCGTGTCTTTCTGCTCTATCTACCCGCCTATTACCTGGCGATCATCGCGGGACTCTGGCTCTTCTTCGTGCAGCATCAGTTCGAGGGCACGTACTGGGAGGAGCACCAGCAGTGGGACTACGCGACGGCGGCGATCGCCGGCAGCTCGTACTTCAAGCTGCCCGCGGTGCTGGAGTGGTTCACGGGCAGCATTGGCTTCCATCACGTGCACCATCTTGGCCCTCGCATTCCGAATTACAAGCTTCGGCAATGCCACGCCGAGAATCCGATCTTTCATCAGGCAACGGTCATCACACTCCGGCAAAGCGTCTCGGCACTGCGCCTTGCGCTGTGGGACGAAGACGCGGGCCGCCTCGTTCGGTTCGATCGAGCCCTCGAAATGCGCCACGACGCCGCGGCGAGCACGGGGGTGTGATTCGAGTATCGGTGCGTTGGCGGCGATGACAGGTGGCGCGCTGCATCATTCGTCATTGTCATCGTCGTCCGACTGCCTCGGCTCGAGCTGCCCCGCCGCCCTCTCGAGCTGATCGACGAGCGCGAGCCGCGCGTCATCGGTGAGCCACGGCGCTCCGCTTTCCAATCGCTCGCGGTCACGCAGGAACGCCGCGACCTCCGAGCTGTCGGCGCCAGCGTCGAACATCCCGACGACGGTCGCGGCGATCTCCCGCAGGTCGAGCCGAGCGCGATCCCACTGCCCGCGAAGCAACTCCTCCACACGCGCACGCCAGAGAGCGTATTTGTTCACCGTCACTGCAGATCCGCCACGAAGTAGGTAGGGCAAAGCTAGCAGCCTGGCGCTGCGACGCGCGGGTGTAGTTCGCTGCTCGAGGCGCGGCGGATGTGGCCGGCCCGTGTCCTACCGCCGGCTTCTGGTTACGTGCTGGGCGGACGGTCCTCCAAGGCCCAGCACGACGTCGAACTCGACGCTCTCTCCTTCGGTCAGGTACCTGCCGCCGGTGCCTTCGATGGCCGAGCGATGGACGAAGCAATCGGGCTCGCCGTTGGGCCGGCTGATGAATCCGAAGCCCTTCACATCATTGAAGGACTTCACCGTTCCTGTTACACGCATGGTCGCCGTCGCCGGCGGATCTGGAGTTCGGGCACTGCGGTCGCCCGAGCGCTGTCTATTGACCACTTGGTCAATTGAAACAGTAGCCTATATTGACCATTTGGTCAACAGAAAATGTGGGTGCGGGGTCTGGGTCGGCGGGCCAACCCAAGCGAAACTGCCCTCCGGTAGCAACCCCCCGCGGTCCCCTTGCCAGGCAATGGGAATGATGCCATTCTCCCTTGTCACACAAGGGGAACCATGGCCAACACCGAGATCGATCTCCTCCGCAGCAGCCTCGATCTGCTGATCCTCAAGGCCCTGAGCTGGGGGCCCCGCCACGGCTACGGGGTCGCCGAATGGATCGAAGACGCGACTGGCGACGCCCTCTCCGTCGAGGAGGGAACACTCTATCCAGCCCTCCACCGCCTCGAGCGCAAACGATGGGTCGCGGCGGAGTGGGGGATCTCGGATCACAATCGCCGCGCGAAGTTCTACCGCCTCACGACGGCCGGGCGCGCCCAGTTCCGTGCGACCGCGCCGGCCTGGCATCGCCATGCCGAAGCGATCGCCGCCGCGCTGCGGGCGACCTCCCCCGAGATCGCGCGCGCGTGATCCGATGACCGGTCGTCCCCCGGGCTGGCGACGCCTCTTCCGCCACTCGTTAGGTGCGCGGCGCGTCGTGGAAGACGTCGACGACGAGATCGCGTTTCATCTCGCGATGCGCGCCGAACGGCTGCGGGCCCGCGGCCTGAACGAGGAGGCCGCTGCCGCTGCGGCGCGCCGACGGTTCGGCGATCTCGAGCACGTACGCCACGAATGCGTGGAGATCGACCGACAACTGGCGCGCCAGCGGAGCGCCGCCGACTATTTGGAGGATCTCGTGAAAGATGTCGCGTTCGCGCTGCGTGGCCTTCGCCGCGCGCCCGGCTTCGCCGCCGCATCGCTGCTCACGCTCGCGTTAGGCATCGGCTCCGCCGCGGCGATCTTCAGCGTCGCCTACGGTGTGCTCCTCCGGCCACTGCCGTTCGCGCAGCCCGACCGGCTCGTCGAGGTCAGCATCAATCTCAAGGGTACGGGCGAGGGCTTCGGGTCGCTCTCGGCGCCGGAGTACGTGGACCTGGCGCGAGAGAACCGCGCCTTCTCCGGCGTTGCCGCATGGACGCCGCGCGGCCGTACGATCGGCGGCGACGGGCGGCCAGAGCGCGTCAACACCACCCAGGTCACCGCGTCGCTGTTCACCGTACTCGGCGTGCGCGCGCAGGTGGGTCGCATCTTCACCGCGGAGGAAGACGTCGCCGGCGGAGGGCTGGTGATCGTTCTCGGCGACGCGCTCTGGCGACGCCGCTACGGTGCCGACCCGGCGGTGATCGGTCGGAAGGTGGAGCTCGACGGTGTGATGCGGACCGTCGTCGGCGTGCTCCCGCCGGGCTTCGCGATCGGTGGCGGCGAGCTGTTCACACCGCTCGCCTTCAATCCGGCGAAACTCCCCGGACGTGGGGCGCACTTCCTCCGCGTCGTCGCACGGCTGCGCCCCGGAATCACGATCGCGCAGGCCCGCGCCGATCTGTCCGAGTTCGCGACGCGGAGCGTGCGCGTCAATCCACACAACTATCGCGCCGGCGGCTTCAGCTCCACCGCCCGAGCGCTGCGTGAAGCGCTGTATGGCAACGCACGTCCGATGATGACGGCACTGGTCACCACGGTGCTTCTCCTGCTGCTGCTCGCGGCGGTGAACGTCGCGAATCTGCTGCTCGTGCGCGCCGAGGCACGCCAGCGCGAGCTCGGAGTACGCGTCGCGCTCGGCGCGAGCCAGCGCCGGCTCGTGCGGCAGCTGCTCACCGAGAGCGTGCTCCTCGCGTCGTTAGGCGCGCTCATCGGGGTGCCGCTCGCCGCGCTGGCGGTGCGATCGCTGCTCGCCATCAATCCGGGCGTCGTGCCGCCGGGTGCCGAAGTGACGCTCGATGCCGGTGTCCTCGTTGCGGTCATCGGCGTCGTCGCGCTCGCCGCTCTGGTTGCCGGCGTTGCCCCGGCGCTCCGTGCCGGTGCCACCGACGTGCGCACCGCCATCGCGACTGGCAGCGCCGGTGGTGCGAAGAGCGGCGGCCGATTGCGGGCGGTGCTCGTCGGCGCGGAAGTCGCGCTCGCCGCGGCGATGCTCGTCGGCGCCGGACTCGTTGGGCGCAGCTTTCAGAAGTTGCTGGCCGTGGATCCCGGCTTCGACGCCAATGGTGCGCTCGTGATGAGCGTGGCGCTGCCACAGGTGCGCTACGACACGTCCCCGAAGATCATCGCGTTCTACGACGGTGTGCTTGAGCGCATGCGCGCGTTGCCCGGCGTGCGCAGTGCCGCGGCGACGGCCACGCTGCCACTCGGTGGTGGCACGACACAGTGGTCGGTCGAGGTGGACGGCCGGCTCAACGCGTTGGGTGAGCTGTCGACGCCGTACATCGTCAGCGTCACAACGGACTTCCTGCGCGCGATGGGAATCAGGCTCGTTCGCGGCCGCGCCTTCGGCCCCGAAGACGGAGAGCGCTCGGCGCCCGTGACGGTCGTGAGCGAGGCGCTCGCGCGGGAGTTCTGGCCCGGGCAGGACGCGTTAGGCAAGCGGATCCGTCTCAGCGGGGGCGACGTTCCGTGGATGACCGTCGTGGGCGTCGTGCACGACGTGCGGCCCGAAGCGCTCTCCGAGCCGCCGCGGCCGACGTACTACGTGCTCACTCCGCAATTCGCGCAGATGGCCGGCTTCGCCGATCAGGGCATGACCGTCGTGCTGCGCACCGACGACGATCCGTCGATGTTGATCAATCCGGCGCGGGCGGTGATCCGCGAGGCCGACCCGGAGCTCGCGGTGTACGACGTCCGGACGCTCGCCTCGGTGGTGATGGGCTCCGTGGCGCGTCCGCGCTTCGCCGCGTCGATCCTTGCCGCGTTCGGTCTCTCCGCGCTCGTGCTGGCCGTCGTCGGCGTTTACGGAGTGCTCTCCTACGTGATGACGCGGCGGCGACGCGAGCTGGCGGTGCGCATCGCGTTAGGCGCCCATCCGAGCCAGGTGAGCTGGCTCGTGGTCGGCTCGGGGATGCGCCTCGCGCTGCTGGGCGTCGCCGCGGGGCTCGCCGCGGCGCTGGCCGGCCGAAGCGTTCTCACCGCGCTGCTCTATGAGGTCAGTCCGACGGATCCGGTCGTGCTCCTCGCGGTGACGGTGACGCTGCTCGGCGCTGCGGCGGCAGCGAGTTGGCTGCCGGCTCGTCGCGCGACCGCGGTGAGCCCGGCCGAGGTACTGCGCGGCGAGTGACGAGAGAGAGAATCACTTCATCGCGTTGAACGCCGCGAGCACGGCGAGGAGGTCGGGGCTGGCGAAGGTAACCTCGCCGTCCCGCACCTTCAGGGCGCCGGCGTAGAGCGCTCGCTCCTGCTTCACCTTGAGCACCATCGTGTACGGCGGAGACAACTTGTACACGCGCGCCTTGGCGCGACTGCGAATCGCCCGCTCGACACCGGCGCGGATCTCGTCCTGGGCGCGCTTCGGCGACATGCCGAGGGACGCATCGCCGATCTCCTCTTTCACGGCGACCGCGCCGATAGGACCGAGAAGACCCCGCAGCTGCTCTACCAGCGCGCGGTCACCCGCTGCGAAGACAACCGGCACGCCGTAAAGACCGGCCGTGAGCGCGTTGTATCCGCCCTCGGGCAGCGACACGCCGTTGATCGTGAAATCGACGACGTTCCCGGTGGACGTATGCTCGAGGATCGCCCCCGGCGTTCCCGCCTTCGCGTGGTATCCGATGAACACCACTGCGCCGAACGTCGAGTCGATGCCTTCCATCATGTTCTTGGGCCCGGAGCTCGCACCGCGCAGGAGACGCGCACGTGGATCGACGTCAGCGGGGAGAAGATTGCGCTTGTCGCCGTGCGAGTCACGCACGAGCACTTCCGTCGCACCGGCGCGGAACGCACCCTCGACGGCGGCGTTGGTCTCACCGGCCATGATCGCGCGAAAGTGCCCGTAGTCTGGTCCGTTGGCACTGACCTCCACACCCGATACGACGCCGGCGAGTCCTTCCATGTCGACGGAGATGAAGACCTTGAGCGCCCTGGGCTGCTGTGCGCTCATCGGCGCCGCGACAATGGCGAGCGCGACGAGGGCGAGCGCGGAAATGGAATGGCGAAGCATGCGGTGCGTGGGCTCGAGTCGAGAAGACGATGAGTAGTTTTCCTCCATGACCATCCCCGTAATAATCGAGCAGCGCCGCTCGATCAAGAAGTTCACGCATCGCGAGGTCACGCGCGCCGAGATCGAGACACTTCTCGAGGCGGCGATCCTCGCACCCAATCACCGCCTCACGCGGCCCTGGCGCTTCTACGTGCTCGGCCCGGAGTCTCGTTATGCGTACGGCCTCGCCCTCGGCGAGCGGAAAGCGCGCAAGCTCCCCGATCCCGTCGCGGGTCGCGCCTTGCGAGAGACAATCGCTTCGGAGCATCGCGACCTGCCGTGCATGCTCGCAATCTCGGTCGTGGAGAACGAGAATCCGGAGATCCGCGAGGAGGATTACGCGGCCGCGATGATGGCGATCGAGAATCTCGCGCTCACCGCCGTGGCTCTCGGACTCGGAACGCACATCAAGACAGGTGGCGTGATGGGCGACGCGGCGTCTCGGGCCGCCGTCGGCGTTGGCGACGGCGAGCGGATCGTGGCGATCGTGAACGTAGGCGAGCCGGCCGAGCTGCCGTCCCCAAGGAAGCGCGAGCCGGCGACGGCGTGCACGGTCTGGCGGCCCTGAGCCGCAGTTGGCGCTGGTGGACAGTTGGAAGGCTGTTGGATCGCGAATGCCGCGAATCGGGAGCGAATCCAACCTCGCGGCTCCCAGCATCAGATTCTCAACAAAGCATCTGCAAGGACCGCTCGACAGACCGTTACGCCAGTAGGTTGGATTCGCTTCAAGATTTGCGGCATTCGCGTCCTGTGACCCTGGGCTCTCTGTGGGGAGTTTGCGTCCCCCGGAATTTCGGGCGTGTGCGTGGCGTGGAGTTCAGCAACGCCCCTGACACCACTGACACTGCATGGGTCAGCGGCCATCCCCTTGCTTCGCCATCACGGAAATCCGTGATGAACCTTTTTTGAGTTGTAGTTCTATGCGTTCCATCAGGTCACGAGTGTCGCGAAGAGATCCTGATGGCCGCGCAGAATGCGCGCCGCCTCAGCCGCGTTAGGCTCGAGGCTCCACTCACCACGCTCGTGGGTGCCGCCGAGGACGATTCCATCCTGGCGCGGCATCATGTACAGGTCGCCCGGCCCGATCGTTATGTAGTCGACCTCGGGCTGCGGCGCGAGCACCGTGAGCTGGCCCTTGATCGGAAGCACGTCGGGGTCCGCGAAGAGCGCGCCCGCCGCGAGCCCGGTGCAATTGACGATCACCGGCTCCGCGATGGCCAGGATCGAGCGCGCATCGGAGAACTCGCGAATCACGACGTGCCCGCCGGCGATGCGAAAGTCCTGAAGCACCGCCGGCAGGTAAATCGAAGGCTCGATGTGCATGGTGAGAAAACGCGAAACCTGGAAGCCCCGAAATGGACTCTCCTCATCGCTCAACACCGTCCTGGGGAGCATCTCCCGCAGGATGGCGCCCTCCCAAGACCCGCCGGGTCCTGCTGCCGGCGCGTGCGTGGCGATCGAGTAGTTCTCACGCCACGAGATGCCGTAGCGCGCGCCGACAAGCGTCTGGAAGTAGCGATAGGCAAACCGCGACGCGCGCCGGAATTGCGCCTCGAACTCCGGTACGACGCGATCCGCGTCGACGACCGTCACGGGCGACCACTGCGCGCCAGCGATGTTCGACGTCGTGTTCGGCGGCAGGTCGCGCGCGTAGATCGTCACTCCGAACCCGCGGTCCTGGAGCAAGCGCGCGGTGGAGAGCCCAACAACTCCGCAGCCGATCACGGCCACCTCACGTCGCGGCGACGCCAGCGCGAGCTCCGCGGCGAGATCCGCCGTGCCCCACGAGAGCGACACCCCGCCACCGCCGTGCCCATAGTTGTGGATGAGCAACTTCTCACCCTGCGGCTCGGCGCGCACCAGAAAGCCCGACCGTCGGAATGGGCGCAGGCCCACCACCTGGCGGATCACCCGGTCCTCCGTCGCGCGTATCGGCGCCAGGAGGCGTCTTGTCCGGCGGCTCGAGCCGGTGGTCGCGAAGGGAGCGCAGCCGCCAACGACGCCCGCACCGACGGCGAGCGTGATCCACTTCAGCGCGCCTCGCCGTGTCATCACGCTCTCGCGCGCGGTCAGCTCCGTCAGGTCCACGGGTGCGACCGTGAGTCTTGTCTAGTCACGACCGCGGCGGCGCGACGAACCGGCGCGACTGCCGCTCGTACGCGTGCGCCATCGCCAGCAGCCGCGCATCGCTGCCAGGAAGGCCGACGAAGGAGATGTTGAGCGCGGGCATGCCATCGGCGCCCAGACCAGCCGGCACCGACACCTCCGGCAGCCCCAGCCAGTTGCCGTAGCCGAGCGTGGTGCGGATGTTCGGCCACGGATCCACCGCGCGGGGCGCATTGAAGGGCATCGTCGGGTAGATCATCGCGGCGACGCCGGCCGCGCGCATCGTCTCCGCGAGCTGCCTAACGATCTCCGCGCGCGACCGGGCGAACGATCGGCCCGCTGGATCGTCAGTCATCGGCTGGTCGAGCAGCGGCTCGCACTGGGCGAAGTCGCCGGGGAGCACGTCATAGAACTTCTGAAAGGCCGGATAACCGAGGCGCACGGCCGCGCGAGGATCGGCGCTGCGGCCCGCGAAATAGCGGAGCAGGGCATTCGCCGTTGGCGCCGGCGACTTGGGATCGACCGCGACATCTCCGCGCGCCTTGGCGGCGTTGGCGAAGGCCTCGCGGTACGTGGCGAGCGTCACCGCCGGCTGAAAGCTGTCGGCGATCGCACCCGCCGCGCGGACGTCACCCACCGCGCGATCCCAGAATGCGACTGCTTCCGCTGCCATCTGCCCCCGTGGGACATGTGCCTCCACGATGCCGAGCCTAACGCCAGCGAGTGCGTCGTCGCGGAGTGCTGCGAACGGCGCGCCGTCGAATGCCGCCGCGAGTGCCAACGGATCCGAGGCGTCGGGGCCGGCGATCGCCGCCAGCAGCAGCGCGGCGTCGGCGGCACTGCGCGCGAGCGGGCCGTGGGTGTCGAGATACGGCCAGGTCGGGATGACGCCCGTGCGCGGGACGAGACCAAAGGTCGGCTTCATTCCGACGACACCGGTGAACTGCGCCGGTATACGGTTGGAGCCGCCGTCGTCGGTGCCTAACGCGGCGAAAGCCATCCCGGTCGCCACCGCCACGGCCGATCCCGCGCTCGACCCGCCGGGGGTTCGCGTGCCGGTACGGTCGTATGGGTTGAGCACCTGCCCGGTGTGACTGCTCGTGCCGTTGCCACGATAGGCAAAGTCGTCGGCTGCCGTCTTGCCGAGGACTATCGCGCCAGCGGCCCGCAGCCGCGAGACCTCCAGGGCGTCCCGCCTAACGAGCTCGGGGAAGAGCCGCGCCCAGTCGGCGCTCGAGCCGGTGGTCGGGAGGCCGTCCATGTCGTAGATCGCCTTCGCGAACACCGGCACGCCGTCCAGCGGCCCGCGCATTCTCCCGGTCCGCAGCCGCTCATCCGCGGCCCGTGCGTCGCTCGCAACTGTAGGTGACAGCGCGTCGATCGCGCGCCAGCGCGCCCCGTCCTGTCGGCAGCGCTCGAGTGCACGAGCCGCGACCTCTGCCGCGGTCCATTCCCCGCGCCGGCGCCCAGCCTGGTAATCGGCGATGGTGCCGTCGAGAGGATCCGTCGCCGTGAAGGTCAGCTTCGGCAATGGAAGCGCGGCAAGGGCGGCCAGCTGGAGGAGAACTTCGCGGCGACTGGGTGACATCCGGCTCGTCGGTGCGTGGTGAGGTGACGCGACGGCGGGAATTGACCGCCGGTCCCGGCGTGGATCAAGCCCGGAGCAGCCTCCTTGCTGGCGATCAGGCGGTAGCACCGCGTCCTGCCGTGGCCCTCAGTCTGCATATAGGCCAAATGTCAACGACACGCCGTCACGGGGCATGCCAGCTGATGATCTGAGTCGGAGAGCTCACGCTCTCGGGAACGCTAGGGGTGAGGAAGCAGCAAGATCACCGCAGGACGACGCGGCGCTCGCGGCCGAGGATCGCGAGCGCGAGACTGCCTGGCGTCGCGGTGAGGAGCTGGAGAGGAATCGGCTCGCGGGCCGCGAAACCCCGCGTGCGAGCCACTCCGGAATCGCGCCTGCGAGTGTCGCCGCGCGCGCCTTCGCTACCCTCGCCGAGAACGTGCGCGACTACGCGATCTTTCTCCTGGATCCGCATGGCGTGATCACCTTCTGGGGTGAAGGCGCGCGGCTCATCAAGTGGTGGACGAAGGATCAGGCGGAGGGTTCGCATCTTCGCCTCCTCTATCCCGCTGGGGGCTCCGAGGACGGCACCGCGGAAGAACACCTCCGACAGGCCGCTGAACGCGGCGAGTACACGGGCGAGGGCCATCGCATGCGGAACGACTGCTCGGTGTTCTGGGCGGGCGTGACGCTCACCGCGCTCTGGGATGAGGACGGCACGCTTCTGGGATTCGCCAAGGTCACTCGCGATCTCACCGCGCGACGCGCCGCCGACGCCTTGCTCCGCTCCGCGGCAGAGACGGCCGACGCCGCGCGCGCCAGCGCCGAGGCAGCCGACGCTGCGAAGAGTGGCTTTCTCGCCACGATGAGCCACGAGATCCGCACGCCCATCAACGCCATCCTTGGCTACGTGGATCTGCTCTCGCACGAAATTGAGGGAACGCTCACGCCGCAACAGAAGCGATTCGTCGCCCGCGCGGGAGACGCGAGCCGGCATCTCCTCACTCTCATCGACGAGGTGCTCGACTTCTCGCGGCTCGAGGTAGGCCAGGCACCCGTCGTGCGGGACGTCGTGCGAATCGGCGATTCCGTTTCGCACGCACTCGCGCTCGTGATGCCTCAGGCCCGCGCGAAAGGCATCGATCTCGCCGACGCGGTCGGAGGCTACGCCGCCGGCCTCGCCGCGTGGGGCGATGAATCCCGGGTGAACCAGATTCTCGTCAATCTCCTCGGCAACGCGGTGAAGTTCACAGCGCCGCGCAACGGTGAACCAGCGCGGGTCGTGATCAGCGCTGGCGCGGCGGCGCGACCATCAGCAGACGCGAAAGTGTCGGGTGAGGGGCCGTGGGTGTACGTGCGCGTCGAGGATACAGGTCCAGGCATCCACTCCGACCGGCTCACCGCCGTCTTCGAGCCGTTCGTGCAGGGTGACATGTCGCTCGCGCGCGTCCATGGCGGTGCGGGTCTCGGGCTCGCGATCAGCCGCCGGCTCGCGCGGCTCATGGGTGGAGATGTCACGGCGCGGAGCGAGGTCGGTGTCGGCTCGACGTTCTTTCTCTGGCTGCCGGCGGCGCCGGTGCAGTCGCTCACGACGGGTGCCCTGCCGGGCCACGGCCCCGGTGGTGAGGAATCGCGCACGCCGACCAGTAGCGGGGCCGCGCCTCCGCCTAACGGCTCACCACTACGCGCACCGAGCGTGCATCAGGACACGGCGGACGCGATTCTCGCCGAGGTCGAGCGGATCCTGCATTCGTACGTTGCTCGACTGCGCAGCGACCCCGTGACGCCGAGCGCGCATGACATAGACGACTCGCTCATCGAGGACCACCTCGCCAGCTTTCTCGCCGATCTCGCTGGCACGCTGGCCAGCCTCGATCACGACGCCGAGGAAAAACGGGCCGGCTTGCGGGACGGAACGGCGATCCAGCGCGCCATCGCGGAGCGGCATGGCTCGCAGCGCGCGCGCTTGGGATGGAGCGCGTCCGAGCTCCGCCGCGAGTTCGTGATCCTGCGTGAGGAAGTCGAGCTGGCCGTGCGCCGCCGCGCGAAAAAGCACAGTGGGAACAGCGGCGCAGCGGCCGGCGATCATGACGCGGCGCGACGAGCCCACGAGTTGCTCGCGGAGCTCCTCGCGCGTGCCGAGCGCCTGAGCGTCGAGAACCATCGCCGCTCACTCGACGCGGCGCGGAGCCAGGAGCAGGATCCGTCGCGCTGATACGAACCGCGGCGTCGCGTTAGGCGCCGGAGGAGGCGGCCGTTGGAAGGGTGAGCGTGAAGATCGAGCCGCGCCCGACTGCACTCTCCACCGACAGATCGCCGCCCATCGCTCGCGCCAGCTCGCGTCCGATCGCCAGTCCGAGTCCCATTCCGTGCTCGTTCCCGGCGTCGCCTGTCTCGACCTGCACGAATGGCTGGAAGATCCGATCGAGCATCTCAGGGGGAATGCCGCGACCGGTGTCCGCCACGTGAATGGCCACCCGATCCGCAACCACGGAGCAGCCCACCGTCACCTGGCCACCGTTAGGCGTGAACTTGGCCGCGTTCGTGAGCAGGTTGAGAAGAATCCGCTGGAGCCGGTCGCGATCGGCGCGAATGACAATCTCTGGCGGACAGCCGTCCTGGACGAGCCGCACCCCGGCCTCGGTGTACCGCGGCAGCACGGTCGCCTCGGCCTCGCTCAGCTCTGCCGCCGGGGACAGCGGCTCGAGGCGCAACGGGAGCTGCGCATCCTGCTCGCGCGCGACGGTGAGCAGATCGTCGAGCATGCCGAGCAGCGACTTGGCGGCGCGCTTGATCCGCGAGAGGTCGACGGCCTGCTCGTCGGTCACGGGTCCGCGCACGCCTAACGAGATCAGCTCGGCATAGCCGGAGATGGCGCCGAGCGGCGTCCGCAAGTCGTGCGACATCATCGAGAGGAAGCGCGACTTCGCCGCGCTCGC
>JAJKIR010000068.1 GCA_021154325.1 Gemmatimonas sp.
CCCGGAATTGGGCCAGCTCCACGACCGTAGGTCGTAAGACGGGTAGGCCGGGAGCCGCGCTCTGGCGCGCGGGACGCACCTGGGCGTTCAAGGTCCCGAACGCGATTGCGAGTACGAGCACTATGTAGCTGCGCACTCTTGCCCCGGTGGTGGCTGGACGGCGCCTATCATCTATCTGGGCACGGATGTCCACAAGGGGGCCAATACGCATTGCGGTGGTGATTTCGACTATGGCCCGGGGCGGAACGTCGAGCATCAGGATATTCCCGATATGACGCCCAACTTTGTATCGACTCGCCGAGGACTTTCTCAATGCGACCGCGAACGGTGATGTGCGCAGCGCCTCTGTTAGGATCGCTACGCTCTTGAGCCGCGATCCGACCTATGAGCAAATTCTCGACTCGCCGACGGAGACGATCGTCCACGCCCTTCAGGCGACCACGGGTGAACGGCGGCGTATGTTGGTGTATGTTTTGCGCCTCAAAAGGCGCCAAAACCTTCGCGAGTTTCGACGTTGTCAGGTGCGGTAACGTGCCGGATGTTCGCGAGTTTGCACGTGTAGGTCACGCTGTTCAACCACAATAGGGTTCAGGGGGTCGCGGGTTCAAATCCCGCTGTCCCGATTAGACTTACCATCGGTTTGGTTTTGTCGATCAATAATCTTGGAAGCGCTGAGGGATAACACCTCGGCGCTTCTTTGTTTGCGCCGCCCTCTCGTACCGCCCTGAGCAGTCCGCCCGTCGCGCGCGGTGTCAGCATGGCCTCGACTTACTCCAAGCCAACACGTCGGCTCAGATTTATGAATCGCTCATCATGCTGTAGATCCACGAAGAGTGGCTCCATCTTCATGAAGACCATCAAATGGCGTCGCTTGTCGTACGCCTCCTCCAGTGCAGCAATCGCTTCATCTCGTTGACCGAGCCGCGCATAGCGTCGCGCCATGTAGTACGGCCCGCAGTACTGTGCAAAAAACGGAGTCCAATACGTGTTCGGCCGTCTGATCTCCTGCTTTGCGAGATCCAGTTCCTGCTGCCAGAACGCGCTCCAACCGGAGTGTTGATAAGTCCGAGCGAGTGAATCTACGATCTTCGGCGCTCGGCCTGGGACCAAGACCTCGCGCAACCATGCCAGATACTCGCGGACTGCATCGTCCTGTTTTCCTTCTGAGGCAAAGGCCTCCGCAAGCCAGAGTCGAGCGGTCGAATAGCTGAGTTCGATTTGCAGTGTCTTCTGCAGCTCACGTTCGGCTTCACCATAGCGGTGCAGATTCCGAAGCCCGAAGCCTAACGACACCCGATTATCCAACTGAAAGGGATCGAGCAGGATGCTGCGTTGCATCATCCGAATTCCTTCGTCGGGCGATCCTGTCAGGTAGAGAAACTCGCCGAGAACACGCTCGGCATCCGCGTCATTCGGATCGAGCGCGACCGCATGGCGAAAGGAGCGGCCAGCCGCGGGCCAATCGTACTCCATTCGCTGCTCGAGCAGACCAAGATTGTAGTAGGCAGATGCCAGACCGCTATCGAGCGCCAGTGCCCGCCGCAGCGACTCAACCGCCTGTCGGTGAACCTCCGCCGCCGGACGGCGGAGGCGGTCTGGGTGTACGTAGCAACTGGCGAGCTTGGCGAACGAATCCGCAAATGTAGAGTCCAAGGCGATTGCTTCACGAAACAGAGCTTCCGCACGCAGGCATCCGCCCTCCATCCAGCGCTTGCGGAAGTACTCGCCCTTCAGGTACGCCTGATACGCGGCCGGATCGATGCGACGCGTTCGCCTGAGGTGCGCGCGCTCGTCGTCGCTGATCACGGCAGTCAGCTCGGCCGCTACGCCCTCGGCGGCCTCGCCAAACAGCATCGATATGTCCGCAAGATCGCGCTCGTAGCTACGCGTCCAGATACGGCGATCCGAACGTCCGTCGATGAGACTCACAGTCACATCGACGTTGGTTCCTCTCAGGCGCACGGTGCCTTCGAGCAGAGCATCTACGCCCAGCTTCTTTGCGATCGACGTAGCCGTTTCGCGGTCGCTCAGGTAGCGCTGCGCCGATGTAGCAGATACCACCTGGATCGAGCGCACCTGTGCGAGCTCGGCACCTAAAGCGGCGGTCAGCCCTTCGGCGAAGTAGTCCTGTTGAGGATCTCCCGTGACATTGCGGAGCGGCAGCACCGCCAGCGATCGAATTGAGCTGTCGGCCTCCTGACGAGACGTGGCGCGCGGGTGCCCAACCAGTTCTCGAGCCGCGACCACGCGATTGACTGCCAACGCGGCGAGCAGGATCGCTAGCAGCCCACAAACTGCCGTCGCTAGGCGCCAGACATTCACCCCTCGGGTCCGTGCTGGCGGCTCGGAGACACTTTCAGACCGTGGCTCCAAGGTGGTGAGCGAGGGTTCCACTGGTACGTAGCTCTGCGAAAGTACCCGCGCAGCGTCGGGAACGAGCGAGGCTCTCGAGCTGTTCTCGAATTCGTGCTGTGTCGCATCCGACGTGAGCAGACGGCTTCGCACGCGCGCCACAAGTGCTCGAGTCTCACTTGCCGGCTCCGCATCGAATTCGCGCTTCAGCCGGGCGGCGAAGGCGGCGTAGGCTTCGAGGGCTCCCGCCCGATCGCCTAGCCTATCGAGCATGGTGATCAGCTGACGGACCGCTCGCTCGTCGCTATCCATCAACGCGACTGCCCGCCGGGCGCAAGCGACTGCTGCCGACGCGTCGCCGCGATCTTCATATTGCTTGCCTAACAACAGTGCTGCCCGTGCCGTCTCGCGGCGCAAATCCGTGCGCTCGCGGTCGAGCCAGTCCTCGAAGCCTCCCGCGGCATCGGCGAAGAAGCCAATGAGTAAGTCGCCGCGATAGAGCGAGAGCGCCTTCTCATAGTCCCCATGTTCGAGTGCGCTTCGCAAAACGTTGACGTCGCACCAGATCGCGCGCACATCGACGCCGATCTCCTCGGCGCCCCGAGCGATTAGCACATCGCCGAGCGCTCGCCGCAGGTGGCTGATCGCCTGGCTCAGCGCATTTCGAGCGTGCGGCGCGTCCAGCTCGGACCAGAATAACTCGACGAGCTGGTCTCGTCGGTGAAAGCCGCCGGGTCGTGAGGCAGCGAGGTAGGCGAGTACGGCCAATCGCTTCGGCTGCGCGAGGACGGCGCGAATCTCACGGCCATCCGCGGTTTGCAGCTCGACCGATCCAAGAATCCGGAGGCAAATCACGGATAACCTCCCAGGAAGCCGCTCGACAGCCCGAAACCGCTTTCTGATCAAACCGGCGTAAGGGCCTCGTCAGGGCCACGTCAGACCTCGTGTGCAGCATTGCGAATGTAGGCGCGCACTTCGCCGCCGCAATGATGCCGAGCCTTAACAAACCGAGGTCCCATGCATAACCAGGCCGCGATCTATCGGTGGCACAGGTTCGCAGCGAGCCTAGTCGTCTCATTACAGCTTGCCTGCAACTTCTCACACAGAGTCGCCGGGCACGACGTCAACTCTGTGTGCGGCGACAATCGAAGCGCGATGGCGCCGTGCCCTGCACGCGCGCATGACGTCTTGACTCGAGCCGATATTCTGGCAGCGGATCTTCCGGAGGGCGCGACGGCCTATGAGGCGCTGTACCGGCTCCGTCCGGACTTTCTCCAAGAGCATCGTGCATCGGGGACCGCGGATCGCGTGCGCCCCGGCATTCGCATCAATGACGCCCCAGCGACCGAGCTCCAGGTGCTTCGAACGATTCCAGCCCGCTCATTGGTCGACGTGCGATTCGTGCGATCGCTTGACGCGCATTACCGATTCGGCGCCGGCTACCCTGCTGGTGTTCTACTCGTGCAGACTGAGAGACTCGAGTAGTTGAGCCGCTCAATGATAAGCTCCATCCCTCTTTTGTAACAAACCACTGGACGAGAGACAGACGACGCGCAAGCATTGAGCGCCCTTCGTCCTTCACCGGTAGCCTCCTCGAGAGCCGATTCCCATGCGACTCTGGCGCACGATCTTCGTCATTGCTCTGGCCCCGGCCGCCCGCGGCCAAGCTGTCCCCGCCAATTCGCCATGGCTAAAGGAGAGTTTCCAATCTACTAAACTGGATGAGCAGCGCACGATTTATATCGCAACGCCGGCCAACTACCACAGTAGCGGCGAGCGTTATCCCGTGCTCGTCCTCCTCGACGCCGAGGACGAACCGCAATTCACCGCCGCCGTGGGGAACATTGCCTTTCTGACCAATCGCGGCGCGATCCCGTCGCTGCTCGTCGTGGGCGTCGCGAATGGCAAGGACCGTAGTCATGACATGACACCGCCGGCAACGGGCGAGTCGAAGAAATTCCGGACCGCCGGCGGCGACAGCGCGTTCTTGGGTTTCATCCTCGACGAAGTCGTCCCGCGCGTTCGCTCGCAGTATCGCGCGCTACCCTCGACTGTTCTTGCTGGTCATTCCTTCGGCGGTCTGTTCGCGCTGCACGTCGCTGCCACGAAGCCCGGTGCGTTCAATGGCATTATCGCCATGAGCCCATCACTCTGGTGGAACGACTCCACGGTCGCACTCGAGTACGCGAACGCGATTGGCAAAGCCGCTGCGCCGACGCGTCTCCTCGTGACGAGCGGTGGCCTGGAACGGGGGATCGCCTTCACCACGCGTCGCTTCGCTGCTCGTCTCGACTCGATCAAGCCCGAGGGCGTGGCGTTCGCGTTTCGCCACTATCCGGACGACTCGCACCGCCTCACGTCCGTTCAGAGTTTGATGGACGGCCTGCGGTTTGTGTTTGCACCAGTATCGCTAATGACGACACCGCTCCAGTTGCTCGGTCGCAAACCCGATTTGGCGGAGATCGTGACGCTGCTGGCACTCGGTCCCACGGTTGATTCGGCGGCGATCGTGAATGCGATCGCGAGAATAGAAGAGAGCTACGGGCGCGGAGCGCGCAGCTTGGCTCTGAGGCAAGAGATGCCTGAGTGGGCCATGCAGAACTATGGCGATGTCGCGCTGCAAGTGCTGAAGGTACCCAGCGCGGCAGTGTGGATCTTTCGGCGCAACGTGGCGAACTATCCCGACTCGCCCGACGTCTACGTCAGTCTCGGCGACGGCCTCCTCGCCACCGGCGACAGCGCGGGGGCGCGGGCGCAGTTCCGCAAGG
>JAJKIR010000069.1 GCA_021154325.1 Gemmatimonas sp.
TCAACGATCATTGAGTGGTACAAGAACGGCGGACCGATCATGAACTTCATCCTGCTCGTCGGAGTGGCGGGGATCGCCATCTTCATCGAGCGGTTCTACGTCATCGTGATCAAGTCCAAGATCAATGGTCGCGCGTTCATCGAGCGCGTGATCTCGCTCGTGCGCGCCGGCAAGATCGACGACGCGATCAAGCTGTGCGCGCAGTCGACGGCGGCGCTCCCGGATATGGGGCTGCTGATCCTGCGCAGCCGCAGCCGCGACGAGGCCGATCTCCAGAGCGTGGCCGACGCGGCCGCGATCACGGTGATGCCGAAGCTGACGCGCCGGCTGCAGTATCTGCCGATGCTGGCGAACGTGGCGACGCTGTTCGGTCTGTTCGGAACGATCTACGGTCTGCGCGAGGCGTTCGCCTCGGTGGCAACGGCGTCGGCGGCGGACCGATCCGCGAAGCTGGCGGCCGGTATCGCGATCGCGCTGAACGCGACGGGCTTCGGACTGCTCGTGGCGATCCCGCTGTCGATCGCCCACGCGTATCTCGTGAGCCAGTCGGAGATGATCATCGAGCAGGTGGACGAGTTCTCGGTGCGTCTCGTGAATGCGCTGATCGACCGTCCCGACGTTCGCCTCGGACACCGCTAGGCAATTCGTTAGGCGATAGCGTCAGAGTCACTCGACCAGGACAGGTTCCTCATGGCCTCGCGGTTTCACAAGCTTCGCGCACGGCAGCAAGAGCGCGAGCCACTCACGGCGCACGGGCGCATCAACCTCGTGCCGTTGGTGGACATCCTCACCTCGATCGTGTTCTTCAGTCTCCTCACGTACACGGGCGCGGTGATGACGAACCTGACGGCGTTCGATCTGGCGTTGCCACCGGTGGTGGTGACGGCCAATACGAACACGAGCGGCGCTCAGAAGGACACCGTGACGCTCATTCTCGCGGTGGGCATTGGGCAGAAAGGTCTGACGGTGGCGCACTCGAATGGCGGTGCACCTCCGTTCCAACGCAATATCGCTGGGCTCACGGCCGAATCGCTGGATACGTTGGAGGCGACGCTGAAGAACGTGAAGCAACAATTCCCCGACGCCGACGCGGCTATGGTCGTGCCCGACGATGACGTGGCGTATGACGACATCGTGCACGTGCTCGAGCGGGTGAAGCTTGCGAACTTCCGGAAGCTTTCGCTCACCAGCGCCGCGCGCTCGATGCAAGTGGCGTCGGCCACACCAGGAGGACGTTGAGATGGCGAGCGAGCGCGCACGCGCACTCCGCGAAGGACGGCGCCGAGCGATGTTCCAGAAGTTCGGGCTCGTTCAACTGAACCTCATTCCGCTGGTCGACACCTTCGTCGCGATCGTGTTCTTCTCGCTGGTTGCGGCGACCGTCGGTGATCTGGCGCCGATCCTCAGCGGGGTAACGCTGCCGCAAGCCAAGGTCGGTGCGGCGGCGCATCAGGAGCTGACGTTAGGCGTCTCGAGTCGGCCGGCGCAGGTGATCTTCAACGGCCGGCCGCTGATGAGCGTCAGCGCGGCGGCGTCGGCGGTCTCGAATGTCGAGAATCAGCCGCTCGTCGTGCCGCAGCTCTACTCGGCACTGAAGACCGCCGCAGACTCGATTCGTCAGGCAAACGGAGTCAGTCAGAATGAGTCGGTGACGACACCGCTGGCGATTCAGGGCGACAAGACGATGCGCTACGACCTGCTGCAGCGCCTGCTCCAGTCAGCGCGGCTCGCAGGGTTCCGCACGATCACTCTTCAGGTGCAACGGGCGACGGAACAAGGCGCCGCACCGACGGTAACGATGTAACATGGCTACTCCTCTACGACCAGCAACGCCGGCCGGCTCACCGCCGCCGCGCGACGTGGATCGGTTCGACAGCAGACTCCGCTTCGAATGGGCCGATCCGGAACAACGTGCACTCCTGTACTCGTGGGCATTCGCGGTTGGATTGGCGATCGTGTGGCTGATCGTCGTCGCGATGCACAAGATCGTTCCACCGCGCCTCGAGAACGACTCGGTGGAGATCACGCTCACGGAGCCGCCGGCCGCAACGCCGGAGCCTGCGCCAACGCCGCCAGTGCCACAGGAAGGTGCGGCGACTGCGGTCGCGTCTCCTGGACCGAGGAACCGTCCGCCCGGCAGAGTGGGCCCCGAGAAGGGCAGTCCGCGCGAGCGTCGTCCGGGCTCGCGGACCGAGCAGACGAGCACCGGCGCTATCGGAACCGCCTTTGGTACGGGCAGTGGTTCAGGGACCGGTGGCCTAACGGGTAACGTGTCGTCGCTGATCGGCGGCGTTGCGGTCGCATCGGGCAGCGGCGGTACGGGCGGTGGTCAGGGCGGCCGCGGCGGCGGCGGCACCGGAGGCAAGACGGTGCTCGGACTGGGTCAGGGTGGTGAAGGCGGCAACACACCAGGCCGCGGTGGTTTCGGCGGTGGTAACGGAACGGGTGGCGGTGGTGGCGGCGGCATCGGCGGCGTCGGCGCAGGCGGCGGCATTCAGCGCGCAGGCGTTCGCGTAGCGGCGCCCGCTCCAGTGCGGGCCGAAAACCTCGGCGGCAATCGGCGCGACGTGGGCGAGCTCGGCCAGTTCGTGCGCAGCCGCGAGTCGCAGCTCCGCTTCTGCTATCAGGAGTATGGGCTCAAGGCGAATCCGTCGCTCGCCGGCACCGTCACGGTTGCCATCTCGCTCACGGGAAGTGGCAACGTCACGAGTGTGAACATCACGAATCGCACGTGGGGTGGTGCCGGCGCGTCAGAAGCCGAGAGCTGCATACGAAGCAAAATCGAATCGTGGCGATTCCCGTCGTCGGACGCGGGCGGGGGCACGTACTCATTCCCGTTCAACTTCACGCGGTGACGATCCGTGCACACCGACACAACGGGGCGACCGATTGGCCGCCCCGTTTTGCTGCCCGATGGGCACTCGCCACTCGAGCTCGTTAGCTTTCTGACGTGACCATCGCGTCCCTGGACGGCCGGCCGCGGTCGCGGCCAGCATCGACGACCTAACGAGCCGCCCGGTGCTGCGAATCGGTATGGTAATGGCGGCAATCGCGGCCGCCTTCCAACTGCAGATCGGCCAGCTGCAGATTCCCGCGCCGATCGGGTTCGTGAACGACTTCGCGAACGTGATCCCGCCGGACAACGCGGCGCGCATCCAACGCATCATCGAGGACGTCCGCGGCAAGTCGCGGGGCGATATCGCGGTCGTCACGCTGCCGGATCTCGCGGGGCGAGATCCTGCCGACGTGGCGCTCAGGATCGGGCGGAGCTGGAAGGTCGGAAGCGCGGGGAATCCTGGCGACACGGCGCGGAATCGCGGCGTCGTGCTCCTGGTCGTACCGAAGGAAACAAGCTCGGACGGCCGAGGTCACGTCGAGATCCAGACTGGTCTGGGAACGGAAGGATTTCTCACCGACGCGACCACGGGAGCGATCCAGGACGAAGCGCTCCCGCTGCTCCGACAGGGCGATTACGGGGGCGCGATCGAGCTGATCACACTCCGCATCGCGCAGCGATTCGCCGGCGAGTTCAATTTCCAGCTCGATACGACGCTTCGTGCACCGACAACGACGTTGGCGCCGAGAGGGCCGCGGGCGCCGGTCGGCGGCTCGGGTGGGGGGATCAATCCCTTCGTGTGGCTGATCATTTTCTTCGTGATCATGTCGCTGTTGAGCTCGGGACGAAGGCGGCGCGGCGGCTGTGGGCCGGGATGCCTGTTCTTTCCGTTCCCGTTCGGAGGCGGGTGGGGCGGCGGGATGAGCGGGGGTGGCTGGGGTGGCGGTGGGTGGAGCGGAGGTGGTGGCGGTGGTGGTGGCTTCGGTGGCTTCGGAGGGTTCGGCGGGGGCGGCGGGTTCGGTGGCGGTGGTTCCGGTCGGAGTTGGTGACGAGAGGAGCGACGCATGGCGAAGATGACGCCTGAGGAATTGGTCGAGCAGCTGCGGCGAGCGTACGGGCCGGAGTTGCGGAGCGTCGTGCTCTACGGATCCGCGGCTGCTGGAGAACACATCCCCAAACGCTCGGACTACAACGTGCTCGTTCTCGTGGACGCGCTCTCACTCGACAGGCTTTCGGCGGCGGCTTCAGTGGCGCGCGCCTGGAGTGAGGGTGGGAACCCGGCCCCTATGACGCTGACAGTGAGCGAGTGGCAGGGGTCTGCGGACATCTTCGCGATGGAATACGCGGACATCCTCGAGCGGCACAAGATTCTCTATGGTGACTCGCCGTTCGATGGCATTCGCGTCGATCCGCGCGACCTGCGGCTGCAGCTCGAGCACGAAGCGATGGGAAAGCTGCTCAGACTCCGTCAGGGAGTACTGGCTTCGGGCGGTGACAGTCGGCTCGAGGCGGAGCTGCTGGCAGCGAGCTTGAGCACCATCATGGTGATCTTCCGGGCGGTGGCGCGGCTGCAGGGCGAGACGCCACCGAAGGACAACCTGGCGCTCGCCCAGAGCGTGGCGCGGCATGCCGGCTTCGATGCGGCGCCGTTCGAACGGGTGGTGCGGCATGTCCGTGGCGAGCAGACGATCGCCGCCGGCGAAGTACGGGGTGTCGTCGCGGGCTACCTCGCCGGCATGGAGAAGCTGGTCGCGCATCTCGACCGGTTCGGCGGATGAGTACTTGTGAATGACGCGCTGGGAAACTTTCTCGAGAGGGTAGAACGACGATGAAGACCGCTGTGAAACGCCTGGCCTTTCTGCCGCTGCTTGTTATCGCGCTCGCCTGTCCGGGCGACAAAAAGAAGGACACGGCGCAGCTGCCTGTCGACTCACTGAAGCCCGATACGACGAAGCTGGCGACTGCCGATACGACGCCCACGGACCTGGGCCAGATCAAGGCCAACCTGCCAAAGGCGGCGCCCGACACGTTTCATGAGCAGAAGCTCAAGCCGTCGGGTGGAGGTGTTGGGGACGCCGGCCGCTCGTCGTTCGCTAACGCACCCACACCGCTCGTGGATGCGGTCGAGCGCGAGCAGAGCGCGACGCGGTTCTGCTACACGGAATTCGGGCAGAAGGCCGATCCCACGCTGCGTGGCAACGTCGCGATGGTGGTCACGATCGGGAGCTCCGGCATCACGGACGCAAAGGTCGGCGATGCCAAGTGGTCGGGAACTGCTGGCCGTGCCGTGAATCGCTGCCTGGACCAGAAGGCGAAGCAGGCCTGGAACGTCGCGCCGGGCGCGGTGAAGCCGGGCCGGTACGTGGTGCAACTCAGCTTCAGCGGGGAACGTTAGTACGGTGGTCCGTGAACGGTGGTCGGCTGTCGGTGACTGCGGAACTCCGACTATCGATTACCGTTCAGCGTTCACCGTTTACCGTCTACAGCTACGGGGCTCTCGATGAAACGAATCTGGCTCGCGGTTCCCTTGCTCCTCACGAGTGTCGGTTGCGGGTACAATCGCATTCAGCAGCTGGACGAGCAGGCCAACGGAGCTCAGGGACAGATCGAGGTGCAGTTGCAGCGGCGCGCCGACCTGATTCCGAATCTCGTGAGCACGGTAAAGGGCTACGCGCAGCATGAATCGGACGTGTTCACCCAGGTGGCGCAGGCGCGGGCCGGTGTGCTCGGCGCGGTGCAGACACACGATCCGGCGCAGATGGCCGATGCGAACGCACAGATGACAACGGCGCTCGGTCGGCTCATCGCGGTCGCCGAGGCCTATCCGCAGCTCAAGGCGGATGCGCAGTTCACACGCCTGATGGACGAGCTCTCGGGAACGGAGAACCGGATCGCGGTCGCTCGCGGCGATTACAACTCGGCCGCTCAGGAGTACAACACGTACATCCGGCAGTTTCCGCAGGCGCTGACGGCAAAGGTGACGGGCGCGAAATCGCGCAACTACTTCAACGTCACCAACCCCGGTGCTCGCGAAGCGCCGACAGTCGACTTCTCGAAGCCTGGAAGTTCGGCTCCCGGAGGCGCCACGCCCACTCCGAGCACCCCGGGAGCCGCTGGGGCAACGACGGGAGCGAAGCGGCCCTAGCGCTCGTTAGGTGTTCGGGGGAAGAGCGACGCGCCCTTTCGCACCTTCCAGCCGGCCGCGTCGAGACCAGCGAGTCCGTCGAAGCGCTGGTCGGAGACGCGGCCTGGCGCGCCGAGCTGGCGCCAGAGCTCTTCCGTCTTGGCGGGAACGAATGGGTGGAGAAGCACGCATTGTCGGGCGAGGGCGCGAATCACCGCCGACAGCACGTCATCGAGCTGCGCGCGCTTCGATTCATCTTTCGCGAGCGCCCACGGCTGTGACGATTGCACGTACTCGTTTCCGCGTCCGACGCTCGCCAGCGCGCGCTTGATTCCTTCCTGCAGGAAATAGCCGCGGGAGCCGTCGAGTGCCGCGTGATACTCGACGAGCTCCGCGAGGTCGGCCTGGTCGAGCGGCGTGCGCTCGCCCGACGGTACGACACCGTCGCGATACTTCTCTACCATCGCGATCGCGCGGCTGGCGAGATTCCCCCATGCGTTCGCCAGCTCCGCGTTGTAGCGCTCGTCAAACCGCTCCCAAGAGAAGTCGCCGTCGCCGTCGAATGGGATCTCGCGCAGGAGAAAGTAACGCAGCGCGTCGGCGCCGTGCCGGTCGATCGCCTCCTGCAGTGAGAAGGCGACGCCGGCGGATTTGCTGAAGCGCTCACCACCGAAGGTCATGAACCCGTGAGCCCACACTTGCTGCGGCAGCGCTATCTCGGCGGCTTGCAGCATCGCCGGCCAGACGACGCAATGGAGACGCGTGATGTCCTTGCCGATGATGTGCAGCTGCGCCGGCCAGAGCTCGCGGTACGACTTGTCGGGGAAGCCGGTGGCAGTGAGATAGTTCGGCAGCGCGTCGAACCAGACCCACGTGCCCTGCTCCTCGCCATTGCTCGAGCGGAGAGGGAAGGGGATCGCCCACGACAGCCGTGACCGGGTGATGGAAATGTCCTCGAGCCCCTGCGCGAGCAGGGCGAGGATCTCATTGCGGCGCGTTTCGGGCCGGAGAAACTCAGGCCGTTCGTCGAAGAGGCGCTCGAGGAAGGACTGGTATCTCGTCAGACGAAAAAACCAATTGCGCTCCTCCGTCCACTGCAACTCGCGAGTGGGGTGGAGCACGCACCGGCCGTCAACGATCTCATTCTCGCGCTTGAAGAGCTCGCAGCCGACGCAGTACCAGCCCTCGTACGTCTTCTCGTAGAAGTCGTCCGGATTCTTCTCGTGAATGCGCTCGATGAGGGCCTTCACACCGCGCTTGTGCGCCGGATCGGTCGTGCGGATGAACTGATCGTTGGAGATATCGAGGTGTTGCCACGCGTCCTCGAACGTCGCCGCAACACGATCGACGAATGCCTGCGGGGACACGCCTTCCTCGTCGGCGGCCTGCTTCACCTTCTGCCCGTGCTCGTCCATCCCCATCAGGAAGTGGACGTCGTCGCCGGCGAGGCGCCGATACCGCGCAATGGCGTCCGCGCCGATCTTCTCCAGCGCGTGACCGAGATGGGGATCGCCGTTCGCGTAGTCGATCGCCGTCGTGAGAAAGAATCTCGCCAAGTTGGACCTTGCCGGTGCGGATGGTGCCTAACGAACGGACGTGCCGTCAGTTGTCCGAAGGGGGCGGGCCGCCGTTGTCGTCGCCCGATTCACCGCGTTCCCGCCCAGCGCGATTGCGACGGCCGCCGCGGCGTCCGCGTCGCCGGTGCGGCTTGCGCGCTGCTTCGGCGACGGACGCGCTGCCGGGAGTCGAGTCCGAGAGCGGCGCCGCGGCGCTCGGCGACGATACCGGCTCCTCATCGACGATCGTCTCCACGGCAGCGACGAGATCGATGTCTTCCTCGGCCTCCATCGGCGCGTCGATCGGCTCCGGCTCATCCAGCCGGCCGCCGCCTAACGGGAGCACGCCGTTCGTGCCCATCTCGACACGCAGCTCGTCGAGCGAGAGCAGGCGGACCTCGCCGTCGGTACCGCGGAGCGTCACCCGCTCCCGGAAGATGTCATTCGCGACGACCTTCTCCTCACCGCGCGTGGTGCGAATCAGCTTCCCCTCTTTCGGGAACCGCTTCCGCTGCTGAACGTAGAACTCGTGCTCGTAGCGAAGGCAGCACATGAGCCGACCGCAGGCGCCCGAGATCTGCGACGGGTTGAGCGAGAGTCGCTGATCCTTGGCGACGCCGAGATTCACCGGCCTGAGCTCCGGAAGCCATGAGCTGGAGCAGTACTGGCGGCCGCACCGGCCAATCCCGTCGAGGCGCTTGGCTTCATCGCGAACGCCGATCTGCTTCAATTCGATGCGCGTCCGGAACATCGCCGCCAGCTCGCGCACGAGATTCCGGAAATCGACGCGCTTCTCGGCGGTGAAATAGAACGTCAGCTTCTTCCGATCCCACTGCCACTCGGCATCGGTGATCTTCATGACGAGCTGATTCGCCTTGACGCGCTCCATCGCCTTGCGGCGCGCATCGTCATCCTGGGCGCGGACTTCGGAAAAGCGACGGACGTCATCGGCGGACGCGACGCGTCTGACCTTCTTCGACGGCGAAGCCTGGCCGAGTCCATGCGCGGCACCGGCGCTCCGTTTTTCCGCGAGCTCGCCGAGGGCGTGGACGTGGCCGAGGTCTTCTCCACGGTCGGCGTCCACGATTACCGGCGCTTTGAGCGACGGCGAATCGTCGGCGTCCCAGAGAAAGAACTCTTTACGATTGCCCTTGAAGGCGACTTCGATGAGCTGTGACATCCTGTCGTAGAGTACGGCGAGGCAGACCGAGGCGGGAGGGGGGCTGGCGAGGCCGGCGTCCCCAACCTACTCCACGAACTGGCCGAGACGCTGGAATTTCTCGCGGCGGCGCCTAACGAGCTTGTCGGGCTTGAAGCGCCGCAGCTCGTCGATCTGGCGGCAGAGCGCGTCCTGGACGGACTTGGCGGTCGCCTCGTGATCGGCATGCGCGCCGCCCAACGGCTCGGGGATGATCTCATCGATCACCCGGAGCTCGTAGAGGTCCGGCGCGGTGATCTTGAGCGCCGTCGCCGCCCTTTCACGCATCTCCGGGCTCTTGCCGTCCTTCCAGAGGATGGCCGCGCACCCCTCGACCGTGATCACGGAATAGACGGAATTCTCGAGCATCAGGACGCGATCGGCGACGCCAAGCGCCAGCGCTCCTCCTGAGCCGCCCTCACCAATCACCGTGGCGATGATCGGGACCTCGAGGCGACTCATCTCGAACAGGTTGCGCGCGATCGCCTCGGACTGGCCGCGCTCCTCCGCCCCGAGTCCTGCCCAGGCGCCCGGCGTATCGATGAATGTCAGCACCGGCACGTGGAATTTCTCGGCGAGCATCATCAGACGGAGCGCCTTCCGATAGCCTTCCGGATGCGGCATCCCGAAGTTGCGCTTCAGGTTCTCCTTGGTGTCGCGCCCGCGCTGATGGCCGATGACCATCACCGTCTCGCCGTCGAGCCGGGCCCAACCGCCGATGATGGCGGCGTCCTCGCGAAAGAGTCGATCGCCGTGCAGCTCGACAAAATCGGTGAAGCAGAGCCGAATGTAGTCGTCACAGAGCGGCCGCTTGTTGCTCCGGGCGACCTGCACGCGCTGGAGCGGCGTGAGATTTCTATAAATCTCCTCGCGCAGTTCGGTGAGCTTCTTCTCGAGCGGCGCGATCTCCTCGGTGACGTTGAGCTGCTGGTCACCCGCGAGTCGTTTCAGCTCGTCGATCTGCTTCTCGAGCTCGGCCAACGGTTTTTCGAAGTCCAATGTCGCAGTCGCCATCCAGAGTCCTCTTGGCTGTCACGCCCCGCGCACGAGACGAACACGCTCACTGCCGAGCAATGCTCGCAACTCGTTCAACGCCGACTGCGTCGCCGCCAGCCGAAGCGAACGCGACCTGAGACGCGCGCGTCCGCCGTTGCCGTCGCTCCACTGCACCTCGAGCGAGGGCGCGCTCGACTGCGACGTCGAATGGGCTTCCACCACAGCGCGCACGTCGCGCATGACGTCCGCGGCCAAGCCGTCGCCCATCGTCAGATCGATCGCAACCGCCACCTGGCCATTGAGCCGCAATTCGGCAAAGGGGCTGACTGACTCGACGATGAACGTCGGGTTCTCGGCGTCCTGATCACGTCGCGAGTACCCGCCCTTCAACAGCACTGGAACGTCCGTCCGGATGCGATCGGAGAGGAGTCCCCACGCCTCCGGGAAGACCAGTACCTCGGAAGATCCCGAAAAATCCTCGACTGTCAACCGCGCAAACTCGGCGCCGGAGCGCTTGCTGATCTGTCGCTTGATCGCTGTGACCACGACACCCAGCGCGATCTGCTGGTCGTTCCATCGGCCGAGATCAGCCACTTTCTGGTTGGCGAAGAGCTCGCACTCGAGGCGGTACGGCTCCAGAGGGTGCCCGGAGATGTAGAAACCGAGGATCTCCTTCTCCCTGGTGAGCCGGTCCGAATCGGAAAGCGGCGCGATATTCGGTAGCACCCGAGTGGCGAGTGCATTGTTGGCGCCGCTGTCCAGCTCCGGACCACCGAACAGCGAGACCTGGCCAGCGGCCCGCTCCTGCTGCTTGAGCGACGCTTCCTGCAGAGCGCTGTCCAACACGGCCCAGTACTGCGCGCGATGGCCGCCAAGGTTATCGAGGGCGCCCGACGCGATGAGCGCCTCGAACACACGCTTGTTGCAGAGACGCAGATCCACCCGCTCGCAGAGATCGAAGATCGTCGTGAAGGGGCCGTCGCGCCGGGCGGCAAGAATCGAGTCGATGGCCGAGCGGCCGACGTTGCGAACCGCGCCCAGCCCGAAGCGGATGCGCTTCTCTCCGACGACCGTGAACTTGTATCCCGACTCGTTCACATCGGGCGGCAGGACGTGGAGGTCGACCTCGCGCGCCTCGTTGATGAACTTGACGACACTATCCGTATCACCGATGGACGACGACAGGATCGCCGCCATGAACTCGGCCGGATGATGCGCCTTGAGCCAGGCCGTCTGGTAGGAGAGGATCGAGTACGCTACGGAGTGCGACTTGTTGAATCCATAGCGTCCGAAGGTCTCGATCTGGCCGGCGAGCTCCTCGATGACGTTTCGGTTGTAGCCGCGCGCGACGGACTTCTCGACGAACTTTCCGAGCTCCTCCCGAATCAGCTCCGCGTCTTTCTTGCCAACGGCTTTGCGGAGCACGTCGGCTTCAGCGAGGGAGATGCCGGCGAGGATCTGCGCGATGCGCATGACCTGTTCCTGGTAGGTGATGACGCCATAGGTCGGCGACAGCACCTCCTCGAGCTCGGGGAGCGCGTACACCACCGGCTCCTCGCCACGCTTTCGTCTCTGATAAACACGATGCATGCCCGCATCGAGCGGACCGGGGCGCATGAGCGCGTTCGACGCGACGAGGTCATCGAACCGGTCGCAGCGCATGCTCCGCAGCATGTCCGTCGCCAGCGGAGACTCGAACTGAAAGACGCCGGTCGTGCGCCCGGCGCGGAGCATCTGATAGACTTTCGGGTCCTCGAGTGGGATGGCGTCGATGTCGAGGGCTGTTCCGCGCTCTTCGATTGATTTGACGGCGTCGTGAATAACTGTCAGCGTCGTTAGGCCGAGGAAGTCCATCTTCAGCATCCCGGCCTTCTCGAGACAGTTCATATCGTACTGACTGACGACGACGTTCTCGTCCTCGGGAGCATCGCTTCGCGATGCTCCCGAGCCTTTCGAAGCCTGTGTGCAGATCGGTACGTACTCGTCGACAGGGCCGGGGGCGATGACAACACCCGCGGCGTGAACGCCCGTATGTCGGGAGAGCCCCTCGAGGGCGATCGCATAATCGAGGAGCTGCCGATACCGGTCGTCCGTCTCGTAGACCTTCTTGACCTCGGGGATCTGCTCGACGGCGTCCTTTACCTCGAGCGAGAAGTTCGGCTGGTTCGGGATGAGCTTCGCGAGCTGGTCGGTCTCTACGGGTGTGAAGCCGAGCACGCGACCAACGTCTTTGATCGCGGCGCGTGACTTCATCGTCCCGAAGGTGACGATCTGGCAAACCGATTCACGGCCGTATTTCTGCCGGACGTACTCGATCACCTCGCCGCGCCGCTCGAAGCAGAAGTCGACGTCGACGTCGGGCATCGACACGCGCTCCGGATTCAGAAAGCGCTCGAAGAGGAGATCGAACTTCAGCGGGCAGACGTTCGTGATCTGGAGCGCGTACGCCACGAGCGAGCCCGCGGCAGATCCGCGCCCCGGTCCCACGGGAATGCCGCGCTCGCGAGCCGCCTTGATGAAATCGTAAACGATGAGGAAATAGCCGGCGTAGCCCGTCTTCGTGATGACGCCGAGCTCGTAATCGAATCGCTCGCGAACATGTTCGGGAAGGGGATCGCCATAGCGTTCCTTTGCGCCCGCGAGCGCGAGTGTCTCGAGGAGCTCGTTCTCGGTGGCGACGCCTGCCGGCAGCGGGAAAGCCGGGAGGTGGTATTTCTTCTCGAACGCGAACCCAACCTCGTCGGCGATCTTGAGTGTATTCTCGACGACGTCGGGTCGCTCCGGGAAGTGCTCGCGGATTTCCTCGTGGCTCTTGAAGTACAGGCCCTCGTCGTAGCGCATCCGATCGCGGTCGCCGAGGTCCTTGCCGAGGCCGATGCAGAGCAGGACGTCGTGCGCATCGTGATCCTGCCGACGGAGAAAGTGCGAGTCGTTGGTCGCGATGACGGGAAGGCCGAGCTCTCCGGCGAGCGCGAATACGTGCGCGTTGAGGTCGCGCTGGCCCTGAGAGTCGTGGGCCTGCACCTCGAGGTAGTAGCGGTCCTTGAAGACGTTCGCGTACCATGACGCGGCCTCGACGGCGGCATCGTGGTCGTTTTTCATCAGGTGCGTGGCGACCTCGCCCGCAAGGCACGCCGACGACACAATGATTCCCTCGCTGTACTTCGCGAGCAATTCGCGGTCGACGCGAGGCTTGGTGTAGAAGCCCTCGGTGTACGCGAGTGACGACAGCTTCACGAGGTTCCGATACCCCGTCATGTCCTTTGCTAGCAGGACGAGGTGGTAGTACGGCTTCTGGCTCGTACCATTCGCGCGGGAGCGAGTGCGACGATCACCGGGAGCGACATAGGCCTCCATCCCGATGATCGGCTTGATCTTTTCTTTCCGAGCGTGCTCTTGGAACTCCCAGGCTGCGTGCAGATTACCGTGATCGGTAATCGCCAAGGCGGGCTGCTCGAATTCCTTGGCCCGTCGGATCAGATCGTCGATCCGGTTCGCGCCGTCGAGGAGGGAGTATTCGGAATGGCAGTGGAGGTGTACGAAGGACATCGCGAGGAAGATAGCGACCCACGTCACATGAGGCAAAGAAAACCTGCGGCGGCGTTCGTCGTCTAAGGACATATGAAACAAAGCCTTATGCGCCTGACGCGGATCGGCGGCCGAATCATCGGCGTGCTGCTGCTCGCGGTGCTTCTCTATCTCCTGCTCGCGCCCACGGGGCGGTATCTCGTGCGTGCCGCATGGGAGGAAGCTCGCATTCTTGCTCGCCGGCGACCGATCACCGAGATGGTTGCCGACTCCACGACCTCGGCCACCGTTCGCCAGAAGCTGCTCGTCGTGCTCGCGGCGCGCGCGTTCGCGAGCGATTCGATCGCACTGAATGCGCGCCAGAGCTTCACGACCTTCAGCCGCCTCGAGCATGACACGCTGGTGCTCGTGCTTTCCGCAGCCTACCGGGACCGGCTCGAAGCATACAGCTGGTGGTTTCCGATCGTTGGACGCGTGCCGTACAAGGGCTTCTTCGACTTCGGCGCGGCGAAGGCGGCGGCGCGGAAGCTCGATCACGATGGCTTCGACGTCTACCTGAGACCGTCGCCGGCGTTCAGCACGCTCGGCTGGTTCAACGATCCGCTGCTGTCGACATCACTCAACGCCGACTCGCTCGATCTGGCAAACACCGTCATCCACGAGCTGACGCACAACACGTTCTACGCTTCGGGCCAGGCAGTCTTCAACGAGTCGTTCGCGAACTTCGTCGGCGCGCGGGGATCGGCGTGGTTTTTTCGCGCACGCGCACAGCCGGATGCCGCGGACGAGTCGGACGCGCGCTGGAGCGACGACAAGGTGATGGCGCGATTCTGGGAGCGCCTCTATCGCTCGATCGACTCGACGTACAAGGCCCACGCAGGCGCGGACTCTGCCCGCGTCCGCGAGCGCGTCGCCGCGCGCGACACTGTCTACCGGCGGGCGCGCACGGAGCTGGTCGAGGTGCTCGGCCCGCAGCTGCACACCATCGGTCCGCGCGTGCTGGAGCGTATGCGACTCGACAACGCGGCGTTGATGGCCCGGCGCATCTACCTCACGAACCTGGATCTCTTCGACGCGGTTTGGCTACGCGAGGACCA
>JAJKIR010000070.1 GCA_021154325.1 Gemmatimonas sp.
GGTGGGTGGGCCGCCAAGGAGCTCACCGAGCGAGGCCTCAACACGCTCCTCCTCGAGCGTGGCAAGAACATCGAGCACATCAAGGACTATGTGAACGCGCAGAAGGGGCCCTGGGAGTATCCCCATCGCGGCGGTCGCACCAAAGCGATGGAGGACGCGTACCCGGTTCTGCGCCGTGACTACCCGCTCAACGAGAAGAATCTCGACTGGTGGGCGTCGGACAAGGATTCGCCGTACACGGAGGTCAAGCGCTTTGATTGGTATCGCGGCTATCACGTCGGCGGACGTTCGCTGATGTGGGGGCGGTGCAGCTTTCGTTGGAGCGATTTCGACTTCGAGGCGAACGCGAAAGAAGGTGTCGGCACCGACTGGCCGATCCGCTACAAGGACATCGCGCCGTGGTACGATCACGTCGAGCCGTTCGCGGGGATCTCCGGCTCCATCGAGCACATGCCGCAGCTGCCCGACGGCAAGTTCCAGCCACCGATGCCGTTCAACTGCGCGGAGCAGATGGTCGCTGACCGCGTTAGGCAGCATTTCGACGGAAAGCGCCGCTGGATCCCGGCCCGCACGGCTAACCTCACCCAGCCACTCGGCGGCCGCTCCGCCTGCCAGTATCGGGATGCTTGCTGGCTCGGCTGTCCGTATGGCGCCTACTTCAGCACGCAGTCCTCGACGCTCCCGGCCGCCGTGAAGACCGGCCGCCTGACGCTCAAGCCGTGGGCGATCGTCAACGAAGTGCTATACGACAAGAATGCGAAGCGCGCGACTGGCGTTCGCGTGCTCGATGCGGTCACGGAACAGAGCACGGATTACAAGGCGAAGGTGATCTTTCTTTGCGCGTCGAGCCTCAACTCGACGTGGATCCTGCTCCGCTCCGCGACCGATGTATGGCCGGGAGGACTGGGCTCGAGCTCGGGTGAGCTTGGCCATAACCTCATGGACCATCACTTCCGCGTCGGCGCACAGGGTCGCATCGAAGGGCTGGAGGACAAGGACCAGTACGGCCGCAAGCCCAACTCGGTCTATATCCCGCGCTACCGAAATCTTTTCGGCGAGAAGCGCGATTATCTGCGCGGCTTCGGCTACGAGGGCTCGGCGAGTCGCGAGAGTTGGTCGCGCGCCGTTGCGGAGCTCGGCGTCGGCGGCAATTTCAAGGACATGGCCGCGGAGCCAGGTGGATGGAGTGTGGGCGGCACCGCCTTCGGCGAGATGCTGCCGAACCACGCGAACGTTGTCACGCTCGACGAGACGAAGAAGGACAAATGGGGGCTGCCGGTGCTCAAGATCGACTGCGGCCCTGGCGAGAACGAGCACCGCATGCGCCCCGACATGGCGAACGACATGGCCGAGATGCTCGAGGCGGCCGGTGTGAAGGACGTCCACACCTACGACGAGCCGTGTTTCCCGGGGATGGGGATTCACGAGATGGGCACCGCCCGCATGGGCACGAGCCCGAAGAATTCGGTTCTCAACAAGCACAATCAGGTCTGGGACGCGCCTAACGTGTTCGTCACCGATGGTTCGTGCATGGCGTCGACCGCATGCCAGAATCCATCGCTGACCTACATGGCGCTCACCGCGCGCGCGGCGGAGTTCGCCGTCGGCGAGCTCAATCGGCGCAGCCTCTGATTTCGGAGACTCCTATCATGCCTAACGGTGAAGAGATGAACGATCGGCTCGAAGAAGCGCCCGTTACGATCAATCGGCGCGAGGCCATCTGGCGCGTCGGCGTGCTGCTCGGCGGCGTGACCTTCGTCGGCGGCACGTCGCTGCTGACGGCATGCGAAAAGGGACACCAGTCGGTCGCATCGGGCGCGAACGTCGGCGACTTCACGCCAGACGACATGGCCTTCCTCGACGAGGTCGCCGATACGATCCTGCCTACGACGTCGACGCCGGGTGCCAAGGCGGCGAAGGTCGGACCCTTCATGGCGGTGATGGTCACCGACTGCTATGACGCGAAGGAGCAGAAGATCTTCCGCGATGGAATGAAGAAGCTCGACGACGCGAGCAAGAAGGCCAACAGCAACGCCTCATTTGTCTCTGCGACACCCGAGCAGCGGCTCTCGTTGCTGGTCGCGCTCGACAAGGAGGCCAAGAGCTACACCGACGCCGTCGAGGCAGCGCGGAATCGGAAGCCAAGTGACACGACGACGAGCACGGCGGAGAAAAAGGCGCAGGCGCAGCTTCCCGATCAGCGGAAAGAGGGCGGCCTCGGCGCCGACGTCGGCACCGCCACGGCTATCACTGCCGACTCGCCGCCGCACTACTTCCGTATGATCAAGGAGCTGGCGATGCTCGGCTACTTCACATCTGAAATTGGCTGCAAGCAGGCGCAGCGCTACGCCGAGACGCCGGGCCGTTACGACCCGTGCGTTCCGTACAAGAAGGGCGACAAGGCGTGGGCGCCGCACGCCTAACGGTCCTCCTCGCGCTCGCCCTGATCGCCGCCCCGGCGAGCGCGCAGGAGCCGGTCATCGGTCTCATCACGAAGACGGAGAGCAATCCGTACTTCGTGAAGATGCGCGAGGGCGCACTGGCCGCCGCCCGATCGAATGGTGCGCGATTGCTCAGCGCCGCGGGCAAGAGCGACGCCGACAACGCGGGCCAGGTGACGGCGATCGAGAACATGATCGCCGCGGGCGCCAAGGTCATCCTCATCACCGTCAATGACTCCAAGGCGATTGTGCCCGCGATCAAGCGGGCGCGATCGCGCGGTATTCTCGTCATCGCGCTCGATAGCCCGACCGATCCTGTGGACGCGACCGACGCGCTCTACGCGACAGACAATTACGAGGCCGGAACGCTCATCGGCGCGTACGCCAAGGCGGTGCTCGGCGGCAAGGCCGCGCGCATTGCAACGCTCGATCTCTTTCCAGGTCATCCGGTCGGCGCGCAGCGCCACAATGGATTCCTCAAAGGCTTCGGCCTCGCCGCGCCCGCCAAGGAGAGCAACCAGCTCGGCCGGCCGGCCCACGTCGTGTGCATGGCCGACAGCTACGGCAATCAGACGAAGGGTCAGTCGGCGATGGAGAACTGCCTGCAGAAGAATCCCGACATCAATCTTGTCTACACGATCAACGAACCGACCGCTGCCGGCGCGTACACAGCCCTCAAGGCTGCGGGGAAGGAGAAGAGCGTCGTCATTGTCTCGGTCGACGGCGGCTGCCAGGGCATTCGCGATATCGCTGCGGGCGCGATCGCGGCGACGGCGCAGCAGTATCCGCTCAAGATGGCCGCGTTAGGCGTCGCTGCCGGTGTCGCTTATCTCAAAACCGGCAGGAAGCCGAGCGGCTACACGAACACTGGCGTCACCCTCATCGCCGCGCGGGCGGTGCCCGGGGTTCCGAGCAGCGACGTGAAGACCGGCATGGCTCAGTGCTTCGGCCGGCGTGATTGACGCATACTCGACGGCGCGACGCGGGCTGACGTGAAGCATCTCCCGCGCGCCGCCGCGCTCGGTCCGTTCGTCGCCCTCGCCGTCGCCTGCCTCTTCTTCGCGACCCGTACCGATCGCTTCCTCACCGGCGAGAATCTCTCCCTGATCCTGCAACAGGTGATGGTCGTCGGCGTCATCGCCATCGGGCAGACGCTGATCATCCTCACCGCGGGCGTCGATCTCTCATGCGGCACGGTGATGGCGCTCGGCGGAATCGTCATGACGAAGCTCGCCGCGGAACACGGACTTCCGGTCCCGGTCGCGATTGGGGCGGGGCTCGCGGTCACTACGCTTCTGGGCGCTATCAATGGACTCCTCGTCAGCGCCATCAAGCTCCCGCCGTTCATCGTCACGTTAGGCACGCTGAACATCGCGTTCGCCGTCACGCAGCTCTACTCCCAGGCGCAGACGGTGACCGATCTGCCGGCCTCGATGATGTCGCTCGGCGGCACCTTCCGTGTCGGTGGTACAGCCGTCGTGTATGGCGTGGTGGTGATGCTGGTCCTGTACGGGCTCACCTGGTACGTGCTGCGCGAAACGGCCTCGGGGCGACACGTGTATGCCGTGGGGAACAATCCGGAAGCCGCGCGTCTCACGGGAATCGCTACCCAGCGCGTTCTCCTCGGGGTGTACGTATCCGCGGGCGTTCTGTACGGCATCGCCTCGCTGCTCTCGGTGGCGCGCACCGGAGTCGGTGACCCGAACGCCGGCCAGACGGAAAATCTCGATGCGATCACCGCCGTGGTGCTCGGCGGAACGAGTCTCTTCGGTGGCCGCGGCGCCATCTTTGGATCACTGGTGGGCACATTGATCGTCGGTGTCTTTCGCAATGGCCTGACGCTGATGGGCGTCTCGTCGGTTTATCAGATACTCATCACGGGCATTCTCGTCATTCTCGCCGTCGGCACCGATCAGTTCTCGCGGCGCGGGACATGATGACGCTGCCAGCGAATCCGGCAACCGTCGTTCTCCAGGCGCGCGGCCTCGTCAAACGCTACGGTCACGTCACCGCCCTCGATGGCGCCGACTTCGACCTCCGGAGCGCGGAGATCCTCGCCGTGATCGGCGACAACGGCGCGGGCAAGTCGTCGCTCATCAAGGCGCTCGCCGGTGCGGTCGTTCCCGATGAGGGTGAGATCTTTCTCGACGGCCGGCGAGTCCACTTCAGGAATCCACTCGACGCGCGCCGCGCGGGCATCGAGACGGTCTACCAGGATCTCGCCGTCGCCCCAGCGATGTCGATCGCCGAGAATCTCTTCCTCGGCCGCGAGCTGCGGCGGGAGGGCGTTGCCGGTCGTGTCTTTCGTGTCCTGGACAAGCCGCGAATGCTCCGAGAAACCGTAGCACACCTCGACGAGCTGAAGATCAGCGTGCGCTCGATGGACCAACCAGTGGAGACGCTCTCCGGCGGTCAGCGCCAGAGCGTCGCCGTCGCGCGGAGCGCGGCCTTTGCCCGCCATGTCGTCATCATGGACGAGCCGACCGCGGCGCTCGGCGTGAAGGAGAGCGGAATGGTGCTGCAGCTCATCCGCCGCGTCCGGGAGAAGGGGCTCGCCGTCGTTCTCATCTCGCACAACATGCCGCACGTCTTCGAGCTCGCGGATCGTATCCACGTCCAGCGGTTAGGCAAGCGCGTCGTGGTACTCGATCCCAGGCGAATCAGCATGAGCGACACCGTCGCGGTGATGACTGGCGCCTTGCGGGCCGAGGAGCTGGCCGGCGAAATGCTCGCGTGAGTCAGTACTTCGCGAGGTAGCTCTCCAGCTCCCACGGCGACACCTGCGTGATGTACTCCCGCCACTCCTGCCGCTTCGCTTCGACGAAATGCTTCGTGATGTGGTCGCCTAACGCGGCACGAACGACCTCGTCCTTCTCCAGCTCGTCGAGCGCTTCGTTGAGATCGTGGGGCAGATCGTCGATGCGCAGCCGGCGCCGCTCGCGATACGACATCTCCCAGATGTTCTCGTTCACCGGCTCGCGATGGTCGGCCTTGGTCTCCACGCCATCGAGTCCCGCGGCGAGCATCACCGCGAGCGCGAGATACGGATTCGCCGCCGGGTCGGGCATCCGCAGCTCGACCCGCGTTCCCAGCCCGCGACGCTCGGGCACCCTGATGAGCGGCGAGCGATTCCGCATCGACCAGGCGACGTTCACCGGCGCTTCGTAGCCAGGTACTAGGCGCTTGTACGAGTTCACCAGCGGGTTGGTGATCGCGCACATGCCGCGCGCGTGGCGCAACAGTCCACCGATGTAGTGCAGCGCCACGGGCGACAGCTGCCACTGCGCCTTCGCGTCCCAGAATGCGTTCTCGCCGCCACGAAAGAGCGACTGATGCGTGTGCATCCCGCTTCCATTCTGCCCGAAGATCGGCTTCGGCATGAACGACGCGAGCAGCCCGAACTGCTGCGCGACGTGCTTCACGACGAACCGGAAGGTCGCGATGTTGTCCGCGGTTTTCAGCGCGTCCGCGTACCGGAAGTCGATCTCGTGCTGACCGTGCGCCACCTCGTGATGCGCGGCCTCGACCTCGAAGCCCATCCGCTCCAGCACGTCGACCATCGCCCGCCGCGCTTCCTCCCCGAGATCCGCGGGCGCGAGGTCGAAGTAGCTCCCGACGTCGTGCGTCACCGTCGTTGCCTCGCCCTCGTCGTTCGGCCGGAAGAGAAAGAACTCCGCTTCCATCCCCGCGTTCATCGTGAAGCCTAACGACGACGCCCGCGCGAGCACCCGCTTCAGGACGCCGCGCGGGTCGCCGGCGAACGGCTCACCATCGGGCGTGTTGATGTCGCAGATGACGCGACAGATGCGATTCTCGGGATCGCTCCAGGGAAATACCTGGAAGGTCGAGAGATCCGGAGCGAGCAGCATGTCCGACTCCTCGATCCGCACGAACCCCTCGATCGATGAGCCGTCGAACATGATGTCGCCCGACAGCGCCTTGTCGAACTGCGACGCGGGGATCTCCACGTTCTTGTTGATGCCGAGGATGTCCGTGAACTGAAGGCGCATGAAGCGCACGTTCAGATCGCCGGCCATCTGCAGAATGTCCTGCCTGGTAGCGCCCGTCGTGTCGGCGACGACTCCGCGCTTCGATGAGGTCCCCGTCGAGCGCCCGCTCTCCGAACGCGTCCGACTTCGTGTGTGGTCCGTTGGCACGGCGCAACTTACGCCGCCATTCGCGGCACTGTCAAAGAATGGCTGAGCTCAGCGGTGGTGCAGGGCATAGCGCTTGCGCGCTGGTTGCTCGGCGCCGACGACATCCGCCGGCGACACGATTCCATCGTCCACCCTCAGCTCTCTTTCCTATGCAAGTCCGCGACGTCATGACCAAAGATCCTGCCTGCGTCACGCCGGGCGCCACGATCCGCGAGACCGCTCAGCTCATGCAACGCGAGAATGTCGGCATCGTCCCCGTCGTGGAAGAGAAGGGTACGAACCGATTGCTCGGTGTCGTGACCGACCGCGACATCGCCATTCGCGTCGTCGCCGAAGGACGCGACGGTGGCACGCGCGTGAGCGATATCATGAGCTCGAGCCGAATTCGCACCTGTACCCTCGATGACGACGTCGACGAGGTGATGGAGGCGATGGCGAACGAGCAGGTCCGCCGCATTCCGATCGTCGACGACCGCGGCGCGCTCGTCGGCATCGTTGCCCAGGCCGACATCGTTCGGAAGACGCGCGACGAAGACAAGGCCGGCAACACCGTGAAGGAGATTTCCGAGCCAGGCGGACGCCACACGCAATGATGGTGGCTGGTGGGTGGTGATTGGTGGATTGGTGGATTGGTGGTTGGTGGTTGGTGAGAAGTGAGGACGAGTGCGTTCCGCAACCCGCGACCCGCGTCCCGCAATCACCAGCCACCAATCACCAACCACCAACCACCACTATTATTCCCGCATGACCGGCCCCGCACCCGCTTCACCGTCCATCACGTCCACCTGTCCCGCCTGCCAATCGGTCGCGACCGGGAAATACTGCTCCAATTGCGGCGCTCCGCTCGCCGGTGCACAGTGCGTCGCTTGCCAGACCGCGTTGACGCGCGGCGCCAAGTTCTGTCACCGTTGCGGCACGTCCGCGACCGCTACCACATCCGAGGCGCGCCTTGCTCCAGCGACTGAGCGAGGCCTCGGATCCGCACTCCCTTGGGCTGTGGCCGCGATCGCACTCGTCGCCCTCATCGCGCTCGTTGCGGCACAGCGATTCGGAAGACCAGGTGCCGCGACCGCCATCGCGTCCGCCGACGCCCCAGCCGCCACGCAGGGTGGCCCCGCATCGGTTGACATCAGCCAGATGTCCCCCGAGGAGCGCGCCGAACGCTTGTACGACCGTGTGATGTCGCTCAACGAGCGCGGGCGCTCCGATAGCGTGCAGTTCTTCGCGCCCATGGCCATGCAGGCCTATGTCATGCTCGGCGCGCTCAACGCCGATCAGCGATATGATCTCGGCCGCATCGCCGCGGTGTCCGGTGCATCGGAGATCGCGAAAGCGCAGGCCGACACCATCCTCGCGACGCAGCCGCAGCACCTGCTCGGCCTCATGCTCGCCGCAGACGTCGCCGCGCAGAGTGGAGATCGCGCCGCCCAGGCCACCTATGCCCGGCGCTTCGCGGCCGCGGCGCCAACCGAGCGCGCGAAGCAGCTGCCCGAGTATCGGCAGCATGTAGCCGAGATCGACGCTCGGCTCGCGCGCGCATCGTCGCGCTGAGCCCCCTCTCTAACGACCACGCCATCGTGACCCGAACCATTCACGTCGCCCACAGCCCGGATTCCGACGACGCCTTCATGTTCTATGCGCTCGCCGAAGGGAAGATCGACACCGGCGATCTGCGTTACGTCCACGAGCTCCAGGATATAGAAACGCTCAACCAGCGCGCCCTTCGAGGCGAGCTCGAAGTGACGGCGGTCTCGATTCACGCCTACGCCTACCTGGCCGACAAGTACGCGCTCCTCCCTCATGGAGCGTCGATGGGCGACCAGTATGGACCTCGGCTCGTGGCGCGTGAGCCGATGTCCCGCAGCGACGTTCGTGGCAAACGAGTCGCGATCCCCGGCCCGCTCACCAGCGCCTTCCTCGCGCTGCGGCTCTATGAGCCGGACTTCATCCCGGTCCCAACACCCTTCGACGTGATCGAGGACGCAGTCGAGCGCGGTGACGTCGACCTCGGCCTCTTGATCCACGAAGGACAGCTGACCTTCGCCGATCGTGGCCTCCACCTGGTCGCCGACATGGGCGAATGGTGGTTCACGGAGACGGGTCTGCCCCTGCCACTCGGAGGCAACGTCGTCCGCAAGGACCTCGGCGCCGCCCTGATCCGCGATATTTCACGCCATCTTAGGGCCAGCATCGCGTATGGCCTGCAGCATCGAAAGGGCGCTCTCGATCACGCGATGCAGTACGCACGGGGTCTGGAGCGGAGCCGAGCCGACACCTTCGTGGGAATGTACGTGAATGACTGGACCCTCGATTACGGCGAGCGCGGCCGGAAGGCCGTGCGCCTTCTCCTCGATCGCGGCCACGATTCGGGCTTCATTCCGAAGCGTGTGAACGTGGAGTTCGTGGACGACTGAGCGGCTAAAGACTCTCGAAAGGCGGCTTAATCGTTGGGCGCTGGTGGCGTTACCGTCCCGGCGGAGCACGCGTCTCACAAGCGACCACCGGGTGCCCACACGCCCGCCTTCCGTCTTTCCGCAGCACCCGCCGCCACACCCGATGATCGATCAGAGCGCAACCCCTACGCTTACGCTGCCAGCGGACGCTCCATCCAAAGCTCCACAGCGAACGTCCGAGATCGCGGCTCGTCGCGTTTTGGTCGTCGACGATGAGGAAGGGATTCGGCGAGCGATTGGCAAGTTCCTGCGCACCCGTGGTTTCGACGTGGTCACCGCGGAATCGGGAGACGAGGCGCTCTCCCAGCTGGGCCAGCAGGGCTTCGTGCTCATGCTCTGCGACGTGAGAATGCCCGGTCTCTCCGGCGTTGACGTCGTTCCGCGCGCTCTCCAGATGGACAGTGAGCTCGCGATCATGATGCTCACGGCGGTAAACGACGCCCCCACGGCTACGGAATCGCTCTCGCAGGGCGCCATGGACTACCTCATGAAGCCCGTCGAGCTGGCCGATCTCGAGGTCGCCATCGAGCGCGCGCTGCACAAGCGTGCCCTTCTCATCGAGCAGCGTCGCGTCGAGCGGATGATTCGTGAGGAAGTGGCGCAACGAACCGAGGAGCTCGAGCGCGAGAAGGAAGCCCTTCGCGACCTGACGGTCAGCGTCGCGGAGACGCTCATCAATGCGATGGAGGTGAAGGACGTATACCTCCGCGGCCACTCGCAGCGGGTGGCGGAGCTCGCCGCTTCAATGGCGGAAGAGCTGGGCATGGCTCCTGACGCCGTCGAGCAGGTCCGGCTCGCCGGCCGGCTGCACGATGTCGGCAAGATCGGCACTCGCGAGGCGGTGCTCAACAAGCCCGGTTCCCTCACGGCCGAGGAGTTCGAGCACGTGAAGGAGCACGTCCGCATTGGCATGGACATCCTGGCTCCGCTCCGACATCTCGGTGAGGCCTTGCACTACGTCCAGGATCATCACGAGCATTGGGACGGCAGCGGATATCCACGCGCGCTCAGTGGTGGACAGATCTCCATCGGCGGTCGTATCCTCGCCGCCGCGGACGCCTTTGACGCATTGACGTCGAAGCGCGCCTATCGCGACCCGATGGCACCCGAGGAGACCATCCAGTTTCTCCAGGGACATGTGGGTCGCCTCCTCGATCCGGACATCTACGCCGCTTTGCAGCGCGTCGTCTCCCGTCGCAAGACGTTGACGTTCATCGACCCCTGAGGGCGCTGCAAGCGAGCGATCGCACTCAGAAGGGGCCTGAAACGCATGACGTTTCGGGCCCCTTCTTCACGTGCGCCCCTGTCAGGCCAGGCGGGCTCCGTGTACGCTAATATCGCCAACGTTCGCTCCCGCCGTGGCGTATACCTGATGATGAGTGGAAGATTGCTTAGGCTGCACAGCATTGTGCTTTGCGGGGCTCTCGCGATAGGCGTGAGTCCCGTCTCTGTCATCGGACAGGGGTCGTCCCCGGCCAGTGCGGACACCCTTCGCCTGTCCATTGAGGAAGCGGTCGCCGCTGCCCAGCGGGGTTCCGATGAGGTGAGGCTCAGCGCCGCCCTCGTTGATGCGGCCGAGGCGCAGGTCGGCCTCGCCCGAGCGAGCGGACTTCCGCAGCTGCGCATCAACACCAGCTACTCGCACGTGTACGAGAACGCGCGGAGTACGGCGGTCGCCCAGGTGTTCAATCAGCCCAACACTTATTCAGTCGCGGCGTCGCTCCAGCAGACGCTCTTTCAGGGCGGCCGCATTGTCGCGGCCACACACTCCGCGGGAGATCTTCGCTCGGCAACGCGGCTCGACGAGCAGGAGTCGCGCGCCCGCGTCAACGTCGACGTTCAACGGGCATACCTGAATGCGTTGTTCGCTGGACGGCTCGTCGAGATTCAGCGGGGAAGCGTGGCGCTGGCGAGCGCCCGGCTCACCCAGCTCGAGCAGCTGCAGTCGGCCGGCCGTGCGGCGCGCTACGACGTGCTTCGCGCGCGGGTTGAGCGGGCCAATCTCGAACCCCTCGCGATTCAGGCCGAAAACGATCGGCAGTTGGCGCTTCTCGATCTTAAGCGCTTGCTTAACGTCCCCGTCGATCGGCCCATTCGGCTGACGACCGCGCTCGACGCGGATGCCGTCGCGGCTCTCGTGCCCCAGATGGCGTCGCTGACGGATTCGGCGGCACTTCCCGACCGGCCCGCGCTCCGCTCCGCTGAGTTCACGGTCCGCTCGCGCCGCGAGGGCATCGCCATCGCCCGGGCCGATTTCCTGCCTTCGCTGAGCATTGGATTCAACACGGGCTACTCTGCCTTTCCGCCAGTCGGAGCTGGATTTCCGGATCGCTTCGGGCAATCGGCGAAGCAGTTCTGCCCGCCGACATCGACCTCCAACAGTTGTCAGAACGGAGGCTGGTTCTCCGACCGGTCCATCACCGCAACCTTGAGCTTCCCTGTCTTCGATGGACTGCGCGCGCGATCGAATCTGAACGTCGCACAGGCGCAGCTTCGGATCGCGGAGTTGCAGCTGCAGCAACAGCGAGAAACGGTGTCGCTGGAAGTCGCGCGGGCGCGTGCGGAATTGCTTCGCGCCCGGTCCATCTTCGCGGCACGGCAGCAGAACTCCACCGAGGCGCAGGAAGCCTTTCAGCTCGCCTCGCTTCGCTTCTCACGCGGCCTGAGCACACAGCTCGAGGTGACCGACGCGCAGCTCGCGCTCGCCACCGCGCAGTCGGGTGAGGCGCGCGCCACCTACGATCTGTACCTCGCGACCGCGGAGCTCTCCCGCGCTCTTGGCCAGCCGATTCCATTCCCGCCCACGCGCGACGTGCCGACGGTGCGTCGATCCGAGAGCGGACCTTCCCGTGAATAAGAAACTACTCATCAGCCTCTCGCTCGCGAGCGGCCTGCTGCTCGCCGCGTTAGGCTGCGACTCCAACCGGGGCTCCGCCGCGGCCGCGACCAATGACGCCGCCGGCCGCCGCGGCGATTCCGCCGGCGGCCGCGGCGGACGCCAGGCTCCGACGATCACGCTCGCGCCCGGCGACGTCGCCCTCGTCACCCGCGAGACCATCGAGGAAGGCACTCCGATCACCGGCGACCTGAAGCCCATCGAGACTGTCGACGTGCGTGCCCGCCTCGAGGGTGATCTCAAGGGCGTGTACGTCCGCGAGGGTCAGCATGTGAACGAGGGCCAGCTCCTCGCCGAGTTCGACGCGGGCGAGCAGCAGAGCGCGCAGGAAAGCGCTCTCGCCGACCGCGCGTCGGCCCGCACCGATCTCGCGACGGCGCAGTGGAACCTCGACCAGAGCGCCGAGCTCTTCAAGGCGGGCGCGATCGCCGAGCGGGATTATAAAGTTGCTCAACAAACGGTCGAGTCCGCGCGGGCACGCCTCGCCGCCACCGAGGCGAAGCTGCGGACGACGAGCATCGCCTCGCGCGACACGCGCGTCGTCGCGCCCACGAGCGGGACAATCGGCACGCGGGGAGTCGAGTCGGGCGAGCGCGTCGCGCGCGGCACGTCGATGTTCACCATCGTTCGCAATCAGGTGCTCGAGCTCGCCGCCGCGGTCCCCGCGCGCCAGGCCAATGCCGTGCGCGTTGGCCAGACCGTCCACTTCGTGGCGGATGCGCGCAACTTCGAGGGACGCGTCGCCCGCGTCAGCCCCACCATCGATCCGACGAGCCGCTCCATCACCGTCTACGTCGATGTACCTAACGAGAACGGGGTGCTCAAGGGCGGAACCTTCGCCAGCGGACGCGTCGTCAGCCGCACCCTCAGCGAGGTCCTCACGGTTCCCGCGGCCGCGATTCGCCAGTCCCAGGAGGGCGGACACCCGTTCGCCTATCGCCTCGACTCCCGCACCGTCAACATCGCGCCTCTCGAGGTCGGCGTGGTCGACGAGCGGCTCGGCAAGGCCGAAGTCGTCTCCGGCTTGTCGTTAGGCGACCGCGTCATCGTCGGCAACGTCGGCACCCTCGGCCGCGGCATGCAGGCGGTCATCATCGGCGAGGAGCGGCCGCGGGCCGGACAGGCGGGCGCGCCTCAGGATCCCAGCCAGCGCCCGCGCCGTGGCACCACCCGCTAGTACCGGCGCCACGTAGTCGACAACCGAACGAATCCTTCCATGTTCCTCTCCGACGTATCCATCAAGCGCCCCGTCTTCGCGACCATGATGATGGTCTTGCTGGTCGTGCTGGGCATCGTCAGCTATCGCCGCCTGGCGATCGACGAGTACCCCGACGTCACCTACCCCACGATCAGCGTCCAGACCAGCTATCCCGGCGCGTCTCCGGAAGTCATGATGCGCCAGGTGTCGAAGCCGCTCGAGGAAGCGCTCAACACGGTGCAGGGGATCAAGGAGATCAACTCCAGCTCCTACGAGGGCGGCTCACAGGTTCGGTTGTCGTTCAACCTCGGCGTCGACATCGGCGTCGCGCAGCAGGACGTGCAGGCGAAGGTCGCTCGTATCCGCCGCTCTCTGCCCCCGAACATCGAAGATCCCATCATTCAGCACTTCGATCCGAACGACTCGCCGATCATGTCGCTCGCATTGCAGAGCAGCGAGCGACCGTTGCGCGAGATCACGGATCTCGCTGATCAGGTGGTTACGCCGCGACTCGAGGCGATTCCAGGCGTCGGTGGCGTAAACATCGTCGGTGGCAACCGCCGGCAGATCAAGGTGCAGCTCGATCCGGTCGCCATGCACGCCTACAACGTGAGTCCTGTGCAGGTGATGCAGGCGCTGCAGCGCGAGAACCAGGAGGTCCCCGCCGGCCGCGTGCAGGGTGCGACCATCGAGCAGCTCGTGCGCATCACTGGCCGCATCATCGATCCGAAGGCGTTCGCCGACATCGCCGTCTCGGTGCGAAACGGCGTCCCGATCCGCCTCGGCGACGTCGGAACGGTGATCGATGGATCGGAGGAGCGACGCAGCGCCGCCGAGATCGATGGCAATCCTTCCGTGACTGTGGACGTGCTGAAGATCGCCGAATCCAACACCGTTGCCGTCGCTGACAGCGTGCGCGTCGCCGTTCACGATCTCGAGCGTGTGCTGCCGCAAGACGTGAAGGTGACGGTTCGCCGCGACGATTCCGAGCGCATTCGCGAATCACTCGCCGACGTCCAGAACTCGATCGTCCTCGGCGCCCTGCTCACGATCGCGATCATCTATCTGTTCCTGAACTCCTGGCGCTCGACCGTGATCACCGGTCTCACCCTGCCGGTCTCGATCATCTCCGCGTTCTTCGTCATGTGGCTGTTCGGCTTCACGGTGAACACCATGACGCTTCTCGCGCTGTCGCTCGCGATCGGTCTCCTCATCGACGACGCGATCGTCGTGCGCGAGAACATCGTGCGGCACGTCGAGATGGGCAAAGATCACTATCGAGCCGCGAAGGAAGGCACGGACGAGATCGGCCTCGCCGTCGCGGCCACGTCGCTCGCTGTCGTGGCGGTGTTCTTTCCCGTCGCCTTCATGGGCGGAATGATCGGAAAGATCTTCTTTCAGTTTGGCGTCACGGTCGCGTTCGCGGTACTCGTCTCCCTCTTCGTCTCATTCACGCTCGACCCGATGTTGTCGAGCGTCTGGCCAGACCCCGAGGGCGAGCAAGGGCTCGACCCGGAGCAGCGGAAAAAGACCAATCCCATTCGCCGCGTCGCCTTTGCGTTCAACGATTGGTTTGAACGCGTGGCCGACCGCTACCCGCAATGGTTGGGCTGGGCGCTAGGTCATCGGCTCATCGTGAGCGCCATCGCTCTCGTCTCGGTTGTCACGGCATTCCTGCTCGTCCCGAAGCTCGGCTTCACCTGGATGCCGGACGCCGACCAGGGAGAGCTGAACGTGAACTTCCGGACGGCGCCTGGCTCGACCCTGCAGTACACGCTGGGGAAGGGACGGGAGATGGTCACCTTCCTCAAGAAGCAGCCGGAAGTCGACTACACGTATCTATCCATCGGAGGCGGGTTCCGCGGCACGCCTAACAACGGCAGCATCTTCGTGAAGCTGCTGCCTCGGTCGCAGCGGAAACGCTCGGTGTTCGATCTGCAGAGCGATCTGCGCATACAGCTCCGGCGCATTCCAGGCGCGCAGGCATCGGTTCGCCCGAATCAGTCCTCCATCTTCGGTGGACGCGGCTCTCCGATTCAGATCAATGTTCAGGGACCCGAGGTCTCACGGCTCAAGCTCGCGGCAGCCCGCGTGCTCGAGGCAGTGAAGTCCGTGCCTGGCGTCGCGGAGCCGACATCCAGCGACGAGGGCGACATCCCGGAGCTCGACGTCCGTGTCGACCGACAGGAGGCGTGGCGCGCTGGTCTCGGCATCACCAGCATCGGCAACACGCTCGCGCCGCTCTTCTCGGGTCAGCGCGCAACGCGATGGGAGGACCACCAGGGCTTCGAGCACGACGTCATAGTCGTCTACCCTGAGTCCCTGCGCACCTCGGCCGCGGACGTCGCGCAGATCGTGGTGCCGAGCAGCTCCATCGATCCGCGAAGTGGACAGGCGCCGATGATTCCGCTCTCCCAGGTAGCCGAGGTCGAGGCGGGCGTTGGACCGCAGCAGATCAACCGGCGAAATCTGGAGCAGCAGGTCTCGATCAGTGCGAACGTGCTGCCGGGCTACGCGACCGGTGACGTGGCCAACGACGTGCGCCGGGAGATCGACAAGGTCGGGCTTCCACCGGGCTACCATTTCGTATTCGGTGGCGATGTCCAGAACCTCGAAGAGACCAAGGGCTACGTGCTCGAGGCAATGCTGTTGGCTGTCGTGTTCATCTACCTGATTCTGGCTTCGCTGTTCGGCTCTTTCCTTCAGCCGCTGGCGATCATGCTGGCATTGCCCCTGAGCTTTATCGGGGTAACGGTCGCACTGCTCGTGACGCGCGACAACATCAATGTCATGACCATGATCGGCATCATCATGCTCATGGGTCTGGTGACGAAGAACGGCATCCTGCTCGTGGACTTCGCCAACCAGCAGCGCGAGGGAGGCTCGTCTCGCAACGAGTCGCTGTTGACCGCCGGCCGCATTCGTCTGCGCCCGATCATCATGACCACCGTCGCGATGATCTTCGGCATGATCCCGCTCGCGCTCGCACTGGGCGCTGGTGCCGAGCAGCGTGCTCCGATGGCGCGGGCAGTCATCGGCGGACTCATAACCTCGACCCTGCTCACGCTCTTCGTGGTGCCCGTCGTCTACACCATGCTCGATGACGTCACCGCGCTGGTGACGCGCCGGAAGCTGTCGCACGGGCGGCACGACGGAGATGTGGTCGGCACGCCGCTGCCCGAGCCGGCTGGAGATTGAGCGCGAGCAGTGTATCCTCATTCGCGTCGAGCGTGCCGCGATGATGAGTGGCGCGGCTCTGCCTTGACGTGAGCGCAAGGACATTGTACTAGGGTGTTGCGCGAAGGCTGCTGCACGCGTTTTAATGCGTGCGTTCTTGAACGCATCGGCGATGCTGCACGCGCGCGAGGTCGGCACACGACGTGCGCCGGGGCGCGACGCTGGGTCGCTTGAATCCACGACGCTGAATCACACTTGTCTCAGGAGGCGCGCATGCCGCGGGGTGACGAGTTGCACGAGGAGTTTCGGTTCTCGGATCGCGACGACGACGCGGATGATCTCGGTTA
>JAJKIR010000071.1 GCA_021154325.1 Gemmatimonas sp.
ACGCGACCTACGCGCTGCCCGGAGACTGGCGGCTCGCGGTCACTGGCTACGGCGGGAAGGACGTTCTGGATCTCAACCTCGCGAACCTCGCCGGCGATTCGACCGTGTCGCACGCGGGCGACGGTACGTGGAACGTCGATTGGGGCAACCGCGTGCTCGGCGCCGCGATCTCGAAGGACATCGGCACGGCGCCAGGATGGGGATGGCTGTTCGGCGGCAGCACGGCCGTCGAGCAGCGCGTGTCGACGTCCGGCTTTCGCACTCGGCTCGACGTCGCCGACGGTGCCATTGCCCAGCGCAGTGAGGTGCGCGACCTCCGCGTCGACGGGTCGGTGACGTCCCACTACGCGTCGAACGATCGCTCGTTAGGCTGGGATGCCACGTGGACGCGCCTCCGCTACGAGTCGAGCTCGTCCCAGACCGGGACGACCGACTTCGACATCGTTCAGCGGCCGGTGTCGGTGAGCGGCTGGATTGACGACCTCTGGCGGCTATCGCCGAAGTGGCTCCTCGAGACGGGACTGCGCGCCGAGCGCCTAACGGGAGGACGGGACTGGAGTGCGCTGTCGCCGCGGTTGGCGGTCAAATACTTCCTCACGCCTGCCGTGGCGCTCACCGCCGCGGCCGGGCGCGTGTCACAAACGATGCACTCCCTCGCCGGCGACGGACCGCTCCGCTTCTTCGACGTCTGGCTCGCGAGCGACCAGTACATCCCTGTCGAGACGGCGTGGCAGTACGTGCTCGGCGCCGAGCGGCGCGTCGAGCATTCGTCGGTGCGCGTCGAGACGTACGTGAAGAAGTACGACCGCGTCTTCGACGCCAATGTCTCCGACGATCCGAGCCGGCGCGGCGACGAGTTTATCGTCGCTACCGGGCTCGCGTATGGCGTCGATCTGCTCGCCCGTTGGCAGCCGGTGCACGGCCCGTCTGGGTGGATCGCGTACTCGTACGGGCTCGCGTCGCACGAGCGGGACGGCGTGCGCTGGGCGCCGGGCAACGATCGGCGGCACGATCTGAACGTAGTCGCGACGTGGCGGCTGGCGCGCTACCGCGTCGGCGCGCGCTTCGGCTACGCGACGGGGAACCCGTACACGCCGATCATCGGTGAGATCACGCGCCGCGCATATGATCCGACCAATGATACCTGGGGAACGGGCAACCCACCGCTCTACCTCGAGCCGTTAGGCAGCGTCAAGAACTCGGCGCGCTTTCCCGCGACGCAGCGGCTCGACCTCGACGTCTCGCGGGAGCTCATCTATCGTGGCGCGACGATCGCGCCGTATCTGAGCGTCGTGAACGCGTACAACGCACGCAACGTGTTCGTGTACCTCTACGATTACTCGAACGATCATCCGACCCGCCGCGGGTACACGCAATTTCCCATTCTGCCGAGCGTGGGGGTGCGAATTGCGTTCTGATCGCTTGGTCCTCGTCTCGCTCGCGGCGCTTTGCGCGGCGTGCGAGATCGACCGCACGGCCATCCCGCGCACCGATCCGCAGCTCGCGCTGCATGGCGTGTTGAGCGCGACGGCTCCGTCACAGGTGGTGCTGCTCGAGCGGACGCGCACGGGGCGCGTGCAGGTCTTCGCACCGCCGTTCGATCTTGGTGATCCGGTGGTGAGCGACGAAGGGATCGCGGAATCGGGTGCGCAGGTGATGCTCCTCCTGCCGGACGGCACCACTTCCCTCGCGCGGGAGGACAACTTGACGCGCGTCGATGGGAAAGGGCAGGGGATTTACCGCTTTTCGATTCCAGGCAGCCAGCTCCAACGGAGCGCCACATACCGGCTGACGGTGCGGACGGTGAAAGGTGAGGTGCTCTCCGCCGAAACGTCGGTGCCGGAAGGCAGTCCCGCGACGGCCGCGGCGTTAGGCACGATGGATCGGTCGCGTGACACACTCGTACTCTCGTGGCCCGCGACGCCGGGCGCGCGCAGCTATTTCGTCCGCATCGAGACGCCGCTTGGGCCGCGATCCTTCTTCACGGAGAGCACGGAGGTCCGACTCCCCGGACTCCTTCGCAACACCGAGCGCGAGGAACTGCCGCATGTCTTCTTCCCAGGGTTCGCGCAGGCGGTGACCGTCTCCGCCGTCGACTCCAACTTCTACGATTGGTACCGCACGCATAACGACGAGCTCTCGGGCGAGGGGCTGATCAACCGCGTGAGCGGCGGACTCGGCGTCTTCGGCTCGCTCGTTAGGCTGCGCTTCGACAGCATCACGATCGCGGCGCCGCAGACGCGCCCCTTCGAGGGGAACTTCCAGTTCTACGGCACTCAGGCCGAGGCGCTCGGCACTCGCTACCTGAGCTTCGACATCTACGTGGAGTCGCCGGCGGCACGCAGTGGTCAATCGGACGCGTTGAGCGGACGCTACGTTCCGCGGCCGCGACTCGGCTCCACGGACTGCCCCGTCTGTGGCTTCCTCGGCACCACGCGCGACGGGCGCGTGGAGCTGGCGTTGCTGAAGGATTGGTCGGGCGCGGACACGGTCGAGGTGTTCGACGGCCAACTCTTCGGCGATACGCTAGTCGGCGTCTTTCGATTCGGAGGCGGGCCGTTCCGATTCGTTAGGCAGTAGGGCTGGTGGCTGGTGGCTGGTGATTGGTGACACCAACCACCAGCCACCAATCACCAATCACTTCTTTTTCGTCCGCTCCAGCGTCTCCTTCATGATCTTGGATCCCTGCTCGACGAGCCCGTTGACCAGCGGCGCGACGCTGTCGGGGAGCAGGTCGGTGATCCAGACGAGCCGCGATCCGGAGCCGTCGGCGAAGACCTGCATTGACGAGTTGTGGTGGGTCGCGTTGCCGCCGGTCGCGGAATAGGCCAAGCGGCGATTCTCGTCGTCGATCGTGACGAAACGCTCACGAATGACGAGCCCGTTGGCGAACGTGACGACGCGCGCGTCCTCCTCGAGCTCCGTGTCCGCGACGAGACCTGGGACGAGCCGCTCATGGATGGCGCCGACGTCGCGCACTGCCGCCCACACGTGCTCCACTGGCGCGGCGATTGAGATTTCCTTCTGGATCGTAGCCATAGGTTTGTTGTGTTGAGACTCAGGTGTCTGACCCGAGAGCTGAGATCAGTCTTCTTCACTGCGCCGCATCGGCATCTCACCCGGGTATGGCGAGTCCAGAATCGAGACCTCGGCCTCGAGAGCTGAGACGTGAGACTGAGAGGTTGTTTCTCACGTCTGCCCTCTCCTAGCTGCCGTCTCGAGGCTGGACTCGCTGTCGTGGGTGAGATGCTCGCCTGCCAGTCTGTGAAGGATCGATCTCTTTTCTCACCGCTGACGACTCAGTCTCAGATCCTCGATTTTCATGCCTATCCCACAATTTGATCTTTTTGGTGAACCTGATCCAGGCGAGGCACGCGTCGAGCTTCCGTCAGGCTTCCGATACCAGCGCGACATCATCACGGCCGCGGAGGAGAGCGAGCTCCTCGCGCACATCCGCGAGCTGCCGTTTCGGGACTTCGAGTTCCATGGCTACACCGGCAAGCGGCGTGTCGTGTCCTTCGGGTGGCAGTACGACTTCAGCGCACGGCACCTTCAGAAGGTCGACGACATGCCCGCATTTCTCCGCGAGCTCCGTGTTCCCGCAGCCCGGTTCGCCGGGCTCGACCCCGAGGCACTGCAGCACGTCCTCGTCACCGAGTACTCGGCCGGCGCGGGCATTGGATGGCACCGCGACAAGAACGTCTTCAACGAGATCGTCGGCGTGTCGCTGCTGGCGCCGTGCGTCTTCCGGCTGCGCCGGAGCGTCGGCGAAGGATGGGAGCGCGTCAACGTCACCGCCGAGCCACGGTCGGCATACTTGCTGAGCGGTGCGGCGCGGAGCGAGTGGGAGCACAGCATCCCGCCCGTCGACGCGCTGCGGTATTCCGTAACCTTCCGCAACCTGCGATGATATCGCACGCCCATCCGACGAGAGGCCCCCGATGTCGATGCTCCGTTGGTCTTTGCTGCCACTGCTCCTCGCGATCTCTACAGGCGCGGCGCAGACGATGACCATCGCATCGCGGCTGGGATATCCGGCTGACGCGAAGCTCCTGATTCTCCACGGAGACGATCTCGGTGTCGCGCATTCCGTGAATGCAGCGAGTCTCGACGCGCTCGCTCGCGGTGCAATCACGTCGGCGAGTGTCATGATGCCGACGCCGTGGGTGACTGAGGTCGCGGCCTGGGCGAAGGCACACCCTGACGCCGATCTCGGATTGCACCTCACCCTAACGAGCGAGTGGGAGACGTTTCGCTGGGGCAGCGTCGAATCGAGAGACAAGGTGCCGAGCCTGCTCGACGCCGACGGCACCTTCCCGAGCGACGTGCCGCCGGTTGTGGCGCGCGCGCGGCTCGATGAGGTGGAGCGGGAACTGCGGGCACAGGTCGAGCGAGCGCTGGCGATGGGGATTCATCCAACCCATCTCGACAGCCACATGGGCACTCTCTTCGCCAATGGCGATCTCATTGGCGTGTACATCAAGGTCGCGCACGACTACCACTTGCCATTTCTCGCCGTGCGCGACCTGCCGCCCGGCGTTACCGGCGTGCCGCTCGCGCCTAACGACGTCGTTCTCGACAACGTCATCATCGCCGGGCCCGAGGTGCCGCGCGACCGGTGGAAGCAATTCTACCTCGACGCGATCGCGACGCTGAAGCCCGGGCTCACCGAAATCATCGTCCACCTCGGCCACGACGACGCCGAGCTCCAGGCGGTGACGGTCAATCACGAGCCGTACGGGTCGGCGTGGCGGCAGCGCGACTACGACGTGGTGACGAGCGCGGAGTTCAGGCAGGCGCTGCGCGACCACAAGGTGATCCTCGTTAGGTGGCGCGACCTCCAAAAGCTGCTGGCGCAACGCTAACCGCAGCCGGCCCCGGCCGTACGCCGTTAGGCGGGAGTTGACGCCCGCACGGGCCCTCGGCAAGTTGCGTCATGGAGTCCGCCGTGATGCTGCCCGCGACGGGTGTTGCCGCACGCCCCGCGCACCGACATGATGTCATCCTCCAGGCCGTGCACGAGGCGGCATCGGTTCTCCTGCACTCCACCTCCTGGGAGACTGACATCGTCGCGGTCCTCGGCCGGCTCGGGGCGGCGGTTCCGGCCTGCCGCGCCTTTCTCCTCGAGATCGAGCCCGCGCCGGATGGCGCGCTGCAGGCGATCTGGCGGCAGGAGTGGACCTCGGATCCGAACGCGCCACCGCTCTGCGACGCCACGCGTGGCCGCATCGCCGTGCTCCCCGGGGCGCTCGAGCGCTGGCAGATGCTTGCCCGAGGCCAGCCGCTCAAAGGTCTCGTCGATAGCCTGCCACCGGCGGAGCGCGACTTCTTCGCTGGAATCGGCGTCGCCTCAGTCGCGATGGTTCCCGTTTTCGTCGAGCAGACGTGGTGGGGCGCGCTCGGCGTTGCCGATCAGTCTGCCGATCGCGAGTGGGAGGACGCCGACGTCGACGCGTTAGGCGTCGCCGCCGTCACCCTTGGCGGCGCGCTCTTCCGCCGTCGTAGCGAGGAGCGCCTCCGCGAGAGCGAGGAGCGCTTCCGGCTGCTCTCGGACGCCGCGGTCGAAGGTGTCGTCATTCACGACAACGGAATCATCATCGACGCGAATCGGCGGCTCTGCGAGATGTTCGGCTACGAGCTCGGCGAGCTGCTCGGCACCAACGTCTACGATCTGCCGACGCCCGAGTCGCTCCCCACGATCATGGGCCACGTCCGCTCTGGTTCGACAGCGCGGTACGAGGTCGCGGGTCGACGGAAGGACGGCTCGACCTTCGTCGCCGAGATCACCGGCCGGACGATGCTCTACCGTGGACGTCCGGTGCGCGTCGCGACGTTGCACGACGTCACGGAGCGGAAGCGCGCCGAGGAGAACGCGCGTCGTCTCGTTGAAGAAGAGATTCGGCGCGCCGCGGCCGAGGAGGCGCAGCGCCGCACGGCATTCCTCGCCGAAGCGAGCCGCGTGCTCGGGACGTCGTTCGACTACGAGACGACGCTCTCCACGCTCTCGCGTCTCGCGGTGCCCGCTTTCGCGGACTACTGCATCGTCGACATCACCGCCGAGGATGGGAGCGGCATTCGCCGCATCGGCGCCGCGCACGCCGATCCGGAGAAGGAGCCGCTCCTGCGCGAGCTGATGCGCTTCTGGAATCGCGACGGCTCCGAGCGGCTCTATCATTTCGGAAGCGTGAATACGGGCGAGCCGCTGCTCGTCCGCGAGGTGACAGACGACATGATCGCGCGCTCGTTCGTGAGCGAGGAGCACGCGCGGGTGGCGATGCCGCTCGTGCCGCGGTCGATGGTCGCGGTGCCGCTGCGCGTCGGCGAGCGCTCGTTAGGCGTGCTCGCCCTCTACTGGTCGGAAAGCGATCGCCGCTACGAACCCGAAGACCTCGTGCTCGTCGAGGAGCTCGCGCGGCGCGCGGCTCTCGCCGTCGACAACGCGCGGCTTTTCCATGAGGCGCAGCACGCGACGCGCGCTCGCGACGAGATGCTCGGCGTCGTCGCGCACGATCTGCGCAATCCGCTGAACACGATCGTCATGGGCGCGAGCACAATGCTCGAGCTGCTGCCGACGAACCCGCCACTGCTCAGGAATCACGCACAGATCGTCCGCCGCGCCGCGGACAGGATGAATCGGCTCATTCAGGATCTGCTCGAGGTGAGACGGATCGAATCGGGCCGACTCACTATCGATCCACGTCCGGTCGCGGTCGCGCTGCTCGTCGACGAGACGCTGGAGATGCTCCGTCCGCTCGCGGCGACGTCCTCGCTGGAGCTCCTCACGGATCTGGCCGCGGAGCTTCCTCGTGTCCGCGCCGACAGCGGCCGCATTCTGCAGGTGTTCTCGAACCTCGTCGGCAACGCGATCAAGTTCACTCCGCCCGGTGGCCGCATAACGATCAGCGCGACGCGCATCGACGACGAGGTCCGCTTTGAAATCGCCGACACGGGTCCCGGAATCCCCGCCGAGCAGCTGCCGCATGTCTTCGGTCAGTTCTGGCAGGGCGCTCGCGGCGACCGCCGCGGCATCGGCCTTGGTTTAGCGATCGCGAAAGGGATCGTCGAAGCGCATGGCGGCAGTATCTGGGTCGAGAGTGCTGTTGGGGAGGGGAGCCGCTTCTACTTTACGCTGCCGGAAAACCAAACCTGATCCGAATTACGCGAATGAACGCGAATTATCCTGACAGCAGGGACGGCTCCAGCGGCCTCCGTAGCGTCAGGGAGTTTTTGTCAACGGCACACCCATCGAGTTCGCGTAGAAACGTCCCGAGGTCGCCACAAAACAGTCCCGGCTCGTAGCGCAAGGAGCTTTCAATCCCGTGGAGCGATTCGTGTAATTCGTCTCATTCGCGTAATTCGTGATCAGGTTTTGCTTTTGTTTTTGAATGGTCGCGATCTCGATCGGCCGAGGAAGATCAAATGATCTCGACCCGCACCCCACCACCGGGCTTGTCGAGCATCAGTATCGTTCGCTTCTCGCCACTCGAGAGCGGAATGATCACCTTCACCGGCGCCGTCGACCAGCCGGATGCGTCAGTCGGAGTCTGCCAGATGCGCACCTCCCATGCGCCGACGGTGCTCTGGTAGAACGGGGCGCTGAGGCTGGTCGGATCCGGCTGGTAGTTGAAGGGGAACTGCCAGGAGATCGGCGTCCCGAAATCGGGCTGGGTGCGATACACCTGGAGCGTGCCCGCATTCGCCGCGAGGTGAATGACGCGGAGCTTCGTTGCGCCCGCGGGAACGACGCTGTTGGTGTCGTCGAGGATGGCACTGCCCACCGCGCCGGAGGCAGACCGCACCACGGCCACGGTGTTGAGCGCGCCCGCAGCCGTCGTGATCGACTGTGAGCTCGACTTGCCGCTGGCGCGCAGGGTGATCGTGTGCGCGCCTAACGAGGGCCCGATCGTGTCGATCGCTCCAGCGGCTAGCCCCGACACGGCGACCTGTCCGTCGACGAGCACGTCGACTGGTGCGGTGAACGCGTTGATGATCCGGAGCGCCGGCTCGCCGCCGCTGTGGGCGACGAGGGTTGGGGCGTTGTCGCACGCGGCGACGCTGCACAGAATCAGAACGGAACAAATACTCGCGCGACGCCACATGGTACGACTCGCTGTTGGATGTCTTGTCTGAATCTACGAGCCTTCCGTCCCAAAGCGTACGCGTCGTGTCTCGACTTCGTTGCCGGTGCGCTTCGTTAGGCTCTCGTATAGCTCGGGCCGGCGTGCCCGCATCCATCGACGCCCTGAGGACGTCGGAAGCAACGACGCGTCGAGGTCTGCCAGCACCATGTCGTCACCCGCGCGGGCCGTCTCGGCGATGATCTCGCCGTAGGGGTCGAGCACCATCGCGTTGCCGGTCCGGATCTCGTCGTCGTCGGGACCGACACCGTTGGCGAAGACGAGGAACATCCCATTGTCGTGCGCACGACTCGGGAGCCACCGCATCAGCCAGCCGCGCCCTTTCGTCCCACACAGCTCGGCGTGGATCGCCGCAGGATCCTCGTGCCGCCGCGCCCAGATCGCCGGATCGACCGGCTTCATCGCCTTCGGGCTCACCGAATTGCAGCCGCCCGTCTGATGCGGCGAGAGCAGGACCTCGGCGCCGGCGAGCGCCGTTGCTCGCGCGTTCTCGACGATGTTGTTGTCGTAGCAGGTGAGCACACCGACGCGACAGCCGTGAGGGGTGTCGAAAACAGTGTACCCGTCACCGTTCGCCAGGAATTCGCTCACGAACTCGTGCAGCTTGCGATGGCAAGCCGACTCGCCGTTAGGCATGGCGACGACGAAGCCGTTGTACATCCGACCGTCCGCCGCGCGCTCGATGAGGCCTGCACCGATCGTCATCCCGTGCTCGCGGGACAGGGCGAGTAGCGCTTGCGTGGACGGGCCATCGGGTACGGGCTCGGCGAGTGCCTCCATCTCCGCGCGGGACAGCTTCCGCGTGTGCCAGTATCCCGTGAGGCACATCTCGGGAAAGCAGATGATCTCCGCGCGGGCGCGCGCCGCCTCCTCTACATAATGTCGCACGCGGCCGAGGTTGTACGTCTTGTCGCCTGGCGCGTGCTGGAACTGGACTGCCGCGACGCGAATGTTGCGCATATGCTCAATGTGCAAGCTGGCGCGGCCGCGCCTTCGCCGCACGGGTGGACGCGCGCGGCTTCTTGGTCACGCCGTTCTTGCGGGCCGGAGCCGAACCCTCGACGAGCTTCCAGAACTGCTTGTCGCCGATCACGGTGACCGAGTGGCCCTGCGCGGCGAGTCGGCGCACCTCCATCAGCTTCGTTCCACCGACCGCGCCCGCGACCTGAAGTACGTTCGGCCGGCCGCGCACGAGCACGTCCGTCATCTGCCCTGGCTTGGAGTGCACGATCGCACCTGCCTTCTTCGCCGCGAGAATCGCCTCGCTGCGCGGCCGACTGAGAAAGCCGGTGAAGGAGAGTCTGAGCCCCGTTAGGCTCTTGATGCGCCCCGTTGGCGCCGGCGAGGGGACTCGTTGCCGCAGCGCGTCGATCAGCTCACCCGCGGCCTCGTAGCGCTTGCCGCGCGAGCCGAGGCAGCGGTGGATCACCTCCTTCAGGTGATCGCTGCAGGGCAGGCC
>JAJKIR010000072.1 GCA_021154325.1 Gemmatimonas sp.
GAGTTCTTTTCCTTTGGGACCAATGATTTGACGCAAACCACCTTCGGACTGAGCCGAGACGATGCGGGTCGCTTCCTTCCGAATTACGTCGAACATGGTATACTTCCCGACGATCCGTTCCAGGTGCTTGATCAGAACGGTGTTGGGAAGCTGATTGGCATTGCCGTAACTGCCGGTCGGAGCGTCCGCCCTCAATTGAAGGTCGGTATCTGCGGTGAACATGGCGGTGAGCCGCGCTCCGTGAAGTTCTGTCATACGATCGGCTTGGATTACGTCTCGTGCTCTCCCTACCGCGTCCCAATCGCCCGCCTCGCCGCAGCCCATGCCGCTCTTGAATCTCGCCCTCAGGAATCCCCGCGCCCTTAGACATCCTTCCCTTCCCGAGCTCCCGCACCTGCCGGTCGTTCGGGATGATCGTGCCCTCCGGATCGCCCTGGTCACGGAGTATTACTATCCGCACCTCGGGGGGGTCTGCGAGCACGTGCACTTCTTCGCGCGCGAGGCTCGCCGCCGCGGCCACCATGTGGACGTCATCACCTCCCACATCACCGGCGCGCAGGAGCAGCCGCACGTAATCCGGATCGGCAGGAGCCAGCCAGTCTACTGCAATGGATCGCAGGCTCGCATCACGGTTGGCATGGGATTGCGGCGACAGATGCGTAACGTTCTCCGCCGCGGCCGCTACGACATTGTGCATGTCCATTCACCGCTCACGCCCGTGCTCCCGCTCCTCGCCATCGAGGAAGCGGAATGCCCCGTGATCGGGACGTTCCACACCTATTTCGATCGATCGGTCGGCTACACGCTCGGGCGGCGCTATTTCCAGAAGCGCCTCGACATGCTGAGCAGCGCTATCGCTGTCTCGCGGAGCACGACCGTCGCGCTCGATCGCTACTTCGATGCCGACTGGAAGATCATTCCAAACGGTATCGATACTGATGTCTTCAATCCCGCCGCTCCTGCACCCCGCGGATTTCCGCGTGACGTGCCGACAATTCTCTTCCTCGGCCGCTTCGATCCACGCAACGGGCTGTCCACCCTCATCGACGCATTCCGGCTCGTGAAGGGTGGGTCACGCGAGGCGAAGCTCGTCGTCGTCGGGGACGGGCCGCTGCGCGATCACTACTACCGACTTGCCGGCGGCGATCCCGACATCCTTTTTGTGGGCGCAGTGCTCGAGGGAAGGCCGAGCTACTATGCCCACAGCAGCGTCTACGCGTGCCCCACCACGAAGGCGTCGTTCGGAATCACGCTTCTCGAGTCGATGGCGTGCGAGACCCCCGTCGTCTGCTCCGACATTCTCGGCTTCCGTGATGTCGTCGAGAACGATCGCGAGGCGTTGATGGTGCCATGCGGTGATCACGGTGCCCTCGCCGACTCTCTCGTGCGCATTCTGGACGATCCTGGTCTCGGGATGCGGCTCGGGCTGACAGGGCGTGAGAACTCGCTCTCGTACTCCTGGCCGCACGTGACCTCTCAGGTCCTCGACGTGTACCGCACCGTCCTTGGACACGTGGCTGCAGAAGTCGCATGATCGTTGCGCCGGCGCTCGGCGCACTGTTCGCCGGCGCCCTCGCCCACGGCGCGTTCTATCCTAACAGTCCAATCTTCGGTCGCGTCATTTCGAAGATTGGCGATGACGAGGCCGTCGTCGCGCTCACCTTCGACGACGGTCCGAATCCCGAAGCGACTCCGGTGATTCTCGATGCTTTAGCGTCGCGCGGCGCGAAAGCGTCGTTTTTCATTCTCGGCCGCCACGCCCAGCGCTGGCCAGATCTCGTGCGGCGTATCTCGGACGAGGGCCATGCGGTCTGCAATCACGGCTTTTATCATCGGAAGCTGCACTTCAAGTCGCCGGGATATGTCCGCACTGATTTGCAACTTGGAACAGAAGCAATCGTCGGCGCGTGCGGCGCACGTCCGGCGTTCTTCCGAGCACCGCACGGGTTTCGCAGCCCCTGGGTCACGGCCATCGCGCGATCGCTCGGGCAACGCACGGTTGGTTGGGGACGTGGTGTCTGGGATACGGCGCTACCAGGGGTCGAGGTCATCGCTGAGCGGACCGTTCGCGTCGCCAAACCAGGCTCGATCCTTCTGCTGCATGACGGCGACGGCTACGATCCTCTGGGCGATCGCACGCAGACGGCACGCGCAGTGCCTCTGATCATCGACAGGATTCGTGACGCCGGTTTGGAGTTCGCCACTCTTGAAATGGCAGCATGAAACGACACCTGACGCGCGCCTTGCGACTGACGATCACGGTTCTCATCGTCGCGATGCTGATCGTCTTCGCGACGAAGGTGAACTGGCACGAGACCTGGCGCGCGATCGAGAACTCATCGATCTCCCTGCTTCTCGCCGCGGCCGTCGTCAACCTCCTGTCGCTGGCCCTCAAAGGCGTACGATGGTGGATCTTCCTCCGTCCCATCGGTGCGTCGTCGCTCTGGCTCGCGCTGCGGGCGACGTTCGCTGGCGCAGGATTGAACAATGTTCTGGTGGCGAACAGCGGCGAGGCCGCGCGCGTCATCTTCGTCTCGCGGGCCGCGCACATAACGAGTGCAAAGGTGCTCGCGACGCTCGCGCTCGAGCGTCTCTTTGAGTTGATCGGCTACGTCATTCTGTTGGCGCTCGCGGTGTCGCTGCTGCCCCTCCCGGCGGCGATCGAACGCACGAGGCCTTTCGCGTGGCTCGCCCTCGCACTCGTCGCGGGCTTTCTGATCTATCTCGTGCGGCGGCCAGAGAGCCCGGATCAGATAATTGCATCCACCGAGCTCGGCTGGCGCGCCAAGACCAAGCAGTACGGACGGCGATTCATGCACGCGCTGGCGGGAATCTCCACGGGCCCTCGGTTCGTCGCCGCGCTCGCGCTCTCGGTGGGTATCTGGGCGCTTCAGGTCGCGACATACGCGTTGACCGCGATGGCGGCGCACCTCCACCTCCCGCTCGTCGGCACGGTCGCGGCGATCCTTGCCGTGAACATCGGCTTCGCCATTCGCGCGACGCCAGGCAACGTGGGCGTTTTTCAAATGCTCTACGCCGCGACCGCGACGGCGTTCGGGCTCGATGAAAACCAGGCGATCGCCGTGGCATTTCTCATTCAGACGCAGCAGATCCTGCCCGTAACGATCCTCGGCATCGCGCTCGCGCCGGAATTCATCTTCCAGAAGCGCCGCAAGGCCGCCAGGCCGGACAATATTCTCCCGGATGAGCCGGTCCTCCCCAAGGGTGCCCAGGCGCCGAGCTGATTCGCAGGTATTCCGGTGGGAGGGGCAGGAGCGAGCGCAACGCGCGAGCGAGCCACGTGAAGTACTAAGAGCCCGACGACAAAGTCCTCTTGGATGCGAGTTGGGAGCGGGAGCGAGCGCAAAGCGCGAGCGACTCCAAATAAGCTTCTCGCGAGCGCAACGCGTGAGCGAGCCACTCGAAATAGCAGAAGCCCGAGGACTTTGTCCTCGGGCTTCTGCTATTCGAGTGGAGGCGCGGGGAATCGAACCCCGGTCCGAGAAGAGATCGACCACAACCACTACGTGCGTAGTCCGCAGTTGAATGTCTCCACGCGCTGGCTAGCGGACGGCCCACGAATGGATGAGCCTTCTTGATCTCGGCCGCTAGCCGAAGGCGAACTAGCGGCCTTACCCGGATTTCCGATACCCGTGAAGCCGCCCCGGGCGGGCTTCCTCGCGGGCACTCACCGGCGCAACTAAAAGTTACGCAGCGAGGGCCAAGTTGTTGTTGGCAGTTGGAATTTTCCCGAGTGTTTAACCAGGAACCCGAGGACCTGGGCACGCGGCCACGGCTTCACTTATCCCGTCGAAGCCAGTCGCCCCCGAAGCACGCAATCTAGCCGACCAACCTCCCATTATCAACCACTGCCACACCTCGACTATTGCTGTCGGCCACCTTGGTATTTCGTTGGTATTCCATCACTTGTGAGTAGTGACTTCACGCAGTTCTTTCCGGTCTCCTTGGCGAGGTAGAGCGCCTTGTCGGTCGCCGGGAAGAGCCAGTCGCCATGCGGTACCGTCTCGGGATATCCCGCGATTCCGAACGACGCCGTTACCCGAATCGGCGTCCCCTCGAAGAGCACGGCTCGATCGGCAATCGCCGTCCTCAGCCTTTCCGCAAGCTCCGTTGCTCCCGCAATTGCCGTCTGCGGCAGAAGGATAGCCATCTCCTCGCCGCCGAAGCGGGCACAGATGTCGACGGCCCGCACGCCGTCCCCGAGGATCTTGCCGAGGTGTCGGAGCACGGCGTCGCCGGCTTCGTGGCCATACGTGTCGTTGATGACCTTGAAGTCATCGATGTCGACAAGGACCAGCGAAGATGTACCGCCGAAGCGATCGGTCTCCGCGAGGACGCGACGCAGCTGCTCGTCGAAGTGCCGGCGGTTCGCCAGCCCCGTGAGCGCGTCCGTGCGCGCGCGAAGCGTGACCTCTTCAATCTCCCAGACCTTCTCGAGAAATGCCCGTGCGACGCCCGCGAGGAGTCCGACGTTCCGTGCCTCCTCAACGCCAATGCTCCCCGGCTCCGCGCCCTCCACTACGATTGCACCGATGACGCGCTGCTCGCACACCACGGGAACCACGACGAGTGATGGAATCGGCCGGTAGGCCAGCGTCGACGTGTACGCCGGCTCCGACCGCGTTACTGCCCTCGCATCGTGGAGGAGCAGCGGCATTCCCTCGCGGCACGTGCGGCCGACGAGCGTATCCTTGCCGATGATCATCCCCGGTTCCAGAGCGAGCTCGCGCGACGCGTACTGGATCAATCCATAGGCATCCTGCGGCAGCCAGCGAATGAGCAGCGCCGAGCGGCCGGAAGTGACTTCCAGCGCCGCTTCGCAAACGGCGCTGCCTAACGCTTCTGCGCTCTTGTGCACCTGCAAGCGCTGCATGGCCTCGATGAGCGCCTGGTTCCGGCGGCTGCTCCGGCCGTACTGGGTGCGCATGTCGAACAGCTCGATATACCCGGCGAGCTGACTGGCGAAGCGAGGCAGCCACGCCTTTACAGCCTCTCGCTCGAGGGCCAAGCCGCTGTTGCAGCTGATCGTGACGACGCCGTGGAGAACGTGATCCTCGTTGTCGGCCCCGAGAACGGGGGCCGCGGCAAGCATCGTCGTAGTCTCAGTACCGTCCAGCGTGACGATGCGCTCCTGTGCGGACCAACGAGCGAGAGCGCCCCAATCCTTCACGCGGAAGTACTGCGGCCGATCGCTCTCCTCCGTGGACCAGGCGTGTGGCAGCAGAGTGTCCCGGTCCTCGCTCCAGCGCCAGAAGATCACTTCGTCTGCCTGGATCAGGTCGCGGACGTCACGGAGAAATGCGTCCAGGATGGCCAGATCCTTCGTCGCCTCGGTACGCTCGACGGAGAGCAGCACCTCGCGTTTGAGCGCCTCGGTCGGCATCGGTCGCGCGGGCGTTGGGCGAGCAATCTGGGCCTCGAGGCGAGTGACGCGACGGTCGCGTCGAGCCTGGACCTTCGCGATGCGACGCGCATGAAAGTAAGGCAGCGCGCCCACCGCGGCGGCGAGGAGGGCGCTTCCCGCAGCTAGCGTGGGCGAGCCCTTCGCCAATGTCGCGAACGCCGCCGATAAGGCCGCGACAGCAAATGCCGCCGAACCAAGCCCGACTCCAAACGTCTCAGCCATGGCCCAGGCGGCGAGGCCGACTGTCACGAGAGACGGCCCGCTACCGCTCGATACGACGACGAGAATGGTCGCGAGGACCACGGCGCCAGCAGCGAGAGCCCTCCGCGTGCGGCGCACCACAGGCGGGAGCCATCCGTTGATCGCCGCCGTCGCAATCGCCACCGCGAAAACGAGGGCGATCGTGGAGAGCACGATCGACCACGAGTGGGTGGCCAATGCGGGTGCGTGTGCGCTCGTCTGGGTCGACACGTGAGGCAGCGTGGAACGTGAGGCAGGCGCGGCCGGCTTCTCGAGCCGAAACCGCGACTCAGACGTGGTTGATGCGCGACGCCGCGACGGCCGCGCCGAAACCGTTATCGATGTTGACGACCGTGATCCCGGCCGCGCAACTGTTCAGCATCGTCAGGAGGGCCGCGAGTCCCTGGAACGAGGCTCCGTAGCCGACGCTGGTCGGCACAGCGATCACAGGAACCGCCACCAGACCTCCGACCACCGAGGGCAAGGCGCCGTCCATTCCCGCGACCACTACGATGACGGAAGCACCCAGCAGCTCCTCGCGCCGTGAGAGCAGGCGATGAATGCCCGCGACCCCAACGTCGGCAAGCCGGGTGACGCAATTGCCCAGCGCAGTCGCGGTGACAGCGGCCTCCTCCGCGACCGGGAGATCCGACGTCCCGGCGGTAACGACGAGGACGGCGCCGCGGCCGGTCGGCACCGGCTGAACGGGAGCGAGATACGCCGTGCGCGCCAGAGCGTTGAGCTCGATGGCGGGAATGGCGCCGATGAGCGCGGGGGCCGCTTCCGGGGGGAGACGGGTGACGAGGAGGCCCTCACCCCGCTCAGCGATGCGCGACGCGATCGAAACGAGGTGCTCGGTAGTCTTCCCTTCACCGAAGACGACTTCCGGAAACCCCTGCCGGAGCGCGCGATGATGGTCGATCGTCGCGAAGCCTAACGACTCAGCGGGCTCGAAGGCGAGTCGCTCGAGCGCCTCGTCCACTGCAAGGGCGCCGTCCGCGACCCGCGCGAGCAGGTCGCGGACGTGCTCGCGTCTCATGTCGGCGAAACCTCGAGGAGCTCGGCCTCGACGGCGGCCGGCTCCCCACCGGCGAACTCCTCCGCGCCGCGGAGGTAATCCTCGAAGATCCCTTCGACCTCGCCTAACGATGATACGGCGTGGAGTCGCTTGCGCAGCTCCGCGGATCCGGGAAGGCCCTTCACGTACCAGCCGAGATGCTTCCGGAACTCGATGGCCGCGCCGCGCCGATCGGGCTCGTACTCCTCAGCCATATGGGCATGTTCCAGGGCAATTCGGAATCGCTCCTCGATGCTCGGGTCGGGCCGGCGCGGCCGTCCCTCGAGGAGATCACGCGTCTGATCGAATATCCACGGCTGTCCGAACGAGCCGCGGGCGATCATGATGCCCGCGCAACCCGTCTCATCGTGCATCCGAACGGCGTCCTCCGGCGTCTTGATGTCACCGTTCCCGAGCACGGGGATCGTCAGCGCGTCGACGACGGCAGCGATCTCCTCCCAGCGCGCGGCGCCGCTGTACATCTGCGTGCGCGTCCGGGGATGCAGGGCGAGTACACGAGCGCCGGCGTCCTCGCAGCGCCGTGCGATCGTCACCGGGTCGCGCATCTCCTCGTTCCAGCCGCTTCGGATCTTACAGGTGACGGGCAGGTGCGTGCTTCGGATGACGGCACGGATGACGCCCTCGACGAGCCCGAGATCGCGCAGGCATCCCGAGCCGCCGTTCCGCCTAACGACTTTCTTCACCGGGCAGCCGAAGTTGATGTCGATGAACTCCGGTGCGAAAACGTCGGTGACGAGCCCGGCCGCTTCCCCCATTGCCACGGGATCCGAGCCGAAGATCTGCACGCCGATGGGTCGCTCGTCGGCGCCGAAGCGGAGCTTGCTGATCGTCGCGGGATTGTCGCGGCGAATTCCCTCAGCCGAGAGAAACTCGGTGACGACGACGTCCGCGCCGAATCGCCTGCACAGTCGACGGAACGGCGATTCCGAGACGCCGGCCATCGGTGCGAGGTAGAGCGGCACCTCGGCGGGGATCGCGAAGGGAAAGCGTTTCATTCCTTCAAGTTAAGAACGTGTCGAAGTCCATGCAACTTCAGCATTTGACACGACTTGCCGGCCTCGGTAACTTCGCAGTTTGCGTTCGGCCCGGGCAGTGCTCGGGCGTTCAGCCCACTGCACGAGGCACGACCGTAGATGGAACTGCGAGAATTCTTCAGCGAGGACGCGATTCAGCTCAACCTCCAGGGTACGACGAAAGACGACGTCCTGAAAGAGTTGATCGCGCTGCTGAAGCTGGACGAGAAGTCGGACGGAATGCTGTTCAAGATGCTGAAGCGGCGCGAGAATCTCGGTTCCACCGGGATCGGCCGCGGCATCGCGATTCCCCATTGCCGCTCGCTCGTCGTGAACCGGCTTCGCGTCGC
>JAJKIR010000073.1 GCA_021154325.1 Gemmatimonas sp.
GCAGTCGCCCTTCCTGCAGTCGCCCTTCCTGCAGTCGCCCTCCCTGCAGTCGCTCTTTTTGCAGTCGCGGTTCCTGCAGTTTTCAGACTCGCTCTGGGCTCCCACTGATTACTTACTTGCGCAATTAGCTAATTAAGCAACATATTGCTGCATGGATGCTTTTCGCGCGTTGGCCGACCCGACCCGGCGGGAGATCCTCCGGCTGCTGCGCGATGGCCCGAAGACGTCCGGGGAGATCGCCGAGCAGTTCCCCACTGCCTGGGCGACGATCTCGCGTCACCTCGGCGCCCTCCGCGACGCGGGGCTCATCCTCTCTGAGCGAAACGGCCAGCAGATCGTGTACGAGCTGAACACCACCGTCTTTCAGGACCTCGTTGAGCATCTGCTCGACTGGGTTCGGCCGACGAAGCGCGACGGCGGGCGCCGGCCGCGCTCCGGGGGAGGGAAGCATGCGTAAGCTCGTCGCCCCTCTCCTCATCCTTGCCGCGGTCGCGTTCTCCATCGCCGTCTGGACCCGGTTGCCGGAGCGCATGCCCCTCCACTGGGGGCTGGACGGTGAGGTGAACGGCTACGGGAATCGCGCGCAGGGCGCGTTTCTGCTCCCGGGCCTCATGCTCCTGATCTGGGTCCTCATGCGGTTCCTTCCCCGCATCGATCCGCGCCGCGCGAACTACGCCAAGTTCGCCGACACGTACGACCTGCTCCTCGATTCGTTCGTCGCGCTGTTCGCCGTCATGCACGTGGCGCTCATCGGCGCCGCGCTCGGCTGGCCTGTGTCGATGGCGCGCGTCGCGCCGGCGCTCATCGGATTGCAGTTCATCATCATCGGCAACGCGCTTCCCCGCGCGCGACCAAACTGGTGGTTCGGCATCCGCACACCGTGGACGCTGAGTAACGACCGGGTCTGGGCGCGCACGCATCGGGTCGGCGGGTACCTGCTCGCCGGTGCCGGTGTCGTCCTTCTCATCGCGGCGGCGCTTCCCGCGCCCTGGACGTTCGCGTTAGGCATCGGGGCCGCCCTCGTCGCGGGCTTCGGCTCGCTCGTTTATTCCTACTTTGCCTGGAAGCAGGAGACCTCCCAATGAGAGCGCATTACTTGGCTGTCGCCGCCATCGTGAGTCTGGTTGCACGCGGCGCCGCGGCCCAGCAGCCCTCGACGTTCATCATGCTGATGGGGACCGACACCCTCGGCGTCGAGCGCGTCACCCGCACCGCCAACCATCTCGACGGTGAGTTCTCGAGTCCGGCACGCGGAGCGCGGGTGCGTTATGCAGCGACGCTCAACGCGGACGGGACCGTCCCCCAGCTGGAGCTGTGGGCGTATCGCGGCAGCGACACCACCGGCTCGCACGCCACGATGCGATTGCAGGGCGACAGCATGAAGCTCGACGTGCAGGGGCGAATGATGGCGTTCGCGACGAAAGCAGGGGCGGTACCGTACTTCAATCCATCGATGGGCCTGCTCGAGCAGGCGCTGCTGCGCGCGCGCACGCTCGGTGGCCAGACCGTCGAGGTGCCACTCTTCGCATCGGAGGGTGGCGCGACCGTACCACTCTCCGTGACGTTCGTCGGATCCGATTCCGCGCATCTGGCGATGAACGGTGTGGCGATGAACATCGCGCTCGGCGTGGATGGCCGTATCACGGGGATGAGCGTGCCATCGCAGAACGTGCGCGTGGTGCGCGTCGACGGCGCGCGCGCGGCACCGACTCTGGCGAAGCCCGACTACACGGCGCCGGCAGATGCGCCGTACACGGCGGAAGAGGTGACGATCAGAACACCGAAGGGGCTCAAGCTCACGGGGACTCTCACACTCCCGAAGGCGCGTCCGGCGCGCGGCGTGCCGGCCGTCGTGACGATCACCGGTTCGGGGACGGAGGAGCGGGACGAATCGATTCCCGGTGTGAACGGCTACCGTCCTTTCCGGCAGATCGCGGACACGTTAGGCCGACGCGGCATCGCGGTGCTCCGCCTCGACGATCGCGGTGCGGGCGGGTCGGACATGGGCCCGAGTGGCGCGCAGGGACCAACGTCGGCGGACTTTGCCGATGACATTCGCGCGGGGCTCGCGTATCTGCGCACGCGTGCCGACATCGACAGCGCGCGGTTGGCGCTCGTTGGGCACAGCGAGGGCGGGATGATCGCGCCAATGGTTGCCGCGAGCGACCCGAAGCTGCGCGCGCTGGTGTTGATGGCGGGGCCGGCACAGACGGGCCGCGCCATTCTCCAGTACCAGAACCAGTACGCGATCGACTCCATGCTCAAGCTCACCGGCGCGCGGCGTGATTCGGCGATGCACGACGTCGCGGGGAAACTGGATTCCGCGGCGAAGACGATGCCATGGATTCAGTTTTTCCTCGACTACGACCCAATCGCGACGGCAAAGCGCGTGAAGCAGCCGGTGCTGATTCTGCAGGGCGCGACGGATCGTCAGGTGACGCCGGAGCAGGCGCCGGCGCTCGCGGCCGCGTTTCGCTCGGGCGGAAATCGCGACGTGACAATGAGAATCTTCCCATCGACGGATCATCTTTTCCTCGCGGACGTGACGGGAAATCCGAGCGGATACGCGTCGCTCTCCTCGAAGAATCTGCGGCCGGAGGTGTTGGGCGCGATCGCGGATTGGCTCGTCGCACGGCTCGTTTCAGAGGGGAAATGACGCGCGCGGCGCGCGCGTCATAGCGAAAAACCGCGATTTTCATAGGGAAAACAGCGCGCTTACCCATTGCGCTCACGAGCGGCCGACATACTTTTCGCCGCGAAGGCCGCTCGCGCACAGAGTGAAAACGAGCGACTTTCAGAGGGAAAACCGTACACCATTCCATCTACCGGGAGAGAGAATGGCAACGAAAAAGGCAGCGAAACGTGGTGGCGCCAAGAAGGGCGGCGCGAAGCGCGGCGGTGCGAAGAAAGCACGCGGCAGCGCACGCAAGGCAAGTCGGGGCAAGCGCAGTGGCGCGAAGCGAGCGCCGAATCCGGCGTTCATGAAGCCGATGCAGCCCGACACCGCACTCAGCGCAGTGGTCGGAAGCAATCCGATGCCGCGCACTGAGATCACGAAGAAGCTCTGGCAGTACATCAAGAAGAACGGCGCGCAGGATCAGAAGGAGCGCCGCATGATCAACGCCGATGACAAGCTCCGTCCTGTGTTCGGCGGCAAGAACAAGGTCTCGATGTTCGAGATGACCAAGCTCGTCAACAAGCACCTCAAGCCCACCTGAGTTTGGAGCCTGTAGGCACACAAGGGCGCGTGGCGAATGCCACGCGCCCTTTGTGTGTCTACAGGCTCCAAACTCAGGTGGGCGGCTCGCTGCGCTCGCAGAAGCAGCTCGCTGGCACTCGCGGCTTCCCGTCCTATTTGGAGTCGCGCGCGCTGTTCGCGCGCGCTCCTGTGCCTCGCGCCGGAACATTGGAGACTTTGTCGGCGTACGGCGGATAGATTCACCTAGCACCTAGCACCTAGCACCTAGCACCTAGCACCTAGCACCTCGTGGCCTCCTCCACCAAGAACCGGCAGCCGAAAAAGAACGTCGTCGCGCAGGCGCGCGGGAAGAACGCGCCGCGTGCGGCGTCGAATGGCGCGCGCAATCGTGCGCTGTGGGAGACGATCAAGTCGATCGGTGGCGCGATCATCATCTACCTCGTCATCCGCACGCTGCTCGTCGAGGCTTATCGGATTCCGTCGGGGTCGATGATCCCGACGCTGCTCGTCGGTGATTGGCTGTTCGTCAACAAGCTCGTGTACGGGCCGACGGTTCCATTCACGAACACGCATCTCCCGGGCTACTCGGACCCGAAGCGCAACGACGTCGTCGTCTTCGTGTCGCCGCCGCAGATCGATCAACCGGAAGATCCGCAGCCGACGCTCGTGAAGCGACTCGTCGGCATGCCTGGCGACACGCTCTACATGCGCGGCGGGCTGCTTTACGTGAATGGGCTGCCGCAACGCCAGGGCTTCGCGTCGACGACCAACCACGTCGACCCGTCGGAGGCGAATTCGACAAGTGACTTGTTCGTGTGGCAGCATCGCATCGAGGTGAAGAGCTCGCGATTCGGCTCACCGCCGGAGATTCCCACGCACGACAATTGGGGACCACTGCTCATCCCCGGCGGCCATTATTTCATGATGGGCGACAATCGCTACTGCTCGAAGGACAGTCGCTACTGGGGCGTGGTGCCGCGCGACAACGTGCGCGGTCAGCCCCTGATCGTGTACTACTCGTACCGTCCCAGCCCGAGCGACGGCGACTCTCCAGTGTGCAACCCCGATACGAGCGATCGGCCCCTCCCATTCGTCACGGATATCCGGTGGGGCCGGATCGGCGACCGCGTTCGGTAACGGCGCTGTAGAAGGGTAGATTCCGGGCGTGAAAACATCCTTCCTGGCAATCGCGCTCCTGCTCTTGGTGCCCTTGGTGGGCCACGCGCAGTCCGATCGCCTCGCGGCACCCTCGTCGCCGTACGCTCACCTTTCCCGCGACGCCCTCCGCGACTCGGCGCGCGCCCGCCTCGCCACGCTGGACGGCTCCGTCCGCCTAACGGGTCTCGATAGTGCGGTCGAAGTGCGCCGCGATCAGTGGGGCGTTCCGCACATCTATGCCCGCACCGCGCACGACGTCTTCTTCGCCCAGGGTTACGTCGCGGCGCAGGATCGGCTCTTCCAGATGGAGATCTGGCGTCGCGCCGGAGAAGGGAGGCTCGCCGAGGTGCTCGGGCCTCGATACGCCGCCCGCGATCGGCTGGCGCGGCTCTTCCGCTACCGGGGTGACATGAACGCCGAGTGGAAGAGCTACGCACCCGATGCAAAGGCGCTCGTGACTGCCTTCGTCGCGGGAGTGAACGCGTACGTTGACGAAGTGCGCGCGAACGCGAACAAGCTCCCGATCGAGTTCTCGATCCTCGGTTTTCTCCCGGAGCGTTGGACGCCCGAAGTCCCGCTGGCGCGCGTCACCTCGCTGAGCGGCGTCGCTAACGGCACGAGTGAGCTTCTGCGCGCGCGGCTCGTCGCGCTCATCGGCGCCAAGCGCACGGCCGAGCTGCTGCCGACGTCCCCGGCGCACGCGCTCGATCCCGCGCCAGGGCTCGACCTCGCCGGGCTCGACCCCTCCGCGTTAGGCGGTATGGGGCAGGTGTTCAGCGACGTCACCTTCGACCGCATCGAGGGCTCGAACAACTGGGTGGTGAGCGGGAAGAAGACCGCGACCGGCAAGCCGATCCTGGCGAACGATCCGCACCGGGCGATCACGAACCCGGGCGTCCGGTACATCACCCATCTGGTCGCGCCGGGATGGAACGTCATCGGCGCGGGCGAGCCGGCAAGCCCCGGCGTGTCGATTGGGCATAACGATCGGATCGCGTTCGGGCTGACGATCGTTGGGATGGATCAGCAGGACATCGTCATCGAGCGTCTCGGCGCAGTGAAGATATCGACGTTGCAGGACACGATCCGGGTTCGCGGCGAAGCGCCGCGCGTCGTCACGCTGCAGTACACGCAGCACGGCCCGGTCCTGAGCGTCGACAGTGCGCGGGGTCGCGCGATCGTGGTGCGGATGGTCGGGCAGGAGCCCGGCACCGCGTCGTACCTCGCGTCGCTCTCGCTCGACCGGGCGCGCAACTGGCGCGAGTTCCAGCAAGCGATGGCGCGCTGGAAGATGCCGGGCGAGAACATGGTCTACGCGGACGTCGACGGAAACATCGGCTGGATCGCGGCGGGGCTGATGCCGAAGCGCAGCTGGTCCGGACTGCTCCCGGTGCCCGGCAACGGCCGGTACGAGTGGAAGGGGTTCGTGCCCATCGAGCAGCTGCCGCAAGCGTACAATCCGCGCACCGGCTACATCGCGACGGCGAACGACAACATTCTTCGCTACATGCCGCCGTCGTACCAAACGCCCATCAGTTACGAGTTCCCTAAACCGTCCTACCGGGCCGAACGGCTGCACGAGGTGCTGCGCGACTCGGGGCAGTTCACGGTGCGCGACTTCGAGCGTCTCCAGAACGACGACGTGTCGCTCTTCGCGCGGTGGCTCGCGCCCGTCATGGTACGCGCCGCGACGCGAGCGGGCGCCGGAGCGCGGCGCGAGGTAACGGCGCTCGCCGGCTGGAACTATCGCATGGACAAGGAGCAGTTCGCCCCGCTGGTCTTCGAGGCGTGGTCATCGGCGCTCGGCCGGCTGGCGATGAACGCCGCGTACCCTGAGGAAATCGGTCGGGCGCTCCGCGGGCGCGTCGATTGGGAGGACGTCGCCACGGAACTGCTGGCCGGCGGCCGTGGCGACAGCATCGTTCTCGCCGCGCTGGACAGCGCCAGCGCGACGATCGCGCGTCGCGCCGGCGCAGACTCGAGCACGGCGACATGGGGCTCCGTGCACGTCGTCGAGCTGAAGCATCCGATTGCGGCGGCGTTCGATCTTCCGCCGCTGCCCAGGAGTGGCGACGCGAACACCGTCATGGCGACCGGGGGCGCGAACCTCCGTCAGACGGCCGGTGCGTCGTACCGCGAGATCATCGACCTCGGCGACTTCGACAACTCGGTCGCGATTAATGTCCCCGGCCAGTCGGCGCAGCCGGAGAGCCCGCATTACGCCGACCTGCTGAAGCCGTGGGCAGACGGAGAATACTTCCCGCTCGTCTTTTCCCGAAAGCGAGTGGAGGAAGCGACAAAGCACGTGCTCATCCTCGAACCTGCTCGTCGTTAGGCGAAGGGAGTAGAGAGTAGAGCGTAGAGAGCAGAGAGTGAAGCGTGTGCAATTCACTCTCTACGCTCTACGCTCTAC
>JAJKIR010000074.1 GCA_021154325.1 Gemmatimonas sp.
GCGACATCATGTCGGGCGTCGATGCGATGGTCGCGCGCGGCGTCGCTGATGCCGACAAGCTCGGCGTCACCGGTTGGAGCTACGGCGGCTACATGACCTCCTGGGTCGTGACCCAGACGAACCGCTTCAAGGCGGCGATGGAGGGCGCGGGCCTCTTCGACCTCGTGAGCATGTACGGCACGACCGACATCCCCGGCTACATCGCCTCGTTCTTCAAGGGCGTGCCGAACAAGGAGACGACGGAGCTCTATCGCCAGCGCTCGGCGATCACCTTCGTCGACAACGTGACCACGCCGCTGCTCATTCTGCACGGTGGCAACGACCAGCGCGTTCCGATTGGCCAGCCGATGGAGTACTACCGCGCGCTCAAGGACCGCGGCAAGACCGTGCAGCTTGTCTTCTACCCACGCGAAGGCCACGGCCTCGGCGAGTACTACCATCAGATGGACAAAGTCCGCCGCGAGTTCGACTGGATCAATCGCTACACGCTGGGCACGCCGAAGAGTGTTTCGGCGCGCTAGCTACGCGGCCGTCGTGATGCCGGCGCCTAACGAGCCGCTCGAGTTGCGCGAGCTCGTGGCGCCGGAGCTCGAGCCGGGTGCCGCACTCCTCCAGACGCTGTACTCCGAGGTGTGCGGCACCGACGTCCATCTCCATCACGGCCGGCTCGACGTTCCCTTTCCCATCATTCCGGGGCACGTCTCCGTCGGCGCAGTCGCGGCAACGCGGGGCACGCTGCGCGACACCGAGGGCGAGGTCATTCGCGAGGGGGACGTCGTCACCTTCCTCGACGTCCATGAGACGTGCAACGCCTGCTACCACTGCCTCGTCGCACGGCAGCCGACTCGCTGTCCGAGCCGACGCGTCTATGGCATCACCTACAGCGCCAACGACGGCCTGCTCGGCGGCTGGGCCGAAGCGATCTGGATGAAGCCTGGCGTGAAGATGGTCCGTCTGCCTGACGAGTTGGCGCCGGAGACGTTCATCGGGGGCGGCTGCGGCCTCGTCACGGCGCTGCACGCCGTGGATATGGCGGAAATCCGGCTGGGCGAATCCGTCGCCGTGCTCGGCGTGGGACCCGTCGGGCAATCCATCATCGCCCTCGCCGCGCTATCGGGCGCCGCTGACGTGATCGCGGTCGGCGCGCCTAACGACCGCCTTGCCTTCGCGCGCCGCATGGGCGCCACGCGCACCCTCGGCCTCGACCTAACGAGTGAGGACCGCCTCGCCGATATCCGCGCCGCGACAGGCGGTCGCGGTGCCGACGTCGTCATCGAAGCGAGCGGCAGCCCGGACGCCGTCTCGCAAGCGCTCGACATCGTTCGCGACGGCGGCCGCGTCATCATCTGCGGCCACTACACGGACAACGGTCCCGTCGAGATTCACCCGCACTGGCAGATCAACCGCAAGCACGTCGAGATCCACGGCTGCTGGGGCTCGCAGTACCACCACTTCCATCGCGCCGTCCAGCTCGCGACCCGCTTCGGCGATCGCGTGCCCTGGCGCGAGATGGTGAGCGGGCGGTACGACCTTGCTCACGCCGCCGACGCGCTCGCGGCGGTCGAGTCGCGCGAGGCGATCAAGGCCATTATTGCGCCCTGATCTCGGAGGGCGAGCGCGCCACCCGCCACTCGTCACTCGTCACATCGCTGTCCGAAAATGGGACTTCAAAGTTGCATCGCATCGGCTGTTTTGCAGTATTCCCTGCGATGTACTCGACCTGTCTTTTCTGCAACAGCTCACTCGGCGCGAACGACCAGATCGCCGCGTTTCCCATCGGTCATCGGCTCGCATTTGACCCCGCCCGCGGCCGGCTCTGGGTAGTCTGCGCGCGTTGCGGTCGCTGGAATCTCTCGCCTCTCGAGGAGCGCTGGGAAGCGATCGACGACTGCGAGCGGCTCTTCCGCGGCACACGCCTCCGCTTCTCTACGGACAACATCGGTCTCGCGCGTGTCGGCGAGCACCTGGAGCTCGTCCGCATCGGACCGGCGTTGCTCCCCGAGATCGCCTCCTGGCGCTACGGCTCGAAGATCGAGAAGCACATCGCGAGCACCAACGGGAAGCCTCCGACAAATGGGCTCGTTCGCCGCGGCGCTGGATTGCCACGATGGCTAGCCCGACGCGCGGCCGCGGCGCTCGCGGGCTACGCGACGACCGTCGGTCTCAGCGACGAGGCGATGTTGCGCCTCCGCATCTTCCGCCGTGGTGACGCCGTGCTCGCGCGCACCATCGATGACAGCGGACTGCCGATCGTCATTCGTTATGCGCATCTCGGCGGCGCCGAGCTGATTCGTCCCGATCGCGACGCACCGTGGCGATTGGTCGTGCGCCATGACGGCGGCCTCGCGCGCCTCGCCGAGGGCGTTGGATTGCGCACAGCGGGGAAGATGCTCGCGTCGCTGAACTTTGGCGTCGCGAGCAATGCCGAGGTGCAGCACGCCATCGCGAAGCTCGACGAAGCCGGCGATCGCGAAGGCTACTTCTCGCGTGTCGCGTCCCTTGCAATGCGAACGCAATGGGGCCGCGTCCCCGACGCACCCGACGAAGGATTGATCGAGCCCGCCGGCAACAGCTTCGCCGAACGCATCGCGCTGCAGCTCGCGAACCGTTCCTTCTGGGGACGCGGCGGCACCGGCTCGGAGGAGACGACGCCGCTCTTTCGCCTGCCGGCGGTGGATCGTCTTGCGCTCGAGATGGCATCTAACGAAGACATCGAGCGCCGCGCCCTCGAAGGCGAGCTGACATCGCTCGCTGAAGCGTGGCGCGAGGCCGAAGAGATCGCACGGATCTCCGACGAGCTGTTCGCCGACGAAGTCTTCGACGAGTTCAAGCGCCAGTACACCCAGCGCGTGAGTCGAGCAGACGACGCCGGAGAATAGCTCGGTTGTCATCCCGAGCGCAGCGAGGGATCTGCACTTCAGAAGCTCGGACGTGCAGATTCCTCCCTTCGCCCCTGACGCTCCTCGGATGACAGGTATCGTGATGAGAGTCTACCACGCGTTGGTATTGGGTCTCGTTCTCGCCGGGTGCAAGAAGGTCGGCCCGAGCAGCGACAGCACTGCCGCCAGAGTGCAAGGCGGTGCTCCGATCGTTGCCGACGCGCGGATCGGCACGCCAAATCCCCCGGGCGGGGAGGGCGAGTGGGTCATGCCGGCGCGCGACTACGCCAGCAGTCGCTATAGCACCCTCGCGCAGATCACGTCCGCGAACGTGAAGAATCTCAAAGCGGCGTGGACGTTCTCGACCGGCGTGCTCCGCGGCCACGAGGGACAGCCGCTCGTCGTCAACAAGACGATGTATCTGGTGACGCCGTACCCGAACGTCGCCTACGCAATCGACCTGACGCAGCCCGGCTATCCGCTCAAGTGGAAGTTCCGCCCCGAGAACGCGCAGGCCGCGGCGGGCACCGCGTGCTGCGACGTCGTGAACCGCGGGGCCGCGTACGCCGACGGCAAGATCGTTTATAACTTGCTCGACGGGCACACGGTCGCGGTCGACGCGGAGAGCGGAAAACAGCTCTGGCGCGTGCAGATGGCCGACCTGAACCGCGGCGAGACGATCACGATGGCGCCGATTGTCGTGAAGAATCGCGTCATCGTCGGCTCGAGCGGCGGCGAAATGGGCGTGCGGGGCTGGATCGCGGCGCTCGATCTCGCCACTGGCCGCGAGCTCTGGCGCGCCTACAACACCGGCTCCGATGCCGACGTCAAGATCGGCGCGCGCTTCAAGCCTTTTTACGCCACGGAGCGCGGCAAGGACCTCGGCCTAACGAGTTGGCCCGGCGACTCGTGGAAGGTCGGCGGCGGCGCGGTCTGGGGCTGGCTCTCGTATGATCCGACGCTCAATCTCGTCTACCACGGCACATCCAACCCGGGGCCGTGGAACCAGGACGTCCGCCCCGGTGACAACAAGTGGACGTGCGCCATTCTCGCGCGCGACGCCGACACCGGGGAGCTGGTCTGGGCGTTTCAGGTGACGCCGCACGATCTCTGGGACTACGACGCCGTCAACGAGAACATTCTCGTCGACATGCCCGTGAAGGGCCAGCCACGCAAGGCACTCGTTCACTTCGATCGCAACGGGTTCGCCTACACGCTCGATCGGCAGACGGGCGAGGTGCTCCTCGCGCAGCCGTACGTGCCGATGAACTGGGCGAAGTACATCAACCTGCAGACGGGCCGCCCCGAGATCGACTCGAGCAAGGCCACGAAACAGGGAAAGCTCGTGAAGAACATCTGTCCCTCGCTCGAGGGCGGAAAGAATCAGCAGCCCGCCGCCTTCTCCCCGCAGACGGGCCTGTTCTACGTCCCGACGAACAACCTCTGCATGGACTTCGAGAGCCGGCCCGTCAGCTACATCGCCGGCACACCGTACATCGGTGCGAACGCTCCCGAGACGGGCGGTCCGGGCGACTACAAGGGCGAGTTCATGGCGTGGGACGCTGCGAATGGACGCAAGGTCTGGGGGATCCGCGAGCCATTCCCGGTCTGGGGTGGTGCGCTCGTCACGGCCGGCAACGTCGTTTTCTACGGCACGCTCGATGGCTGGTTCAAGGCCGCCAACGCGCGCACGGGCGAGGTGCTCTGGCAGTTCAAGGTCGGGTCCGGCGTGGTGGGCAACCCCATCACCTACACCGCGCCCGACGGGAAGCAGTACATCGCCGTCTACTCGGGCATCGGCGGCGATATGGGTTTGCTCATTGCCGGCGACGTGGCGGCAAACTTGCCCTTCGATGTCCGCGAGCGCGGGACGACCCTGCCGGACCTCGCGAAGTACACGTCATGGGGCGGGATGCTGTTCGTCTTCGCTTTATGACATCATGTCATCCCGAGGAGCGATAGCGCCTGCCCTGAGAAGCGTCAGCGACGAAGGGACGAGGGATCTGCTTTCGCTCCACCAACTGCCTGTACGCGGCTGGAGACTCGTTATGCGACCGATTCTAGCACTCTGCGCGACCCTCGGCCTCGCCTCTGCCATCGGTTGCGTCAACCAGAGCGACGCCGCGGAATCACGCGAGCCCGACATCGTCAGGCGCGCGATGCAGCAGGCGCAGCAGCCCGCGAGCGCCGCCGGCCAACCGACCCTCATCCAGCATCCGGAGCACATCCAGCCCGGCATCTCGTTGCGCGGCGGCTTCACCCAGCTCGCCAACCCGTTCCAGGGCGACCCCGCGAAGATCAAGGAAGGCGGCGCCCTCTTCGTCTCCTACAACTGCATGGATTGTCACGGTGCCGAGGGGTCCGGCGCGATGGGCCCGAGCCTCGCCGACGGTCGCTTCCACTTCGGCGGCACGGCCGGCGAGGTCTACCAGTCGATTTACGAGGGCCGGCCGGACGGAATGCCCGCCTGGGGCGGCCGCATCCCCGATGACCAGATCTGGCGGCTCGTCGCCTACGTCCAGTCGTTAGGCGCGAACAAGGACGTCGCCACCGAGAACTTCACCGGCAAAACGATCCAGAAGATGGGCCACTAGCCCGTCGGGATGATCACCGCGGGGAATCGCTTCTCCAGGTAGTCGAGATACCGCTCGATCGTCGCGGTGTGGCCCATCACGAACCGCGACACAAACCGAAAGATCGGATTGTACACGTCGCCGTCCTCCGTGATCATGAGCTCAGCTCCGTCATTCCCCGTCGGCGTCAGCTCGTAAGTCCACGCGCCACCGAAGGGCAGATTCGTGTCGGCGATCCGGGCCACAAGCTTCCGATCAGGCACCGACTCTTCCATCACGTAGGTGATCGGACCCCCGCTCCTGGTGGTCTCTCGCCATCTGGGACGCCCGCCTTCGTCACTCAGCATCTCCACCCCGGTCACGTCACTCCGCCACGACGGATACGAGCGCACGTCGCTGATCAGCGCGTAGAGAGCCGACGGGCGCGCAGCATACGCTCGCTTCACCGTGACGCGGTGGTGCTTGGGTAACGACCAGCCGACCAGCACTACGCACAAGAAGAGCATCACCAGCACGCCGATCGCGATCAGCACGTAGCGCATTATGACACACTCCCGCCCACTCTCGTGGACGCTCGCTCCGCGTACCGCCGGCATGCCTCGGCGAGCTTCGACAGTCCGAGAGCGATCGCTGCGCGGTCGGCTGGCGACACGTCCGCGAGCACGGCCGCGAGCCGCGCCGACTCCAGCACGGACGTCTCACGCACGGCGCAGAGACCCTTTGCCGTCAGCAGAATCCCCGAGTGCCGGCCGTCCCCTTCGACCTGAGCGACGCGACGGACATAGCCCGCCTGCGTCAACTTCTTGATCGCCTCGGAAAGAGTGGAAGCCGCGATCGAGAGGTGACGCGCCAGCTTCGCCGGCACAATCGGTGACTCGATGCCGCAGTGGGCGAGAATCGCGGAGTCGCGAGCGGAGAGTGCGTGCTCCGTCGTGCGCTTGCGCTGATGCCGTGTGTGGCAGGCGTGGTACACCTGCGGATAGGTGAGCTGGACCGTTGCGACGGCGTCATCCAGAGTCATGGGACCAAGGTAGGATGGGCGCCGGTTGTTCGTCAAAGCGAATGTTCTCGTGTGCTCCGGTGCAATCGTTAGGTCGCGGGGGTACCGCCGCGACGAGTCCTACGAGGACATCAGATCGGGCAAATAGGGGTGACGTCGCGTCGGCGTGTCTCATGCAATGTCGACCAGGCGATACACCGAGGTGGAAAAATTATGAAGCGACTCCACATCTCCTCTCGCCAGCTGCTGCTCGCCGCCGGCGCTTTCTCGCTCACTCTACCAATCGGCAATGTTTCCGCGCAGGGCCCAGGGCTCTTCGACGCTTTTGCCGCGCGCAAGGAATCGCCGACGGATCCACTCTTCACCGGCTTCGGCGTCACCGGCTACAGCGGCATCTTCGGCATTCGCGTCAGCGGCGCGCTCAACTTGAACGGCGGCGGTACCACCCAAACGCAGAACGCCGGCCCGTCCTACTATCGCTGCGACCGATTCGGCTGTCGGGACTATCATTCCGGACCTCGCTACAGCTACAACTCGGGCCTCGGCTTTGGTCTCGGTGGCTGGAGTGCCGACGCGGATCTGCTGGTCTCTCCGTTCCGTGTTCTGCCCGTTATGAAGTCTCTTCTCCTCGGCTTCTCGCCATACGCGTTCGTTGGCATCGGCGGAGTCGGAGTGAGTCCGAACAACGCCGCGGACACGAGTCGCGCGGTGTGGAGCTTCGGAGCCGGAGTGCACCACGACCTTCTCGGGTGGTTGGGCGTGAGCGCGGAAGCGCGCAATCGCCGCTCGTTCCAGAGCGACAGCGTGATCGCGATCGGCTCGCGCCGTAGTTGGGAGTATCGCGCCGGCCTCTCGATCAGCTTCGCGGGAAATCATGACGCGGTGTCGAGTGGGCCCCCGCAAGGGATCATCATGCCTATCGAGCACTCCGAGGTGGATCGTTTCGAGACGGCGGAGTCGGCGGCGCGAACTGTTGCCCGAGTTCTCGATCGCGCGGAAGGTTTAGTGGATACACCATTCCGCCTGGGCAGCACGAATGCAACTATTGGCTTTGACGCGGCGGGGTTCGTGCAGTATGTCTTTGGGGAAGAGGGAATCGGGTTGCCGCGCACGTCGCACGCGATTGCCGAACTGGGTGAGGAAGTCTCGACGGGCGTCGGCTCGCTGCGTCCTGGTGACTTGCTCTTCTTCGGCAATGACGGATCGAGCATCGATCACGTCGCCATCTACGCCGGTCACGATCGCATCATACACGCGACGGCGAGTGGTGGCGGTGTGCGGTACGACGTGCTTGGCGAGGGACCGCGCGGGGAGTGGTTTGCGGAACATCTCGTCACGGCGCGCCGCATCGTTGCCGAAGGGCGCGCGCGGCCACACGTTAGGCGGAACGATTCACGCGACCAGGGTGCGCTCGACGCACCCGACCGCGCACCGCGCACCGATCGCGCGCGGGGCGCGTGAACCGAAACGACGTTCGATCGTTCAACAGGATGCAAAAATGAGAGTCTACACAACACTGCCGATCGCGGCCCTGCTGGCGCTCCTCGTCGCTCCCGGCGCCGCGCATGCCCAGCTCCGTCGCTTCCCCTCCACCTCGTCCGCCGATCAGGGCGTCGCACGCCGCCCGGCCACGGGGGACGCCGACGCGGACGCCGCCCGCATGCTCCTCGGCATGACCCTCGGGACATCGGGCACCGATCGCGACACCCTTGGGCTCCTCGTGACGCAGGTGCTGCGCGACGGACCCGCCGACCGCGCTGGGATCGACGAAGGCAATCGGCTCGCCGAGATCGACGGCGTGAGCCTCCGTCTCGACCCCGTCGACATCGGACGCCAGGGCGCCATCGATGCCGTGATGCGGCGTCTCACACGAACGCTGCGCGGCCTCCAGGGCGGAGAGCAAGCATCGCTGCGCGTCTTTGCCGCGGGGAAGTTCAAGAACGCCAACGTGCAGCTCGGGAATGCCGCCAGCCCGCCTAACGCGGGCGGCGTCGTCGTGACGCTTCCGTCAGCGCCGGTTCCGGCCACCTCGCCCGTGCCGGCCGCGATCGCCATCGCGGGTGAGCCGGCCAGCCGCGCCGCGACGCTCACCAGCGCCATGCAGACCCTTGTCGACCTCCAGTCGCAGCTGCGTCGTCTCGCGGACGATGAAGGCGCGACCCCGCTCGCCGACACGCTCCTCCAGGCGGCGCGAGATATTGGCGCCATCCAGCGCCGCCTCCGCGTTGCCCAGGCCGATCAGCAACGCCGCCGCTCCGATGATGGCCTCGATCGCTCCGCGCCGCGCCGGGGTGCCAGCACCAGCGCCGACGTGCCTGGCCTGTCACTCAGTCCCGTCAGCGACGACCTCTCCGATTACTTCGGCGATGGTAGCGAGCGCGGACTCCTGGTCCTGCAGGCGGATGCCGCATGGTCGCCGATCCGCAACGGCGACGTCATCCTCACCGTCGACGGAGCGCCGGTTTCACCCAGTCGCCTGCGCGATGCGCACGATTCCCATCAGCCCGTGCGGGTCGAGCTGCTCCGCCGCCGTCATCAGATGACCGTGACGCTCGGCAACCGCGAGGACTAAAGCTGCACGTCGGCTGAGATCGCCGGTCAGGCACGAAAATCGAACGGGAGTCGGCAACCAGGCACGGCAGGACGCCTGGTTTTCCGACTCCCGGCTTTTTGTTCTATTGAGCAGACGCTCAACTCAACATCGGAGATCTCACCATGCACGCAAGCACCATCCGCTCACGCGCCGTCCGCATCGTAGGGGCCGCCGCCGCGGCGCTGCTCGTCGCGGCGACCACGGCCGGCGCACAGGGCTCCTCGTCATCGTACTCGATCGGTGCAAACGCAGGGCTCGTGATTCCCGTCAGCGATCTCGCCAACGCCACGAGCTCCGGCTACACGATCGCCGCGACGCTCGGCATGCATCAGCCGCTCGCCCCAATCAGCTTCCGGGTCGAAGGGAGCTTCACCGAGCTGCCCTGGAAAGACAACATCGCGCAGGGTGCGAAGCACCGCATCTACGGATTCGCGCTCGACGGGATGTACAACCTCGGCACGGCCTCGACGAATGGAGGCCTCTATCTCACGGGAGGCGTCGGGTACTTCGGCACGAAGGACACGGACGTCCAGTTCTTCCTCGGCGCTGGCGAGACTTCAACCGACTGGAATTTCGGCCTCAACGCCGGCCTCGGATACTATCTCCCTCTCAGCGGCTTCACCGTCTATTTCGAAGGCCGCTACCGCAACGTCTTTAGCAACACGAACCAGGTGATGTTTCCGATCACGGTCGGTGTCGCGTTCTGAGAGTTATCAGCTATCGGTCAATAGTTATCAGCTAGCAAGGAACGAAGCGTTGATGTGTTGTCATCCTAAGCGCAGCGAAGGATCCGCTGTGCGCTGGCGCTCACAGCGGATCCAGTCGATCTGAAGTCGTGCGCGCTGTTCGCGCGCACTCCCGCTCCTCTCACGCAACGCTTCGTTCCGAACTCCCTGATAACTATTTACTGATAACTGATAGCTGCCCTTAAGGCGTTCCCGTTACCGCCTCTGGCGCCCCATCCTGCCAGACGAAATGCTGCATCGCACGCTTGCTCGGGTACACCTCGTCCAGCGTGTTGCCGTCATACAGGCGCCCGTTCTTCATCACGTAACGAATCGTGTTCGTGTTCCTGATGTTCTCGAGCGGATTCTTGTCGAGCACCACCAGATCGGCGAGCTTCCCGCCCTCGATCGAGCCGAGATCACCGCTCATGCCGATTCCCTCGGCGCCGAGAATCGTGGCGGTGCGCAGCACGTCGTGGTTCGACATGCCGCCCGACGCCATCATCCACATCTCCCACTGATAGCCTAGGCCCTGGAGCTGGCCATGGCTGCCGATCCCGATCCGGCCGCCTGCCTCCACGACCTTCTTCGCGAACTGCGCGTGGAGTGGGAACGCGTACTCCTCGTCCATGAACCACCCGCCGGGCCCGGGGCTGCCGCCCGATCCCGTGCCACGCCGCCGCGTCTTCGCATCCAGCTCTGCCTCGGGCGTGAAACGGCGGAGCTTCGCGTCGCCGTGCACATTCTCATGCGTATACCAGTAATTCTCGCCGAACGGCCCGCCGTACGAGACAATGAGCGTCGGTGAGTTCGTCACGCCCGTCTGCTTGAACAGCTCGACCACATCCTCGTACAGCGGCGCGATCGGCAGCGCGTGCTCGATGCCGGCGTAGCCATCGATGGCGTGCGTCATGTTGAGCTTGAAGTCCAGGCCGCCCTCAGTCGTCGGCATCAGGCCCAGCTCCTTCGCCGCCATGATTACCCACTGCCGCTGCTGGCGGTTGCCCGTCATGTACATCTTGAGCGTTTTCGTATCGTAGTACGTCGCGTACCGCTTGAGGACGTTCCGCGTCTGGTCGAGATCCTTGAGGTTCTCGCCCGAGAAGACCCCGGGACCCGTCGAGTAGATGCGGGGGCCGACCATGTGGCCCGCCTCGACCTCGTCCTCGTAAGTGAGAACGTCGGTGGTCGCCGTCTGCGGATCGCGCGTCGTGGTGACACCGTACGCGAGCTGCGCCAGGTACTGCCACACCTGCGCCGTGTGCACGTCCGGAATCAGCCACTGCGGGTGATAATGCGTGTCAACGAAGCCAGGCAGGATCGTCTTGCCCGCGACGTCGATGACCTGCGCGCCGTTAGGCACGGTCACCGAGCCGCGCTTCCCGACGGCGGTGATGCGATTGTTGTGGATGACGATGTCCGCGTCCTCCAGGACCTCCTTTCCTTTCATCGTCACGACGCGAGCGCCGCGAAGTACCGCGTCGCCCTGAGGCAGGTCACGAGACACCGGAATCGTTATGCGACGCTCAACGGGCTTGTATCCCGTGGGGGCCGGCGCCTTCTTCGTCGAATCCGGCTTCGTGCTGTCCGACTTCGCGGCCGGTGTCGCTGGCGTGCTGTCGCCGCGCGCCTTCTTTGCCGCCGCGATGCTGTCGTCCACCTGCTTTGCGCGATCGAGATCGAACGAGACGAACGCATTGCCGATCGCCCAGTGCACCATCTTCCCGTCGGCGCTCCAGGTCGAGAACTCGCCGCCGATATCCGTGAGACGACGCGCGGGGAATGCCGCGCTGGCCGGGTTCGCCACCGACACTGTCGGCGTTGGTCCGCCGAGGTACGGCACGGTTACGACGTACACATCGTTGCCGACCTCCGCCAGGGCGCGATCACCACGTGGCGCCATCATCACCATCTGGGCGGGCGGCGGCGTCGGATTCTGCTCGAGCTCGTAGTGCGTCGGCATCGGCATGTCCGCGCTCGTCGTATGATCGTCGTCGAGCGTGCCGAGCGGCGGAAGCGGACCGGTGACCTTGAGGATCGGCTTCACGTCGGTGCCGTCCCACCGCATCGACACGAGTCCCTCGTTGAAGCTGTACGCGAAGATGCGCGTCGTGTCCTGCGTGAAGTGAGGCCGGACCCGATTTCCGCTCGGCCCAATCACGACCATGTCACCACCGCTCGCCGGCACCCAGACGAACTGCGTGCCGAGGCCGCCGCCGAAGAAGCCCAGCGCCTCCTGCATGTCGCGCGCGGCCGCCTTCACGGCAACGATGCGTCTGCCGTCCGGCGCCCACGCGAGCTGCGTGTAGAGCGCGGATGTCTTTGTGAGCTGCTGCGGCGTCGCGCTCTTGCCGTCCACGGCGGCCTTGAAGATCTGACCACCCGCCTTGTCATTCCACGTCGCGAACGCGATCGACTTCCCGTCCGGCGACCACGTCGGGTAGTACTCGCCAACGTCCTGATTCGTTAGGCGACGCGGCGTGCCGTTCGGAAGATCGAGCAGGTAGACGCGGTTCAGCGATACGAAGGCGAGCCGCTTGCCGTCGGGCGACGGAGCAACGTCGCGGATCTGGTGCGCTGTGAAGCTCGCCGCATCGTCGACCTTGTACGCGAATCGCACCTCGGGGCCGACGTCGAGCGAGACGTTGGCGGTGAATGGGATCTTCACCGGCTTCGCCTTGTCCACCGGCACGCGCCAGATCTCTCCGCCATAGGACATGACGATGGCCTTGTCGTCGGGCGTGAAGGCGTAGCCCGGCAGTACGTCCAGCGGCGAGCGCGACTCCTGATCGTCCCGCTGAATCGGGTACACGAGCCAGTCCTCGACGCCGCTCTGGACGTTGCGGATGCGGAGCCCGGTGTTCGTCTCGAACCGCGAGCCGTAGACGAGCCACTTGCCGTCGTGCGAGAGCTGCGGCCGGAAGGCCGAGCCATAGCGCGAGGACATCGTCGTGTTCGTTCCCGTCTCACGGTCGTACACCGCGAGCTGATACTGAGGGAAGACGGCGTTGTACTGCCAATCTCCCTGGCGGCGCGAGTACCAGACGTAGCGGCCGTCGTGACTGACGGTTGGTCCCGTCACCTTGAGCGCCGCCGGCTCGCGGACCAGCGCCGCGCCCGATCCACCATCGACGTGATAGATCCAGAGCTTCGCCGCGCCACCGAGCCCGCCGGACTTCGCCGCGACGATGTACTTCCCGTCGGGCGTGAACTCGGGCGACGCGTACAGGTTGTCGTTGCCCTTCGTGATCTGGACCGTGTCCTTCTTGTCGAGGGACAGCGTCCAGAGATTGTCGCCGCCGCTCAGGTCCGACACGAAGACGATCTTCTTCCCGTCGGGGCTGAATCGCGGCTGGTTGTCCATCGCCATGCCAGTCGTTAGGCGCGTGGCCGTGCCGCCCGCGATTGGCAGCGTGTAGAGATCGCCGAGGAGATCGAAGACGATTGTCTGACCGTCGGGGCTCACGTCCAGCGACATCCACGATGCTTTGCTCGTGGTGAAGTTCACGTGGCGGCCGATGCTCAACGGGAGATCGGGCTTCTTGCTCTTGCCGCCGTCCGGCTGCTGCGCGCTCGCGCCAATGGAGGAGACAGCAAGCGCGACCGCCGCGCCGGCGGCGAAACGAAGTGGGTACCGCATCTGTTGGGAGGGAACCGGTGAGGGAGGGGGGCCCTTCAGGGAGAGCGCCCAATATGCCGGCCCCGCTCACGTCCGCGCCAGTCGCGAAGCGAGTCTCGCCAGGCTAGGGAATTGTAAGAAGAGTCATGGACTGCCGCTCTCGCCTCTCTCGTGAAAAAGGTTGTTGCCGCTCTTTTGTCAGTGTTTTCAATGCCTTGTCAGTGTCGTCAGGGGCCATCGAAGACACGCGCGCCACCAGGAACTCTATCCAGGCGAGAGGAGCAGGAGCGCGCGAGCAACGCGCGCGACTCCAAATAGGCTTATCGGCCGTGAGCGTCAGCGAACGGCAGATCGAATATCACGTCTACGCAGCGGACGGAGGGGTAGTTGCTTGCAGCAACTACCCCTCCGTCTGCAGCGTAGACGTGATATTCGAGTGCAGATAGTGCGCGATGATCGCCGAAGCGATGTTCGCGGCGCGCGTTCCGTGGCCACCGAACTCCAGCATCACGGCAACGACGATCTGCGGTTGATCCGCGGGAGCGAAGCCCACGAACCACGCGTGATTCAGCTCGACGCCATTCTTGCGCGTCCCGCTCTGCGCCGTCCCCGTCTTTCCCGCCAGCACTCCCTTGAGCGCCGCGCCCGCGACAGCCGCTGTGCCGCCCGCCTGCGCGACGTTCGCGAGCGCCGTCCGCAGCTGTGCCATCTGATCGAGCGTCAGGTTGAGCAGTCGTGAACGCTCAGGCTTGATCTTCGCCACGTGGGGCTTCGCCGCATAGCCGTCGGTCGCCAGCGCGCTGTAGAAGTGCGCCATGTTCACCACCGTCTGGGAGTTCTCTCCCTGTCCGATGGCGAGATTGAGCGACACTGCCTGCGTCCATCCACCCGGATACTTCTCGTCGTAATACTGCTGTGTCGGCGGAAAGCTCGGTCGTCGCTCCTCCGGCAGATCGATCCCCGACTTCTGTGCGAAGCCGAGATTCACTCCGCCCGCGACCAGCCGCGAGACCTGCAGTCGCAGGCCGAGCTGATAGAAGTAGACGTCGCATGACTTCGCGATCGCGCCCGCGAGATTGAGGCTGCCGTGCCCGTTCTTGTCCCAGCAGCGCCAGTACCGATTCCCGAAGTAGTAGCCGCCGGTGCAGGGCTGCTGCATGTGCTCGTTGAACGTGACGGCGTTGTTCTGGAGCGCAATCACCGACGTCGCCAGCTTCCACGTCGAACCCGGTGGATAGGTCCCCTGCAGCGCCTTGTTGTAGAGCGGCTTGCGTGGATCGGTGCGCAGCGAATCGTAGTACTCCGAGGAGACGCCCCCGATGAAGTGGTTCGGGTCGAAGCTGGGCGCGCTGTACAACGCCAGCACCTCACCCGTCTGCGGAACGAGCGCCACCACACCACCCTGCAGCGAATCCCCGAAGGTCTTCGCGACGAAACGCTGCAGGTCCAGGTCGATGTTCGTGTAGAGCGGCGGCGCACCGACCGGATCGAGCTGCCGGTCGGTCACCTCGCGCAGCACCGAGTTTCGCGCGTCCACCTCGACGAAGCGACTCCCTTCGCGCCCGCGCAGCTCGCCCTCGTACTGCTTCTCGAGCCCCTGCTTGCCGATCTGCTGACCCGCCTTGTACCCCTGGGTTGACGGCGACGCCAGCTCGGTCTCGTTGATTTCGCCCGTGTACCCGACAAACGCGGCAACCGCGCTCGAGTCCGGGTAATACCGCTTCGGCGCAGACTGAATGATCAGGCTGGGAAAATCGATCCGATGCTCCTCGAGCACGGACACGACGTCGAACGACGCATCGGGGATGATCACCGCCGGCCGCGCGCGGTCGCGTCGGTAGCGCCGCACCGCGGCTTCGATCTGGCCAGGGGTCAGCTCGATCGTGCTCTTCAGCCGCTGCAGCGTCGCGCGCAGGGAATCCTCCGACTTCGGCAGCAGCGACACCGAATACCCCACCGCGTTCTCGGCGATGATCTTGCCCGCTCGGTCGTAGATGATCCCGCGGGCAGCCGGGAGCGGCACTTCACGGAGGCGATTCTCTTCCGACTGCAACACCCACTGCTGATTGCGGAGAATCTGCGTCCGGAAGAACGCGCTGAGGAGGAAGCCGATGACGATCAGGAGCAGCACGCTCGCCTGTCGCCCGCGGCGCGCGACGTCATTCGGGTGAAAGCTCATGCTGAAATCATAATCGACGGTGCGCCCCATCGCGGCGCGGGCGGGCCTGCGTGCGCTTCGCCGGGACCCGGAACTCGGGTGGCGCAGCCCGCCGGATCCTCGAGCCGGCGATCAGAGGGACGAGCGAGCGCCCCGAACGATACGATCGTTAGGCGGAGGGGCCCGCGCTGTTGTCGAGCTCGACGCCCCGCTGCCCGCCGAGCCGGCGCTGCATCGTCAACGTCGTCCCCAGCTCCGACAGAAGATTGAGAGTGCCCACTCTTCGCTCCGGTGGCAGACTCGACCCAGGCTCCAGCTCACCGGAGATCAGCCACCATGTGTCGACGTCGTAGCCCCTCACGATCGCGGATAGCGCCGCGAGGCTCGGGTGACTCGAATCACCAAGCACGATCGCGCGCAGATCGCACTCGCGCGTCCCGATACGACGCGCAGCCTCCGCGACATCGCCACGGTCGTGGTGATCGATCAGCTCGCGAACGCGAGCAGCCAACTCTTCAGGGACGATTGCTTCGGTCATGCCCAATCAGGAATGAAACTCGGAATGTAACGACTGGCGCCGCTCACCCATGGCCAGAGGCATCGGCCCCAGACTCGGGCCGCGCCACCCGACGAATCGGACCAGTATGACGTGGGACTTCCTTCGCCGCCTGCAGGAGCTCCACGAGACGACCCGCCTGTAGATCTTCCCACCCCGCCGGAATGGGCGCAAGCCGCCGAAGAGCCCCCGCGTCCGATTCGAAGGTCAACCACCCCTTCTCGAATCCCGGATTGATCACGGCCCCGCTCACCGGCACCGTGTTCCACACGCGCCACGTCATGCCAGACGCGTCTGTGAAGTCCTTGCTCGGCATATAAATAATGCTGAGCAAGGTCGATTCCACTTCGGGCGCGGCCTCGGCACAATGGAGCCCGTTCGGGGTCGTAAGCCATCGCGCCGGGCCAGAATCGGCGCGAAGTGTGCTCTTGCTTCACGTCTGCCAAACCGTTGCCTCGCTGGCCATTACCCGTACGGTTTGTCTCAAAAAAGAACCGGCCGCAATGACTGAAATGCGCGAATGATTCGAAGTGGGATCGTTCTCTTGGATGAGCTGTGCGGTGGCCTCCGCCCGCGATCGAGCTACCTGCTCACCGGAGGCGCCGGTGCGGGAAAGACGACCTGTGCACTTCAGTTCGTCTCCCAGGCGCTCGACCGGGGAGAGGTTGCGGTGATGCTCACGCACGCCTCTCGGGCCGAGCTCCTCGCGCACGCGTCGTCCCTTGGAATCGACCTTCCCGGCGCACTTCGCGCCGAGCGTGTCGTGGCGCTCCGCTATCGGCCGGACTTCGTGCGCCGCGTGGCGCAGGCTGGGACGACGGAGCGAGTTCTCGACGAGATTCGAGGACTCGTCACCAGGTATCGGCCACGGCGACTCGTCGTCGACACCTTCGCGCCTTTCCTGGACGATGCCTCGCCGTCGCCCCTGGCCGCATCGGCGCTCGTCGAGCTGGTGGAGCGCAGCCAGGCGACCGCGCTCCTCACCTACGCCGACGATCTCGCCGAGCGCTACGACCGCCGCCTCGAGCCGGTCGTTCAACATGCCGCCGGTGTCTTTCGTCTCAGCCGTGATGCCGATGGACGGCGTCAGATGCACGTCGTGTCCATTCGCGAGGCGTTGGCTCCCATCGCCACTACAGCGCGGGCGCTTGCGCCGACGCCTAACGAGTCGCTCATCGACGCCCCCGCGCCGATCGTGCTCGTACGGGTCGTCGACACCGGCAGCGACGATCTCCTCGCGGCGCTTCGCCTGCAGCACGACGTCGTCGTCAGAGACGTCGCGACCGCTGGCGCTCTTCCCGACGACGCCGCGCTCGTGCTCGAGACCGACCACACCGCTCTCGATCGCGCACGCGCCCTCGTGAGGGGAAACGCCGAACGCCGTCGTCCCATCGTCGTCGTGAGTCGGTTCAACCTGCGCTCGCTCGACCGGGCGCGGCTCCTTCGCGACGGCGCGGACGAGGTGCTCGCTGGCGACATGGGCGTCCCCGAGCTGCTCCAGCGACTCGCTACCGCGCTCCGCCGCGGACATCTCGTGCGCCCGCCCATTGCCGTTCACGAGGATGAGTCGCTCACTCAACGGACGATCGCACCGGCCGGAGATCTCCTCGATCGCGATCGATTTGCCTCCGCGCTCCAGGCGCGGTCCGCGCACGACGACGCCGTTCCCTTCACGGTGCTCCGCTTGACGACTCCGGAGAGCAGCGCCGCCGACCGGCGCGCCATCGGCAGTCTCGTGCTCGGCACCATGCGCGTTGGCTCTGGCGACCTCGCGGCAACGGCCGACGACGCGGTCGTGGTGTATCTGCACGGCGCTGCGCGTCGAGACGCGGCGCCGTTCCTCGAGCGCGTACGGGGCCGGCGCGGCGTTGGGGCGGCGCCGCTCCGTGTCGAGATGGCCTCCTTCCCGGGCGACGGCGCGGCGGTTCGCCAGCTGTTCGAGCCGCTCGAGGTCCGCTGAGCCATGCGGTACGCGCTCGCGTTTCTTCTCGCCGTCGTCGGCCTCACCGCGGCCGCGGTCGCGACCTTCGTGCACATCAGCTCCGTGTCGATCGTCGCGGCTGCGCCCGGCGCGGGGCCAGTCGCCGACACGGTCCCCCGTGCCGAGGTGCGAACGCCCGCGGTACCGACGGCCGCCGACTACGCTCGTTATGCGGAGGCGGATCATCTCTGGCGCGAGCGGAACGCGCGCCAGTATACCATCGCCGAGCTCCGCGCGCGCGGCAACGGCAAGCGCACGCCCCGTGAGGCGATGCAGGACCACGTCTTCCAGCTGACGCGCCGCGGGGACCGATCGGGCGCTATCACCGAGCTCGAACAGTGGGTGCGCGCCCACCCGCGCGACGAGCAGTCGCTGCTCTCGCTCGCACGGCTGCTGAATGAAGTGGGCCGCACCCGGGACGCGGTCAGCCGGTACCGCGAGATTCTCGCGCTGCACAATCGCGCCAACTGATCGATGCGAGTCGTCGCGCGGCTTGCGCTCCTCGGCTTGGGACTCTGCGTCTCCGCGGCGCTCGGCGCGCAGCAACCGCGCCGCACGACGCGCTCGTCGTCGGGCTCCATCGCCGTTCGCGCCGAGCTCGCGACCGTGCTCCTGCAGTCGGGACGCTACGACGAAGCCGCGCGTGAGTTCCGGGTTCTCCTCGCGCGCGAGCCCGGGAACTTCGAGTACCGACTGGGCCTCGCGCGCGCCCTCGCGTGGGGTGACAAGCCGCGCGAAGCGGAGCGCGAGCTGGTGCAGCTCATCGCGAAGCGCCCCAATACCGCCGGACTCGACTCGCTCCTTCGCAGCGTCCGCGAGGCGTACGATCCCCGCGTCGTCGATGCCGCGCAATGGGTTGCCACCGAGCCTAACTACGCGCCCTACCGTGTTGCCCTCGCGCGTGCCCTCGCGCGGGAGCACCTTTTCAGCCTCGCGATCGTGCACTACGACACCCTGCTCGCGCGTCCGGGCATTGGCCGCGTGCCCGACCGGGGAACGCTCCTCCGCGAGATGTCGGACGTGTACGTGAGTGCCGGCGATCGGGCGCGGGCCGCGGAGCGTCTTCGTGCCGCGCTCGCCGACGCGCCCGCGGACACGGCGCTCCGCCATGCGCTGGCGACGATGCTCCTCGACGCGCGCGATCTCGCGGCCGCGCGTGCTCAGTACGACACGCTCCTCCAGCTGTCACCCTCGGCGACGCTCCTCCGCGAGCGCGCCCAGCTGCGCCTCGCGTTAGGCGACCGCGCCGGAGCCGAGTCCGACCTCTGGACGTCTGTCGGCCTCCAGCCGAGTGGCGAGGCGTATCTCCTTCTCGGTGATCTCTATCGCGAACGCGGTGACTATCGCGGCGCCCGCTCGATGTACGTCGCCGCGCGTCAAGGCGCGCCGGCGAACGTGCGCCTCGCCGTCGCCGGCGCTCTCGCGCAGATGGATCGCGAGGAGCGCCCCGCTATGCTGGCACCGCTCGTCGGCGACGATCCGGGTTGGCGACTCACGGAGGATGCCGCCGCCGACAATCTCGGGGTCGCGTACTCGGCCCTCGCGCTCCGTCGCACGGTTGCCGTCGCCGCGGCGACGCGCTTCTCGTTAGGCGCGGAGTGGCGTCAGCTCGCCGAGCGGACCGCCGCCCGGCGCGTCGACGCGACCGGCGTTGGAGCGAATGTCGGCGGTTGGCAGGAAGTGGCGTACGGGCCTGCGCTCGCGCGCCTCGAGCTTCAGGGCGGCGCCCTGTACCACGAGCTTGGCGGAACGCTGGCCGTCGCCCGCGGCGGGCTCGCTGTCTGGCTCTACGCGTGGCAGCTCGATCTCGAGCTCGCCCGAGCGCCCGCGTATCCATCGCTCTTTTCGGCGGAGGCCCTCGTTCCGCTCGATGGCGGCCAGCCGCTCATCGAACGCGACGCCGCCGTTACTCTCGGCGGGCCCGCGGGACCGCTCGACGTTGGCGTGAGCGTTCAGCGCTCGCTGCTCAGCGACGGCAACCGCCGCCTAACGATCGACAGCTACCTCCGCTACCCGATCGGGGGGAATCTGTACGCGCTCTACTCGGGAACGGGGCTCGGCTTCGCGCAGCGGAGCACGATCTACTGGGATCCGTCGCGCTACTCGGCGCAATCCGCTGGCTTGGAGTACTCCGTCCGCCATGCGCGAGGCCTCTCCTTCGCCGCACGCGTCCTGCCGAGTTATGCCACGAGCGACGAGGCGCCGATCCTTCCCCCGGCCACAGCTGGTGAGCCAGCTGTCATTCGTGGGCCGATGACGCGGCGCAGCGCGCTCCAGCTCGGCGCGAGCGCGGACATCGGGTATCGCGCCCATGGATGGGAAGCGGCGGGCGCGGTGAGCTACGGGCGTGGACGCGCCGGAGACTATCAGCGCGTTGGCGCCTCGATCACGATCCGAAGAGCGCCCTGACATGCGCCGCCTGTCCCGCTCGCACCTGACGATGGTCGTCGCGACGATCGTCTGCGCGGCCCTCGCCGCGGTGCTGGCGCTCCGCGCGCCGCTCCGATTCTCGTCGGACACCAGGAGCCCCGCGCTCCAGATCGCGATCGCGTTCGTGCTCACCTTTCTCGTCGTGCTCATCGTGCGGTACGTGCTGCTTCTCTGGCTCGGCTATTTGCAGCACATCGAGAATCGCGGGCGCGACGCACAGGACGCAGCGCAACCTCCGGTGACGATCATCGTCCCCGTCTTCGACGAGGAGGCGGTGATCCAACCCGCGCTGCGCAGCCTCCTCGAGCTGCGGTATCCGGTGTTTCACGTCATCGTCGTGGACGATGGCTCGCGCGACCGCACCTTCGAGCGCGCGAGCGCGCTCGCCGGGCGCTACGGCGGCTGCACGATTCGGGTGCTTCGAAAGCGCAACGGCGGCAAGGCGAGTGCATTGAACGTCGGCATCGCGCACGCGACGACGGAGTTCGTTCTCTGCATGGATGGCGATTCGCGCCTCCACCCCGACTCGCTCCGTTACGCGATGCGGCACTTCTCCGATTCGCGCGTCGGAGCCGTCGCGGGAAACGTGAAGGTCGTGAATCGCGACAACCTCTGGACGAAGCTCCAGGCGCTCGAGTACGTGGAGGGACTCAACACGGTGCGCCGAGCGCAGGGCTTTCTCCGCGTCGTGAACATCATTCCCGGTCCGATCGGCGTGTTCCGTCGCGAGGCCCTGCTGCGTGCCGGCGGGTACGACACCGACACCTATGCCGAGGACGCCGACGTCACGCTCAAGCTGCTCACCTCCGGCTGGCACATCGCCTACGAGGAGCGCGCAATCGCGTATACCGAAGCGCCGGAGCGCTACCTGGACCTCGTCAAGCAGCGCTATCGCTGGACGCGCGGCATTCTTCAGGCACTGCGCAAGCGGGCGTCCTGGCTCGGTACTCCGAAGCGCGGCGTCGCGGTGTGGCTCTCGCTTCTCGTTATGCTATTCGAGGCGATCGTGTGGCCGACGATGAACGTCGTCGGGAACCTGCTCTTCACGGTCGCGGCCCTCTCGGCGGGCGCCGCGTCTGGCGTGTTCTACTGGTGGGCGCTGCTGACGATGCTCGACGTCGCCGCGGCGCTGTACGCCGTCGGCATGGAAGGCGAAGACCTCCGGCTCATTCCGTACGCGGTCGCGTATCGGTTTTTCTTCATCACGATGATCGACGTCGCCAAGCTCTTCGCCACGGTCGAGGAAGTGGCGCGCGTCCGCATGACGTGGGGCAAGCTAGAACGCGCGGGGAGGCTGTAATCGGTCGTGAAGGAATCAACGCTTCGTTCCGCAGTATCTGATAACTATTGACTGATAGCCGATAACTGCATCGAATGTCCCTCAACCTTCTCCTCTCGACGATCATCCTCGTTTCGTTCCTCATCACGATCGTGATGGCGGTGGGGAGTTACGTCGCGTACAAGCTTCGCGAGGCGCGCCGGCCGCGGCAGGAGATCGCGGCACACGACGCCGTGTCCCCCTACTTCGAGCGCATCACTGCGGACGAGAAGTGAAGCAGCCGCGGCCCACGACTCTCGTCTTCGCCCTCGCGGCGTCGCTCGTGGTCATCGTCTCGGTGCTGCTGACGCTGCGCCGTGGCGACGCCGCGATGCGGCCGGAGCCGGCGCGCTTCTCCGGTTCGAGAGTCGTGCAGCGCATGCCGTCGCTGCTCGCGGATGCGAAGCTGCCCGCACCACTTGTCGTCGACATCCTCCGGGATGACGCTGCCGCGTCCTTCTACACGACCCCGGGTGCGCTCGATTCGATCGTCGCCGACTGGCGCGCCACCGCCGCGGCTATCGGTGCGACCACCCGCGTCGTCAACGCAGCTTCCGCGAGGGACGACCGTGGCGCGCGCGTGCTCGTCATCCCGTCTTCACCCTGCCTAACGGTGGAGGCGTACGAAGCGATCGACGCTGTCACGGCGCGCGGCGGTGGGGTCGTGATCACCGGACTCACTGGCATTCACGACGCTGGCTGCCGGCCCATCGGCTATGGCCTGATCGTCGGTGTCACCGGCGCCTCACGAGCTGATACGCTCGAGTCGCGGCCGATGGCGTACGTCACCCTGCCGGCCGACAATCCGCTCACGATCGACATCCCTCCCGGCTCCCGGATCGATCTCAATCCTGGCCGCCAGGTCGCGCTTCGCCTCCCTCGGCGTGACGCCTTCTACTCGGACTATGCGCTCCAACCGGAGCCCGCGGGCGGCGCGCCTCTTCTGGACGTCGCGATGACCCACGCGTCCCGCGGCCGCGGCCGGGTCGTGTATTGGGGATTCGAGCTTCGCGACATCGTCAGGCTCCCGTGGGACCGAGCGCTCGCCACCCTCCTCGCGCGAAACAGCCTCGCCTGGGCAGCGGGCGTTCCCATGGCTGCGGTCGAGCCCTGGCCAAAAGGCCGCGTCGCCGCCGCGGCGATCGCCCAGGACGTCGAGAGCGGTTTCGAGAATGCTCAACACGCTCTCGACTCGCTGCGTGCGGCGCGCGTCCGGTCGACATTCTTTCTCACGTCGGACATCGCGCGCCGCTACGACGAGCTCTCCCACGATCTCGCCAACGCGGGCGGCGAGGTCGGCAGCCACACCGAGAACCATCGGCTGCTCGGTGGCTTGCCGGCGTCGAGCCAGCGCGATCGACTGGAGACGACCCAACATGACCTCACGAAGCTCCTCGGCCTCCCCGTCAATGGCTTGCGCCCGCCACAGGAGCAGTTCGACGTCGCGACGATGAAATCGTGGCTCGAGGTCGGCGGCCGCTATCTCTTCGGCGCGAACGACTCACGCTCCGCGTCTCCCGAGCTCCTCCCGGTTGGGCACGATACCCTCGTGCTCATCGGCCGCGTCGGCAGCGACGACTTCGGTGCCGCCGCGGCGGCGCATAACGATCCCGCGGCCACGGCGCGAATTTTCCTCGACGAATACACGCGCCTGCGCGCGCTCGGCGGGCTATATGCGCTGAGCTACCACTCGCAGCTCCTTGCCGCGCCCGCGCTCGTCCCGGCGCTCGCCCGTGTGGCTCGCGCGATCACCGCGGACACCGCTGTCTGGCTCGCGACCACCGGTGAGATCGCGGAGTGGTGGCGCGATCGCGCCCAGCTCGAGACGCGCGTCACCCAACGCGCCGACGGATTCGACGTCACCGTGCGGAATCGCGGGGAACGTCTCGTCGGGAGCGCGGTGGTTCGCATCGATCTCCGCGCGACGGGCGCAGTCGGCGCCGCCACGACGGCCCTCCTGCCGCCACACTCCGCGACGGCGCGCCTGCTCCTCCCGCCGATTCCCGGGAAGTCGACGCGTGTCGTCTCCGTCGATTACGCCGGCGTCAAGCGCGTGGCCGCATCGGCGCCCGTGGGACGTCCGCGCCCGACACCACCAAAAAAGAAGAAGCGCTTCTGGTGGCTGCCCTGGTGATCCCGGCTATTTGCCGCTGATGCGTACGGCGAGGTCGGTGTCCCGCTTCCGACCCTTCTCGTCGGTGACGATCACCGTTAGGCGGTAGCTTCCCGCTGGGAGCGACGACACTGCCAGTGAGTGCACGCGACGCGTGCCGATGCCGGCCGACGCATCGTCGAAGTTCGCCGTCATGCGATCGGCGGCGTGACGGGTTCCGTCTCGCACGATCGACATCTTCACCTTGAACGGCGTACCCTCGGCCAGTCCGCAGACGTCGTAGCGGACGTTCAGGTCGCTCCCCTGTGGCGTGCTGCCGATGGAGTCGACGAGGACGCCGAAGGGACGCTTTCCATCCATGGCGACGCCCGTCGGGCACCTCGAGTCGCTACGCGTGGCGCCGCCAGTCCTCCGGAACGCCGTGAATGTGAGCACGGCGACGGCGATGATGAACGCCGAGGCCATGGACACCGTGGAGCCGCGCGACGTCAATATGCGTTTCGCCACCCTCGACACTGACCGACCATGGCGGCCCAGGAAGCTGCCTAACGTGCGAGCGCCCGGCTGTACCGACGCTGTCGCGCGGCGGAACGAGCGCGCGATCGCCGCGCCCATGGGACGGAGCCCGCTCAGCGCGCCGCCGATCGAGGCCCCGAGCTCACGGAGCTTCGGCCGCTGCCGCTTGAGCATCTGGATGCTCGCGTCGAACGCCGCGTCGAGCGCGGGAGATGGCTGCGGTCCCCGGTCTGACGCATAGTCGCGCGCCGCCGGCATCGGCGCGGTCTTCATGTTCGCGTCGCTCGGAATGACGTCCACCGGCGCGGTCCAGCGCCGATGCTCGCCGGTCGCGATGTGCACCTCGCGCCCGCCGAGCGCCGCGATCAGCTCGTCCGCGTCACGGAAGCGGTCCTCGGGGTGCTTCGCGAGCATCCGCTCGATCACCGTGTAGAGAGCCCGATCGGAGTCGCTGTCGAAGCTCGGACGCGGGAGCGGCGCCTGGATGTGCTTCATGAGCGTGCCCAGCGCGTCGCCCGCATCGAAGGGAGGATTGCCCGTTAGGCACTCGTAGCCGACAATGCCGAGGCTATAGATGTCGCTCCGGCCGTCCACGTCCTTCGCTCGTGCCTGCTCGGGGCTCATGTACTTCGGCGTGCCAACCGACATCCCCGTCGTCGTGAGGCGAGTCGCACCGGCCGAGCGCGCGATGCCGAAATCCGTCACCACACAGCGGCCGTCCTCGTCGTGCCGGAGGTTGTCCGGCTTCACGTCGCGGTGCACGACGCCGCGCCGGTGTGCGTACCCGAGAGCGGCGGCCGTCTCGATGATGACCTGACGCGTCTCGCCCGCGGTGAGTCGGCCTTTCGCCTTCAGGCGATCCGATACCGACTGGCCGCGCAGCAGCTTCATCACGAAGAAGATCACGTCGCCGCGCCGGCCGACTCGATAGATCGGCACGATGTTCGTGTGCTCGAGCGCCGCCGCCGTCCTCGCCTCGCGGAGGAAGCGCTCCACGAGCTCCCTGTCGAAGGCGAGCGTGAATGGAAGGACCTTGATCGCTACCTCGCGCTCGAGCTGCCGCTCGCGCGCCCGGTAGACGATGCCCATGCCGCCGCGGCCGAGCTCCTCGAGGATCTCGTATTCGTCGTCCAGGCCGGAACGCACCAGATCGAGGTCGGTGACCTCGAGCTTCCGTCGCACCTTGTTCTGGCGGCTCGTCACGTCGCGCTCGCGGTCGTCATCGGCGGGCCGGCTCGTCCTTGAGCCGAATGCGCTGGAACCACTCGCCCATGAGCGCGACGATTACGACGCCGCCCATCATGCTGAGGGAGCTCTTCCAGGTGAGATGGTACATGCCGAGTGTGATGAGCAAGGCGGTCGCGGCGGACGGCGGATGGTACGCGCGCAGAGAAGGCTGCACGAGCGTCGTGACCGCGACGGCCATCGCGCTCGCCCACACCCGTGCGACACCGACGGTGTCGCTCGACATCCCCGTGCCGGATGCACCGACGAGGACAACCACCAGCCACGCGCAGAGCAGCGCTGAGAGGTGGCCGACGACGACGCTGTGAAACCGCGACGACGGTTGCCCCGGAGAGCTCGCGATCACCACGGCGCTCGGGCCGAGGGCCGCGAACAGCCATGGCTGCGATGTCGCGAGCGTCAACGCTCCCACCACGAGGATCAGGATCGCGGACATCGCCGCACCCCATACCGCGTCGCCCGCGATGAATCGCGTTCGACCGCGCCACGTCTTGGCCGCCTCGCGCCGCTCCGAGGAAGCAATCGGAGCGATTCGGGTGGGGCCCGTGATGGGGACGGCGGGTGTGGGAACCGTAGGAGTGATCATGGTGTCCGGCTGGGGCGCTCGCGTCGACACGAGGATCGCCACTTAATGACGGTGCCTTGGTAGAGGCCGTCACGAAATCGGTAACGGCTCGTCTCACATCGGGGCACCTCGCGTGGGTCGCCCTGGCGCGGGGTGTTTGCGTCGTCACCATTCGAGACTACATGTCGTTCCTGGTCATCGCGCGGGAGCGCTATCCGCTCCGAATAGGCGAGAACATGCTTGGAGGACGAGGAGCCGGGTCGGTCAATGCGCCCGCGCTCACCGGCCTACCACCGTTCGCGATCATCACCGTCATTCCCGGCACCCCTGCCTCTATCCGAGTCACGGGCAACACCCTGCCTGTGCGCGTCGAGGGATACATCCTCGGCGCCGAGCCGAGGCAGTTGACGCACGGCGCCCGGATCGAGGTTCGCGACTGCCGGATCCGCTACGGCGAGCTCTCCCTCGTCGACAGCACCGCATCCCAGGTCGGGATCGAGGACGAGCAGCTCTCGGCGATTCCACCGGTGGTCCCCGACAGCACGACCCCGGACGATTTCGGCGCACGCATCATCGATCTCAGCAAAGGCTCCGTTCACGGCGTGCCGCCTAGTGGTCTACACATGGGCCGCGACCCGGTCTGCCAGGTCGTCCTTCCCGCGACGTCAGTATCGCGGCAGCATGCGCTGATTGCGCCCGCCCTCCACGGCTACATCATCACCGACCGAAGCACCAACGGCGTGCTCGTGAACGGTACAAAAGTTCGCGGCTCGCAACAGCTTGGCCAAGGTGACGTGATCCGGATTGGCGAGCACGAATTCCGCTTCGAGATCGTGGCGCCACTCACACGCTCGGAGTCGAATGAAGCCGACCGCCGCGCCTTGGCAATGATGGAAGTTCTGAGCGACGGACCACTGCAGGGAGCACGATTCCCGGTCGAGCGGCCTGTCATCCACATCGGCCGCAGCGCCGAGAACGATGTCCGCCTCGCCGACGATAGCGTTTCCGGCGCGCACGCCACCCTCCTTCGCCGGGGAGCGGTCTGGCACCTGATCGATCTCGCATCCACGAACGGAACCTTCGTCGACGGCCGCCGCATCGACGGCGAGGAGATCATTCATGGCGCCGCCGAGCTGCGCTTCGGCGGCATCAAGGTCACGTTCAGCCCCGGTCACGCGGGAGAAACGGGTGCGAGAACGTCCAAGCTCCGCGAGCGAGAGACGGCCTAAAAGCAGCTGTCGATAGCGACACGCGAGCTATCGGCGATTTCGGAACGACGCGCTTCTTGCAAATTGGCTGTTGCAATTGGCGCGGCATTCCTTAATCACTGATAGCCGCGTTCGTTATTCGATAGCTGCTCTTGGGGGAGATCCTGTGAGGGGTTCCGTTCGAAACGGTTTCTCGATCTTCGAGACCGTTGCCATTCTCGTGATCGTCGCGCTGTTGTTGCTCATCGTGATCCCGCAATTCACGCGACCAAGTCTCGCGGCAGTCGCCGGTCCGGACTCCGTCGTTGCGCCGGGCTCGTTCGGCAACCTCGAGGTGAAGGTCTCCGACTCCGGCGGCAACCCGCAGCGGGGTGTATCGGTCCGATTCGAGGTCGAAGGGAAGGGCAACGTCAATCCCGCCGAGGCCTCCACCGATAGCGCCGGTGTCGCGCGTACGGTGTGGCAGGCAGCGCCAGACACCGGAACGCTCAATGTCACCGCGCGCGCGGCGGGACGGTCCCGGCCGACGCTCGTCTTTCGCACTCGCGTCCGCGGACAACCGCGGACCGCTTCGCCCGCCGCCGCGGCGCGACCCACGCCATAACGAGTCGAGAGTTCGTGAATCGAGGGCCTTTCGATCGGCTCGCGGTGGCCGCGAGCCTCGTGTTCATCGCCGACTTCTCGACGAAGCAGTGGGCGCTGCGCAGCCTGGACGCCGAGAGCGATCGCTCCTTCGGCGCGGGGTGGCATCTCGCCGTCGTCAATAACACTCACCTGGCGGGGGGGACGGCAGGCGCCGGGCTCGAGCTGCCGCTGACGATCGTGCTCACGATGATCGTCACGCTCCTCATCCTGCGCATCTGCCGTCAGCTCGCCGCGATCGATGACAGCGCTCCGGCGATTCTCGGCATTCTCGTCGGGTCCGGCGCGGCGAACCTCGCCGATGCGCTGATCCCGCCGCACGGCGTCGTCGACTTCATTGCATTCTCCGGACAGGCCGGCGACACGATCAGCTTCAACGTCGCCGACGCGGCGCTCGTCGTCGCCCTCGGCCTCTGCCTTCGCACGATGTGGCGCATCGCTCAGACGATCCGGGGCCGCCCGCGGCCGCGCCTAACGAACCACCGTTCATACTCAGGAGCGCTTCAGATGCGCGATCGCCTGCTGGTCTCCGCTGGTCACGCGCTGCTCGCCATGTGCGCCTTCGTCTGGCTGTATTCCATGGCCGTCGCGCTCACGCCTGACGCGGGCCGCTCCGCGCCGAACAGCCTGCTCTGCGGCATCGGCGTCTTTGCCGTCGCCTTCGTCGCCTCTCAGGCGCGACTGCGTGTTCTCGATCGTCGTTTCGCCATGCTCCAACCGGCATCGCACCGCGTGATCGAGCGTGTCATTCTCGACGGCTCCGTGTACACGGTCGCATACGCGGACCGGCCGAGCGAGCCGCAGCCCAGCCGCATTCCCCGCGGCGACGTTCCGGCACGCGACGACAGGCTTCCTCGCCATCCGGACACGATCTAGCGACCGATGGGCTCCGGGGTCACGATAGCCGCGCCCTCGCCGGCGCCGCCGCCGCACGACAAGCAGCGCCACCGATTTCTCTCCGGGCGGTACGTCATCGGCGGCGCGCTCGTGCTCCTCCTTCTCATCGCGCTCACCTTCCTGATTCGCTACCGCGGCGGGAGTGAGCGCCGAGGTTACGAAGCCTCGCTCCGATCGGCTCTCGATCGAGTCGTCACGGCGGAGGAAGGCTTCTATTACGACTCCACGCGATACACCGCGTCGCTCCGGTCGCTGCCGACCGTGCGCCTGCCAGACGGCGTGCACGTCGAGATCTTCAGCCCCGATCAACGGAGCTGGTGGGGCCTCGCGACGCACGATCGGCTGCCGGCACGGCGCTGCATCGTCTGGGTTGGTGTGCCGCCTTCGGTTGTGCCGGCCGAGGCACGCGCCCCGGAAGAGGAGACGAAGCCCCTCTGCTTCGACGCCGCTCGGATTGCCACGCGCCAAACATCATCTTCCTGAGCACGAGTGCCTCGGCACCGACGGCTGATTCTGCTCGTCATCGCGCCCGTTGCCCTGCTCGCGGTGATCTTTCCGCCTTGGCGCGCCCGGGCGATCCGCACGACCACTCGCTACGCCGCCGTTTCGGGCCTCGCACCTTCGATCGTCGTTGACACGATCGACTGGCTGGTCCCTTTCGCGGCGATCTATGCGCCACCGCGTCCGTTGCTCACGGGCGATCGCATGCGGGAGCTCGCCGCTCGGGCCATTGCAGGCGATTCGGCCGCTCGCAGAAGCCTGAGCGACTCGACCACTAATGTGGAGCAGCGCTATCACGCCCCCGAGGCGCTGCGCACCGGCGGCGAAATCTGGCGTGACAGTGTCCTCGCCGCGGCCGGAATTCCGGCAGTCAGCAGCTACGACCTCGCCTTCGCGATCGATCAGCAATGGATTGCGGCGCGGCTCGTCGTCCTGACACTCTTCGCCTTCTGGCTCGAGTGGCGAGGTCGGCGCCGTCGCGGCTTGACTTCGTGACGCGCATCACGCATTCGTCCGGTTGAACCGCCGCCGCCGCCGCGGCCCAAAACTTCCAGCGACAGGACCCCCGAAACATCATCGCGCGTGCTCATCCACGCGCGAAGGAGTACGCCAGGATGGCTCATCGTAGAGTGCAGGACGAAACGGGACGGTGGTGGGACGTGTGGGATACACGACCTACCATCATCGACCGGCGCGCCGGTCGCGAGCGGCGTCGCGGCAATCGCGTGGATGGGGACCGTCGCCAGAAGAGCGAGGCGCGCGTCTCCGTCGAGCCGGAATTTCGCAAGGGATGGCTCGCGTTCCAGAGCGGCAATGATTGGCGCCGCGTCGGTCCGATTCCAGACGCGTGGGACGCGTTGTCTGATTGCGAGCTGCTCGCACTCCTGGGCCGCGCCAGTGCAACCGAGGCGAAGCGCGCCTGACGCTTACGCCATGTCGATTTCCGCCGGGCGCACGCGCAATATCTGCTGCGTTCCCGCGCGCAGGATCGACAGCTCGGCATCGCGTCCGATCAACTCCTCGGTGAGCTGCCGCTGCAGATCGTCGACGCTGCCGACGACCCCGGTCTCGAGACCGATGATGATGTCCCGCGGCCGCAGTCCCGCTCGCGCCGCCGGCCCGTTTGGGGCGACATCGGTGACGAGCACACCGCCCTGCACGGCGAGATGGAATCGTTGTGCGTGCCGCCGAGTGAGCGCGATCGTCTGCCCCACGACACCAATGTAGCTTCGCCGCACGCGACCGTCGCGAATCAGGCGCGACGCGACGAATTGCGCCGTGTTTGCCGGAACCGCGAAGCAGATCCCCTGCGCGCCGGCGATGATCGCCGTATTCACGCCCACGACTTCGGCGCGCGCGTTCACCAGCGGTCCGCCGGAATTTCCCGGATTCAACGCCGCATCGGTCTGAATCACCCCGTCGATGAGCCGACCCGATTGCGAGCGCATCGTCCTGCCTAACGCGCTGACGACGCCGGCGGTGACCGTCGCCTGAAAGCCTAACGGGTTCCCGATAGCGATCACCAGCTGGCCCTGGCGGATGCGCGCGGCGTCGCCCAGCGCCGCAAATGCCGGCGCCGCATGATCGACTTTGAGCACCGCCAGGTCGGTCGACGGGTCGTCGCCGACGGGATACGCCAAGTGCGTCGCTCCATCGACGAACGTCGCACGCACCTCGCGCGCACCATGAACGACGTGGCTGTTGGTGAGCAGAAAGCCATCGGGCGTGAAGAAGAAGCCCGATCCGGTGCCTTTGGTGTCGGCGGGTGCGCGTCCCCCACGGCCGGAAGGCACCGCGACGCCGCTGACCTCGAGATGCACCACCGCCGGTCCGACTTTCTCCACCGCGCCAACGACGGCGCGCGAGTACGCGTCGAGCGCCTCACCGTCGGAGACAGTGAGGGGCTCGACCTCGGCCGCGGCGATCACGCCGCGGACTCCTGGAACAGCTGCCGCGCTTTCTCGCTCCGCAACCGCCCCAATGCGCGCTCACGCAACTGCCGCACGCGCTCCCGGCTCACGCCGAACGCGGTGCCGATCTGCTTCAGCGTCATCGGCTCATCGCCGCCGAGCCCGTAGTACATCACGAGCACCTGCCGCTCGCGCGGGCTAAGGACGTCCATCGCCCGATCGAGCGCTGCGCGACGCGATTCATTTTCCAGCGACGGACCGGTGCTCGCCGCATCGTCCGCAGGCTCCACGGCGATGACGTCGGCGAGGGTGAGCCGCGACGGATCCCCGCGACGACCGGCAACTGGCTCGTCGAACGAGTACGTCGGCTGGGAGAGCGCGCGAATGCTGCGCACGAGCTCCACCTCCAACTCCGCGATCTGCGCCACTTCCTCGTCGCTTGGCTCACGACCCAGCTTGTCGCGCAGGACATGCTGCGCCCGCGCGATCCGCGTCACGTCCGTCGCGCGTCCCAGAGGCACGCGCACGGCATGGCCGTGCTTCGTGACCGCCGAGGAAAGCGCCTGGCGAATCCACCACACGGCGTAGCTGATGAAGTTCACCCCGACGTCGGGGTCATATTTGTCCGCGGCGCGCACGAGCCCCGCGTTGGCCTCACTCACGAGATCCTCGAGATTGAGTCC
>JAJKIR010000075.1 GCA_021154325.1 Gemmatimonas sp.
ACGCGGGCCCTTCGGAAAGTCTATCCCGCGCCCAGCGGCAAGCGCCGTGGCAAGCCGCGCGCGGGCCCGCCGGGAATGCCGCCCGGCGCGCCGCCGCCGACGGGCGAGGTCGTTGCGCTCCAGGCGCTCGATCTCGACATCAGCGAAGGCGAATTTTTCGGCCTGTTGGGGCCTAACGGCGCCGGCAAGACGACCACGATCGGAATTCTCACGACGCGCGTGGTCGCCACGGCGGGAACCGCGCGTGTCTCCGGCGTCGATGTCGCCAGCGACGCCGTGCGCGTCCGAACGCACATTGGCGTCGTGCCGCAGCGGCCGAATCCCGACCGCAGCCTCAACGCGCTCGAGAATCTCGTCTATCACGCCGCGTACTTCGGCATCGCGCGTTCGGTTGCCGAGCAGCGCGCGCGCGAGTTGATGACACGCCTCGACATCGCCGACAAGACCCAGGCGAAAGTCGATCAGCTTTCCGGCGGCCAGCAGCAGCGCTTGATGATCGCGCGCGCCTTGATCCACGAGCCTGACGTCCTCTTTCTCGACGAGCCGACTGTGGGTCTCGATCCCCAGGCGCGGCTCGATCTCTGGGCGATCCTGCGCGACCTGCACAACCAGGGTCGCACGATCGTGATGACGACGCATTACATGGAAGAAGCCGACCGGCTCTGCGACCGGATCGGCATCGTCGACCGCGGCAAGCTGCTCGCCCTCGACACCCCGGCGCGTCTCAAGGAGCGCGCGCCCGGCGGCACGCTCATCGAGCTCCAGCTCGACTCTGACGCGCAGAATCTCGTTCCGGCTGTCACGGCTCTGGACGGTGTCCTTCGCGCCGAAGCACAGGGCACGGTGCTTCGCGCGTACAGTCAGCGCGGCGGCCGCATCATCTCGCCGCTCATTCAACTCGTGGAAGACGCCGGCGTGCACGTCCGCAACATCGGGCTCACCGAGCCCAGTCTCGAGACGCTCTTCGTCTCGCTCACCGGGAGGAAGCTCGATTGACCACCGCCGCCCGCGATCTGCCCGCGCAGGCGCTCACGCGCTCCACGCGCGAGCGTCCGGTTGCCCCATCGAAAGTCTTCCTCGCGCTGTTGCGGCGAGATGTCACCGTGGCCCGGAAGGAGCTGCCCTTTTTTCTCGTCCGCACGATCATGCAGCCGCTGCTCTTCATCATCGTCTTCGGCGCCCTGCTCCCGCGGATGGGCTTCGTTGGCGCGGCCTATCGCGCGGCGCTCCTTCCCGGGATTCTCGCCATCAGCCTAACGATGTCCGCGATCCAGGCCGTCGCGCTGCCGATGATGCAGGACTTCGGCTGGACGAAGGAGATCGAGGACCGCCTGCTCGCACCGGTGCCGACACGCATCGTCGCCGCCGAGAAGATCGTGGCGGCTGTCATCCAGGCGCTCATCGCCGGTATCGTCGTGCTACCCATCGCGCGGATCATCATGGGTCCGATCCCCAACCTCTCGTTCGCCAACACCGGCGCGATCATCGTCATCGCGCTCCTCGGGGCAACCGCGTTCTCCTCGCTCGGCATGTGGCTCGGCACCGCGATCTCGCCGCAGCAGATCGGGCTCATGTTCAGCGTCATCGTCGCGCCGATGATCTTCTTCGGCTGCGCCTACTATCCCTGGCGCGGACTCGACAAGGTGCCGGTGGTGAAATACCTCGTCCTGATCAACCCGCTCGTCTACGTCGCCGAAGGACTGCGCGGCGTCATGACTCCGGACACGCCGCACATGAGCCTCGGCGTCGTCACCATCGCGCTCATAGTCATGGCCGTCGCCGGCTGGATGCTCGGCATGCGCTCCTTCTACAAGCGCGCGATCGGATGAGCGATTCGATCCAGCGCTCCGCGCCGCTCGCGGAGCCGATCGAGCGCTTTCTCGAGCTTCTCGCGCAGGCGACCGCGCTCCCGCGCGAGACGCTGCCGGAACCCACGGCTCTTGCGCTTGCGACGGCCGCCGATGGGCGGCCGAGCGTGCGCATGGTGCTGCTGAAGCACGCCGACGAGGCCGGGTTCGTCTTTTACACGAACTACGAGAGCCGGAAAGGACGCGAGCTCCTCGCCAATCCACACGCGGCGATGTGCTTTCACTGGCAGCCGATGGAGATGCAGGTGCGCGTCGAGGGGCACGCGATGCCGGTCGATGCTGACGAGGCCGACGCATATTTTGCCTCACGAGCGCGCGGCAGTCAGATCGGAGCGTGGGCGTCGCAGCAGAGTCGGACGATCGCGGAGGAGCAACTGCTCGAGCGTCGCGTCGCCGAGTTCGAGCGCCGCTTCGAGGGCCAAGTCGTACCTCGTCCGCCGCATTGGTCCGGCTTTCGCCTCTCGCCCGAGCGGATCGAGTTCTGGCAGGGCATGCCCAGTCGTCTGCACCGGCGCGAGCTGTACTCTCGGGCTGGGTCGGAGTGGCTGGTAGAAATTCTTTTTCCGTAGAGGGGAGAAGACCTGATCCGAATGACGCGAATGACTGCTCGAATTATTCCATCTGGCGAGAGGGCTCCGACGGCCTGCGTACGCTCTTCGGTTTTGTGACGGCACACTGGTGGACTTCTTTCCGCCGAAAGCGTCCCGAGGCAGGTCACCAAGAGAACTAGAGTCGACGGAGGCCAGCGGAGTCCTACCGCCAAATCGGAGAAATTCGGGCAGTCATTCGCGCAATTCGGATTGAGGTTTTTGGCGCGGCGCGTACGCTATAATACGGCCCATGGCGACACACATCGTAGAACCCACGTCGGCCGCGGCTGAACAGCCTGCGGGATGGAACATCGACGCCGCGCGCGCGCTCTACAACATCGAGGGCTGGGGCGCCGGCTTCTTCGACATCAATGCGCGCGGTCACGTCGTCGTGCGGCCGAACAAGGAACGTCCGGAGCACGAAGTCGACCTCTACGACGTCGCCATGGATCTGGAAGAGCAGGGGATCGCGCTTCCCGTGCTCCTCCGCTTCTCCGACATCCTCCGCTCGCGCATCGAGGCGCTCACCACGCGCTTCGACGAGGCTCGCACCGAGTTCCAGTACACGGGCGGCTACACGACCGTGTATCCGATCAAGGTGAATCAGCAGCGCCACGTCATCGAGGAGATCCTCGAGTTCGGCAAGTCGCACGGCGTCGGTCTCGAGTGCGGCAGCAAGCCTGAGCTCCAGGCGATCCTCGGTCTCTCCGAAGCAACCGACCACCTCATCGTCTGCAACGGCTACAAGGACGAGGAGTTCATGCGCCTCGCCCTCATGGGCCAGAAGCTCGGCCACCAGGTGTTCATCGTCCTCGAGCAGCTGAGCGAGATCGATGTTCTCCTGCAGGTTGCCGACGAGATGCAGGTCATCCCGACGGCGGGCGTCCGCATCAAGCTCGCCTCGCGCGGCTTCGGCCGCTGGAAGGAGAGCGGCGGCGAGAAGTCCAAGTTCGGCCTGAACGCCGCGGATCTCGTGACTGCCATCGAGAAGCTCCGCGCCGCCGGCCGTCTCGACATCCTGAAGTTGATCCATTTCCATCTCGGCTCGCAGATCACCGACATCCGATTTATCAAGCTCGGCTTGCAGGAGATCACTCGCTTCTACGTCGAGCTGCGCGAGATGGGTTTAGATATTACTCATCTCGACGTCGGCGGCGGGCTCGGCATCGACTACGACGGCACGAACTCGACTTCCGACGCGAGCGTCAACTACTCGCTCGGCGAGTACGCCAACGACGTCGTCTATACGCTTGCCGAGGCATGCCGGGAGCACGACTTCCCGATGCCGCACATCATCAGCGAATCGGGGCGCGCCCTCACCGCGCACCACGCGCTCTTGCTGCTCAAGGTGATCGACGTCGAATCTCACACGGAGCGGCCGATTCCCGAGCTCACCGAAGACGATCATCCGCTGCTCCACGAGATGGTCGCCGACTATCGTGACGCGTCGCGGAAGAACGTCTCAAAGCGCCGCATTCGGGAGATCTACCACGATCTCACCTTCGACAAGGAGCGCGCGCACGAGCTTTTCAACTCGGGTGTGCTCTCGCTCCGCGGGCGCGCGATGGCGGAGCAGATCTACTTCGCCACGATCAACGCCATCTCGCGGGCGGTCGAAAAGAATCGGGACGAGTACGAGGATATCATCTTGGATTTGGATGCCGCGCTCGTCGACCGCTACTTCTGCAACTTCTCCGTCTTCCAGTCACTGCCGGACAGCTGGGCGATCGATCAGCTCTTTCCGATCATGCCGATCCATCGCCTGACCGAGGAGCCGATTCGCCGCGGCACGCTCCAGGACGTCACCTGCGACTCCGATGGCAAGATCGACCGCTTCGTCGGCGACAAGAACGGCCGGCCCAGTCTCGAGCTGCACAAATTCACGGATGGCGAGCCCTACATGCTCGCCGTCTTTCTCACAGGCGCCTATCAGGAGATCCTCGGCGATCTCCACAATCTCTTCGGCGACACGAACGCCGTGCACGTGCGGCTCACCCCCAACGGCAGCTACGAGGTCACCGATCTCGTGCACGGGGACACCGTTACTGAAGTTCTCAACTACGTTCAGTTCCGCGCCAACGACCTGCTCCAGACCTTCCGCCGCAAGGTCAACGCGACGAAGCACATCGCGCGGCAGGAAGCGAACACGTTCATCGCCGACTACGTCGCCGGCCTCGAGGGATACACGTACCTAGAAGGCGAAGCGGCGCAGTGACCGTGCTCGCCGCGCCATCCGCCGGCGCTGGCGACCCGATCGCCTCGTTGCTCGGCGCGCTCGTGGCGATCTTCGTTGCTACGAAGCTGCTCGGCGAGCTGGCACAGCGGATCGGGCAGCCGGCCGTTCTCGGCGAGCTGATTGCGGGCGTGGTGCTCGGCGGGTCCGTGCTCGGCATCGTCAATCCCGCCGACCCCGTGCTCTTCGCGATGTCGGAGATCGGGGTCATCATCCTCCTCTTCGAGACCGGGCTGCACACCGAGCTCCGCTCCCTCCTGAGCGTCGGCAGCGCGGCGACCGTGGTCGCCCTTGCCGGCGTCGCGCTTCCGTTCGCGTTAGGCATCGGCAGTGTGCTCGGCTTCGGGCTCGGGCATGTGCCCGCGCTCGTCGCGGCCGCGGCGCTCTGCGCGACATCGGTTGGGATCTCGGCGCGTGTCCTCTCCGATCTCGGCCGGCTCGAGACCCAGGAGGGGCAGGTCGTGCTCGGCGCCGCCGTACTCGATGACATCGTCGGTCTCGTGATCCTCGCCGTCGTCGCCGACGTCGTGAGCGGTGCGTCCGTCGGCGTCGGCCACGTTGCGCGCATCAGCGCGGTCGCGGTGCTCTTCTTTGTCGGCGCGGTCGTTATCGGCATGCGCATCGCGCCGCCCGCGTTTCGCGTCATCGACCGCATCCGCATGGCGGGCGCGCTCGGCGTGTTCGGGCTGGCGTTCGCGTTCGCGCTGGCCGTGCTCGCGAAGCTCTCCGGCTCGGCGCTGATCATCGGGGCCTTCGCGGCCGGTCTCGTGCTCTTCGTTCTTCCACAGAAGCAGGAGATCGAGCGCTCGACGACGACGATCGGCCATTTTTTCGTGCCGATCTTCTTCGCGACGGTGGGCGCGGCAGTCGACCTTCGCGCGCTGGCCAATCCGCGATCGTTAGGCATCGGGCTCGCGCTCACCGTCTGCGGTATCATCGGGAAGATCGCGGCGGGGTACGTTCCCTGGTGGTTCCGCGGCCGAAAGCTCCTCGTCGGCGCCGCAATGGTCCCTCGCGGTGAGGTCGGCCTCATCTTCGCCCAGATGGGGCTGAGCACCGGAGCAATCGACGCTGGTCTCTTTGGCGCCATCATGCTCATGGTGCTTGCGACGACGCTCATCACGCCGCCGATGCTCAGCCGCATCGCTAGGCAATCGGCCACCGGCTCCTACCGCACGCCGGGCGAGGATCGGCCCGGCGACGGCGGAATCGACGACCTCGTCGCCGGTGCGCACCAGGACGAGCCAGACGGCGAGGACCGCACCACAAAGGCAATCCGGCGACCGTAGCGTCTCGCGCGCGACGATCGTAGCTTCGGGCGCTCGCTATCCCCCACCTCGGAGACCGACGCATGCCCACCCCGCTTCTCGCGCTTCTCCTCGTTCTCCAGCAGCCCGCTCAGCAGTCGGCGCCGAGCATTGCGCGCGTGAGCGTCACACCAGGGTCGGCGGCCGTTGTGGTCGGCGACACCCTGCGGCTTCGAGCTCGCGCCCTCGATGCCGGCGGACGACCCGTCGAGGGAGCGCGCATCCTCTTCCAGCAGGCGGGCGCGATGTTCGAGGGGCGCGTCGACAGCGCGGGTCTCGTCACCGCCGGTGCGGTCGGAACGTTTCCGGTCGTGGTATCGGCGATCGTTCCCGGCGCCAAGCCAGTCATTCAGCGCATCGACGTGCGCATGGTGCCGGGACCGGCGTCTCGCATCGAGTTGACGCAGCGACCGACGCGATTGCTCCCGGGTCAACACGTCAGGCTCGACGCATCCGTCTGGTCACGCGGCGGCGATCGACGCGACGATCGCATCGAGTGGCGGTCGTCATCGCCACAGGTGGCGCGCGTTGCGACGGGCGGCATTCTCACGGCGCTCACGCCCGGGCGAGCGACACTCACGGCATCGGCCGGCGGGGCTTCGCGCGAGCTGCCAATTGAAGTCGTCGCCGCTGACGTCGGTGAGGTGGAGATCACGCCATCGACGACGCAGGCGCGCACCGGCGACGTGGTGCGCTTTCGCGCCACGGTAAAGGACCGCGGCGGCAAGGAGATCAGTGGCTTGTCGCCCACGTGGCTCTTCTCGCCCGGCAGGGGAGAGATCGATGACGGGGGAGCCTTCGTCGCGTACGAGCCGGGGACGTATCAGGTCACCGCGTCGTATGGATCACACAGCGCCGACGCCGTCGTGACGATCGCGCCGCGCGACGTGCAGCGCGTCGCCAAAGTCGTCGGCCGTGTACCGCGCTCCGCGTTCTTCACGAGCGAGGTCTGGATCCACCCGAACGGGAAAGTTGCCTATCTGGGCACCGTTCTGGGTGGCGATCGCGTCTACACGATCGACATCTCCAATCCCGCCGCGCCGGCGATCGTCGACTCCATCGTCGTCAACGCCCGCACGATCAATGACGTGATGACGACGGCCGATGGCAACTATATGGTCATCACGCGTGAGGGCGCGGACAATCGCAAGAACGGCATCGTCATCGCCGATACGCACGATCCGCTGCACCCGAAGGCGATCTCCGAGTTCACGCAGGACGTGACCTCCGGCGTCCACTCGGCGTTCATCCACACCCAGGAGAAGTACGGCACGCACGTCTATCTCACGAATGACGGCACGGGCGCGCTGCACATCGTCGACATCACGGACGCGGCGCATCCCAAGGAAGTTGGCCGCTTCCGCCCGCGGCAAACGCCCGCCGGAGTGATGCTCCACGACATCGACGTGCAGAATGGTCTCGTCTACGCCTCGTGGTGGAACGACGGCCTCGTCATCCTCGACGTCGGCAACGGCGTGAAGGGCGGCCGGCCCGATCACCCGGTGCTCGTCTCACAATTCAAGTACAACCTCGACTCGCTCTACAAGGACGTCGCGCTCGAGGGTGGCCCTGGCTTCATCCGCGGAACGCACACGGCGTGGCGACACGGTAAGTATGTTTTCATCGCCGATGAGGTATTTGGAAACTCGGCGGCCGAAGCGCTCTTCCAGGGTCAGGTGACGCGCGCACACGGCCGATTGCAGGTCCTCGACGTGAGCGACATCGAGCACCCGAAGAGCGTCGCCTGGTACGAGCCGGAGTTCGGCGGCGTCCACAACGTCTGGATCGCTGGCGACACGCTGTACATGGGCGCGTACAACGCAGGCTTCCACGCCTTCGACATCTCCGGCGAGCTGCGGGGCGATCTGCGCGCCCAGGGCCGTGAGATCGCGAACCTCTACACCGGCGCGTCCGACGGCAAGCTGCCGAACATGGCCATGGCTTGGGGCACCGTCGTCAAAAACAACCTCGCCTACGTCAACGATCTCAATAGCGGCTTGTGGATCGTTAGGCTGGAGCCGAAGAACAAAGTGGTGCCATAGCGGTTGTCACTTGGGCTTCGCTTCGCCAGTCACGAGCAGTCGATCGGGGGTGCACGGCGGCTTCATGCCAGATTTGGCATGTGCGCTTCGATGCGCGCCACACGCAATGGTGCTCGCATGCCAAATCTGGCATGGTGCCGCCTAGCACCCCCGATCGACTGCTCTTCGGTCGAGATCTCCACCGTTCGAATCTCTACCGTTCGAGAGCTCTACATTTTCTTCGCGACTGCGTCCCAGTTGACCACGTTCCACCAGGCGGCGACATAGTCGGGACGCTTGTTCTGGTATTTCAGGTAGTACGCGTGCTCCCAGACGTCGAGCCCGAGGAGCGCCTTCTTTCCGTCCATGAGCGGATTGTCCTGATTCGGCGTGCTCGTGATCGACAGCTTGCCATTCCCCTCGTCGATCAGCCATGCCCAGCCGGAGCCGAAGCGACCCGCTGCCGCGGCGGCGAACTGCTCCTTGAACTTCGCGAAGTCGCCGAAGGAGCTCTTGATCGCGTCCGCGAGACGGCCCGTGGGCTCGCCGCCGCGCTTCGGCGCCATCCACTCCCAGAACTGCGAGTGATTCCAGTGGCCGCCGCCGTTGTTGCGCACTGCGGTGCGCACGGCTTCCGGCACGCTGTTGATGCCCCGCATCAGATCGTCCAGTGACTTGCCCTCGAGCTGCGGCGCCTTCTCCAGCGCCGCGTTGAGATTGTTCACGTAGGCCTGATGGTGCTTCGTGTGATGGATCTCCATCGTCCGCGCGTCGATGTGCGGCTCCAACGCGTCGTACGCGTAGGGCAGCGCGGGGAGCGTGAACGGCATTCGACTCTCCTCTGGTTCAGATGTCCGATACCGCTCGCCTCCCCGCCGATCGTCCACGGCTGCGCAGCCAGGCGATGATGCCGGGCAGGAACGAGAGGAAGATGACCGCGAGGATCACGAGCTCGATGTGGTCGCCGATGCCCGGAATGTAGCGGCCCAGAAAATATCCGACGAACAACATCGACCAGATCCACGCCAAACCGCCGATGATGTTGTACAGCGTGTAGCGGCGGTATTGCATTTGCCCCATACCAGCCACAACGGGAACAAAGGTCCGGACGATGGGCATGAATCGCGCGAGTACAATCGTCTTTCCACCATGTCGCTCGTAAAAGGCGTGCGCCCGCTCGAGGTGCTTCCGATTGAACAGGAACGAATTCTCGCGGGAGAAGAGCCGTGGACCCGTGACCTTGCCGATGTAGTAGCCAACGGAGTTGCCGAGAATCGAGGCCACCGACAGCAGCGCGCCGAGGACGTACACGTTCAGATCGAACAGCTGCGTCTGCGACGCGAGCAGGCCCGCCGTTACGAGCAGCGAATCGCCAGGAAGGAAGAAGCCCACGAGCAGCCCCGTCTCGGCGAAGATGATGATCGTGAGACCGACGTAGCCTCCCCACGCCACGAGCGCGCGCACGTCGCCAAGCCGGTGTATGAAGTCGAGAATCGAGTGCATGATGGACCGAAGATGATGGTGCGGCAGTGAGCAACGGAACTTCGACGACCCCGCACGACCGGTCAACTACGATCCGTCACGCGCAACCGCGCGACGATGATCTGCATCCCGTCAGCCAGACGTGGTCGAGCGCGTTCGAGGACGCATTACGACTCCCGGTACCCCCCTCCGGTTTCTGGTATCGTGTTGGGCTCTCTCCGCGCGGTGAGCGACGGCTCGAGATCTCCCTCGGCATAGTTCTGTACGCGCTCGCGGTCGGATGGGTCTGGTCCCTTTCGCATGTTCGAACACTGGGCGCGATGGACGACGACTCGCCGGCGACCGCGGCCGCGCGCGCGGCGGCCAACATCGCCAGCGCCCTCACCTCGACGAGCGCGCCGAGCACGGCCTATCTCACGGACGCGACCCTCAACGCCTTGTTCGATCGTGCGCGCGGCGTCAGCGGAAAGCTGCGCGCTGCGATCGACACGTCGGCGGAGAACGTCGAGCCGGACTCGCTCCCACCGGGCGCGGAGCTCCGCTACAGCGTTGGTGGTGAGGTGACACCGGCAGACACGCAGCCTCACGGCGCTGGCGTCTGGAGTGTTGCCCTCGCGATCGGCAATGCCATCAAGCCGGTTGCCGACTTCAACGTCATCACCGAGCTGCCTTTCAGCGCAAAGAACAAGGGTAAGATCGGCCTCTACTACATCGGAAACTGGCCGGCAGAACGGGCGAAGAGCAGTCGCGTCGGTCCCAAGAAAGCGCCCTCGTCGAGCTACGCGAATCCGTCCGGCTTCATCCAGGTGACCCGGGAGACCGAGGACACCTACGTCTCGGAGCACTTCCGGCTCCAGGATTTTCTCACCCACGATCAGCCGAACGTCTGGCCCAAATACCTCGTCCTCCAGCTCAGGCTTGTCGACAAGCTCGAGCTCGTCTTGCAAGATCTCACCGCTCACGGGGTTGACGTCACCGGCGTAAAGGTGATGAGCGGCTTCCGGAGTCCGCAGTACAACGCTGGCGGTGGCAATACGCAGGGGCGTGCCGCACTCAGCCGTCACATGTACGGCGACGCCTCCGATCTCTACATCGACAGCAACCACGACGGCGTCATGGACGACCTCGACCATGACGGTCATGTAACAATCAGAGACAGCAAGGTCATCGAGGCCGCTGTAGATCGTGTGGAGGCTGCCCATCCCGAGCTCGTCGGTGGGGCAGGCATCTATCCAGCCGGGCCCGGGCACGGACCTTTCATTCACATCGATACACGGGGCTATCGGGCGCGGTGGACTGGAGGACCTGGAGGAGGATGATGATCGCAGAGCATCGGAGAAATTCTGACCTGGCCGAGGAAATGGAAGAGACCGGCAGCGTCAGCACACGCGGGAACGGCAAGCCCGCGGAACATCATGAGGAGGGCGCGATCATCGCTGGCATTCGCGCTACCGACATCGAGCCGTACACGGGTCTTCGATATCTATCGAAGCTTTTCCGGTTCATGGCGATCATCGTGCTGCTGCTCGCGATCGCCGAGGTGGCGACCGGTCTGTACGCACAGGGCGCGGCGGCCATCCCGACCCTCCTTGGGGAGATCAGTCGGCTGATCGTCATCGCTGGCGTCCTCTGGGGCACGGGCGATCTTGCGCATCTGCTCATCGACGTCGGACACGACGTGAGGGCGTCGCGCGTGCTGCTCGCTCGCCAGACGTATCACATCGCGAAGGACGCGTTGCACGACCGGCCGATCTCGGTCGACCGGCCCGTCGGTATCGAGCGCGTGCGCGGCGAGGCCGCTCCGCCGGCGGGCGGTCCTCCGATTCCGTGACGATCTTCACGATCGGGCATTCGACGCGCCCGATCGCGGAGTTCCTCGGGCTCCTCGCGCGATCACGGATCGCGCGGCTGGTCGACATTCGCGCCTTCCCCGGCTCGCGGCGCTATCCGCACTTCAATCGTGACGCGCTCGCGGGCGAGCTGCCGGTGGCCGGCATCGAGTACCTCCATCGGCCGTCGTTAGGCGGCCGGCGCCGCCTGCCGCCCGATTCGCCGCCCTCCGCCTGGCGCAACGACAGCTTTCGCGCCTACGCCGAATACATGCGTACCCCCGAATTCCGCGCTGCCCTCGACGAGCTGATCGAGCTCGGCGCCGCGAAGCGCACCGTCATCATGTGCTCGGAGGCCGTGCCCTGGCGCTGCCATCGCACGCTCGTGAGCGATGCCCTTACCGCCCGCGGTGTCCGAGTTGAGCACATTCTGGATGCCGGTGTCTCCGAGCACGTCCTCACGCGTTTCTCCGTCGTCCAGGATGGTGAGGTCACCTATCCGGCGACATCTGATTCCGAGGGCGACGTGCAACACGCCCTCGAGCTGGGCGATTCCAGGCCGCGCACTCCGCGATGACGGTCTAGTTCGGTACGAGTGTTGCTCAACAGCGCGGCGTCGTAGGCAAGCAGCGTCGCTCGCGGCTAAACCAGTCAATTGAGGAACCAGTCATGCTGTGGACACTCGCCGTCATCCTGCTCATTCTGTGGGCACTCGGCTTTCTGGCGTTTCACGTCGGCGGAGGACTCATCCATCTGCTGCTCGTGATCGCGCTCATCGTGATCGTCTATCGTCTCGTGACTGGTCGCCGGCCCGTCGTCTGAGCAGATAGCCCGCTGTACTTGCGTCGACACGGAGGCCGCGGCGAACTTCGCCGCGGCCTTTTGTTTTTCCCGATCGCCGATACCCGATCTTGCTCACCGCTCACGTCGTCGCGCACACGCACTGGGATCGCGAGTGGTATCACCCATTCGTTCGATTCCGCCAGCGTCTCATCGGGCTCGTCGACGAGCTGCTCGATCATCCGCCGGCGGAGGGCGAGAGCTTCCTGCTCGACGGGCAGGGCATCGTGCTCGAGGATTACCTGGAAGTGCGGCCCGAGCGCGCCGCCGAGCTCTCCAAGCTGTTGCACGCGGGTCGTCTCGAGGCCGGTCCCTGGTACGTCCTCGCCGACGAGCTCATTCCGAGCGCCGAAGCGCTCGTGCGGAATCTCCTGCTCGGCCGGCGCGTTCTTCGTCGCCTGCGAGCGTCGTCGCCGCTGGTGCTCTACTGCCCCGATTCCTTCGGTCATCCCGCGGCATTGCCGACCATCGCCGCTGGCTTCCAGCTGCCCGTCGCGATCGTCTGGCGTGGCTTCGGCGGGCGACGCTGGCCCGCGTCCGACACGGTGCGGTGGCAGGCAGACAGCGGCGAGAGTGTGATCCTCTATCATCTGCCGGCCAGCGGCTACGAGTACGCGTCGGCGCTGCCCGTCGCGCCCGCGCTCGCGGAGGAACGTTGGAGCCGGATGCGCGACGAGCTCTCGCCGCGGTCGGCGACGAGCGTGGTTCTCCTGCCTAACGGCGCCGATCATCATGCGCGCCAGGAGAAGCAGCACGAGGCCGTCCGCGCCCTCAGGAAAGCCGCAAAGCACGCCGGCGACACGGTGCGGGCGAGCTCCCTTACTGGCTTCGTGAAGCACGTGCTCACCGCGACCGCCGCCTGGGAACTTCCGGCGATCCGCGGTGAGCTGCGCGACTCCTACGGGTACACCTGGGCACTCCAGGGCACCTTCGCGTCGCGCGCCGCGCAGAAGCGCGCGAATGCGCACGCCGAGCGCGCGCTGCTTCGCGATGCCGAGCCATGGGCTGCGCTCGCGCGACAGCGGGGCCGGACCTCACGGCTTCCGGTGCTGGTTGCCGCGTGGCGTACGCTGCTCCAGGCGCATCCGCACGACACGCTCTGCGGCTGCTCCATCGACGAGGTCGCGGAAGCGATGGACCTCCGCGTCGGCGACGCAATCGTCCAGGCGAATGGCATCCGGGACGATGCAATCGCGGATCTCGTCGGCCATGATCCCGCGGCAGCGCGAAACGCACGCGACAATTGGCGATCAGTCGTGCTCGTCCGCAATCGCGCTCCGCGCGCGCGCGGCGGCGTGGCAATTGTTGAGATCGAGCAGTTCCTGGCCGACGTCCCGGTCGGCCCCGGATCAGCAACCGCGCAGGTGCGCCGCGTCGCTGAAACGACGAGCCCTCCACGTCTCGAGGGCGCGTCGGCATTCCAGGTTTTGCATCGTCGAGTCGGATACGGTCTCGTGGAATCGCCGCGCCACTATCCCGACAAGGATCTCGTCTCCGTCACCCGCGCCGCGGCCTGGATTCCACCTGTCGCCGGCTACGGGGTCACTCCGTACCCGTTAGGCGCGGGCGCGAGCTCCGATTCCGCGTCGCCGCGCCCGGTACGCGCCGACGAAGCCGGCATCGACAACGGCATCGTTAGGCTTGCCGTTGCCGCGGAGGGGCACGTGTCGGTGGAGCTCTCGCAGGGCGGGCGGCGCATCGACGATCTCATCGCGATCGAAGATCGCGTCGACCGTGGCGATCTCTACACGCCGTCGATTCGGTCTGGTGGGGCTCTGCCGGAGCTCGTCGAAACGAGAGTAGTGCACAAGGGTCCCTTGATCGGTGAGCTTCGCATGCGATGGCACCTCCGGCACTCGCCCTCGCGTGTGAGCCAGCTCGAGATCGGACTCATGATCGTCGCCGAATCACCGCTCGTCCGCGTGTACATGCGAGGAACGAATCGCGGACGGAACCATCGCCTGCGCGTCGGCATTCGCACCAACGTGACATCCGCTGCTGTCTGGGCAGACGCCGCCTTCGGACCCGTCCATCGCGTTCGCCTCGAAGTGCCGGACGAAGACATGCGCGACGAGCGGCCGCTCCCAACGGCGCCGCTCCATCGGTATGTCTCGCTCTTCGCCCCAACTGCGGGCGCGACGCTCTTCAGCGACGGCCTGGCCGAGTATGAGGCGACCGATCGCGGCGAGCTGTTCGTCACGCTGCTACGCGCCGTCGGAGCGCTGTCGCGAAATGATCTCCCCGAACGACCCGGCCACGCCGGCTGGCCGGCACCGACGCCGCGAGCGCAATCGATCGGACCCTTCGCGGCGCGTCTCGCGCTGCTCCTGCACGGCGGCCGCGACGCAGACACGATCGATCTCGTCGAGCGAACCGCCGATGACGTCCTGCTGCCGCTCGAGGGCCGCACCTTGCGCTCGGCCCTCCAGGTTCCGCAACCTCTCGCAGGTGTGGAGCTCGAAGGGAAGGGGCTCGCCTTCTCGACGCTCAAGGAGTCCGAGGACGGTGAGTGGATTGTCGCCCGGTGTGTGAATCTGCGCGACGAGCCAGTGGATGGCCGCTGGCAATTCGGCATCCCGATCCGCGAAGCGCGTCTCGCCCGCCTGGATCAGACTCCTCTCGAGTCTCTGACCGCACAACGCAACTCGGTCCACTTTCAGGCCGCGCCGCGCGCCGTGGTGACGATTCTCCTTCGTTAGGCACCCACTCTGTCATCCCGAGCGAAGCGCCTGCCCTGAGGAGCGCCAGCGACGAACGGGAGGGATCTGCTTTTCGTTGCCGGCAGCTCAAACGCGATCGCGAAGCGTCGCGCCGCTTTCGCCGGCCAAACGATCCCGCAGGCTGTCTCCGAGCAGCGTACACGCGAGCACCGTCGCAATCAGAGCGAGCCCCGGCGCGATCGCCACCCAGGGCGCGGCGACGATCAGGTCACGACCGCCGGCAATCATGTTTCCCCAGCTCGGCTGCGGCGGCTGAATTCCCAGGCCGAGAAACGACAGCCCGCTCTCGAGGAGAATCGCGTTTCCGACGCCGAGCGTCGTCGCCACGATCGCCGGTCCTAACGCGTTAGGCAGCGCATGCCGCAGCAGCACCCGCCAGGGCCGCGCGCCGAGTGCCGTTGCCGCGTCGACGTAGGGTTGCGCGCGGACGCCGAGCACCTCGCCGCGTACGAGCCGCGCGACGCCCATCCAGCCCGTCGCGATGAGCACGACTACCACCGTCGCCAAGCCGGGTTGCCAGAGTGCGGCGCAGACGAGAAGCAATACCAGTCGTGGAATCGCGAGCAGTGCATCCGCGGCCGCCATGGAGAGGGCGTCCACCATCCCGCCGCGCCACGCCGCCACCGCGCCGACAATCGTGCCGACCGCCGCCGCGAGCACCGAGCCGATCACGCCCACGGCAAGTGACAGCCGGCCCGCGAGCATCATCCGCACGAACAGGTCGCGCCCGAACCGGTCCGTGCCAAGGAGATGAAACTCGCCCCGTGCGTCGGTCGCGAACGGAGGCATGAGCCGGAGCGAGAGAACGTCTCCGATCGCCAGCGGATCGCGCCGAGCGAACGCCGGTACGGCGATCGTGCCTAACGCGAGCAGCGCCAGCGCGGCGAGACAGATCCACTCGAGTCGCGTCAGTCGCATGCGGGCAGAGCCCGCGCCATTAGCCAGCACGGCGGGGGTCGAGCAAGGGAAGAGCGAGATCCGCCGCCAGATTCGCGAAGATCACGAGCGCCGCGTACCACACCGTCGCCCCGAGCACGATCGGATAGTCGCGCGCGGAGATGGCCGTCACCATCAGACGGCCCATGCCCGGCCAGGCGAACACACTCTCGACGAAGATCGATCCCGCCACCACACCGGGAAACGAGAGCGCGAACAGCACGACCATCGCCGGCAGGATGTTCGCCAGCACATGCCGCAGATAGACCCGTGGCGGCGAGGAGCCTTTCGCGCGCGCCGTGCGCACCCATTCCTGCGCGAGCACGTCGGCCACGCTCGTCCGCGCATAACGCGCGACGCCCGCGGCGCCGATGGCGGCGAGAATCGTTAGGGGAAGCACCGCATGCCGCGCCAGATCGGCGACGAACGCGCCCCCGTGCAGCTCGATACCCGGTGAGCGCATGCCGAACGCCGGCAGGCGCATCGCCGCGGGGAGGCCCCAGGTCGCCGCACCGTACGTGAAGACCGCGACGAGCGCGAGCGCCAGCCAATAGCTCGGGGCTGCGTACACCAGCGTCGCCGCGACGGTCAGCACGCGATCGAGCGCGCGCCCGCGACGCGCCGCCTGCAGGATCCCCACCGGCACACCTATGAGAAAAGTCAGCACGAGCGCGCCGCCGCCGAGCCAGAGCGACACCGGGAGCGCCTCGCGCAAAACGCGACCCACCGGCCGCCGCGTTGCGAAGCTCTCGCCGAGGTTCCCTCGCAGCACGTCACCCATCCACCGTGCATATTGAACCGCGAGCGGACGGTCGAGTCCCAGCTCGCCGCGCAGCCTCGCCGCATCGCTCGCCGAGGCGGTCGGTGGCACGAGCAGCTGCGCCGGATCGCCCGGCGCGAGACGAACCAGTAAGAAGGTGATGGTGACCACGAGCCAGAGCAGCAGCACCGCGCCGCCGACGCGACGAGCGAGGGCGGTGCGCGCCCCGAAACGACTGGGAGAAGTCACGCGTTGAAGATGCCCCGCGTGGCGCGTGGGTCAATCGCGCGCGGCTGTCTCGCTGCGTTCGTCGCTACCTCCTGTGGAGCGCCGGCTCGGGATCGCGGGACGGTCGTCTACGCGTCAGGCGCCGATCTCGAGAGCGGCAACCCGTTGGTCACCGTGCACCCGCTCTCACGCCAGGTGCAGCGCTATCTGCTCTTCGTCACCCTGGCTCGCTACGACAGCGCCCTCGCGCCGTCGCCATACGCCGCGTCGGGGTGGGAGTGGTCAGCCGATCGGCGTTCACTCACGTTTCACCTCGTCGCCGGACTCGCCTGGCAGGACAGCGCGCCGACTACCGCGAGCGACGTCGTCTTCACGGTCGACGCCGCGCGCGATCCGGCGACCGGCTATCCCCGCGCCGCCGAGCTCTCCATCGTCGATTCGGCGATTGCGCCGGACGATTCGACAGTGGTGCTCCACTTCTCGCGCCCGCAGTTCAGCTTTCCGCTCGTGCTTTGTGAGCTCCCGATTCTCCCGCGCCATCTACTCGCGAGCGTGCCGCGTCGCGACATGCGCCGGGCGGCGTTCAATCTCGCGCCGGTGGGCAACGGGCCGTTTCGCTTCGTCGAGCGACGCGCGGGTGACCACTGGAGCTTTGCCCGCAACGATCGCTTTCCCGCGAGCTTGGGCGGGCCACCGAAGCTGGACGGAGTGGTGATCGTCGTCGTCGACGAAGCCACCACGAAATTCGCCGGTCTCGCCAGCGGCGACCTGGACGTCGCCGGCATCGCGCCGTCGATGGCGTCGCTCGTTAGGCGCGACCCGTCGCTCCGCGTCATCGAGTATCCTGTGCTGTTCAGCGTCGGGCTCGTCTTCAATACCCACCGCCGCCCCTTCGACGACCCACGCGTTCGACACGCCATCGATCTCGCGATCGACCGCCCGCGCATCCTCTCGGCCGCGCTCGCGGGCTACGGCACGCCCGCCACCGGACCGGTGCCACCCGACAATCCACTGGCGCTCGACGCCGCGCCCCAGCACGATGTCCGTCGCGCCGATTCGCTGCTCGACGCCGCGGGTTGGCGCCGGGCAAGCAACGGAGTGCGCGCACGCGACGGCAAACCTTTCGTCGTCCAGCTCCTCACGGTCGGCAGCGGCGACAACGCGCTCGAGCAGCTCGTTCAGGCGGACCTCGCGGACCGTGGCATTCGACTCGGCATCCGGCAGGTGGAGCTCGGCCGCTTTCTCACCGAGGCGCGCGCGCCCCAAAAAGATTTCGATCTGCTCGTCGCCGGCATTCCCGGCGACCTCTCGTTGTCATACGTCGGCGCGATGTTCGACTCTCGTCAGGCAGGCGGCGCGCTCGATTATGCGAACTTTCACACGACGTCACTCGATTCGCTCTTTTCCCGCACACGCGAGGCGCGCTCGGGGGACGCGACACGCGACGCGTGGCTCTCCCTGCAGCGGGAGCTCGCGCGCGAGCTCCCCGTAGCCTGGATCTACCACTCGCGCGGCGTGCAGGGCATCTCGGCGCGGCTGCTCGACGTTCGAATGGATCTCCGAGGCGAGCTCGCGACCGTTGCGTCATGGCGTGTTGGCGGTGGGCGCGACGGATCCCGCACAGTGACTTCCGCGCGATGAGCCTCCTGCTGAGCGACGACGCGCTGCAGGCACGCGCCGCCGTTGCGCACGCGGAGCTCGCCCCGCTCGCGGACAGCCTGACCCGCGAGCTCGCGACCGTTTACGCGCGGCCGCTCTACGTTCCGAGCGAGAAGGCACTCCTCTCGCGAGAGGGTGGCCGCTGCGCGCGCGACGGTGCGATGCTCGACTTCGATCCCTTCTCGCCAGATCGCCATCGCTGCCCCGTGTGCGGCGAGTTCTACACGGGAGAGCTTCACCACCGGTTCTGGATCTATTGGTATCAGCTCTGGCTCATCGAGCGCGCGGTCCACGGGGCACTCTTCGCCGCCCTCGGCTGCTCCGAACCGTCCGGCGCCTTCTCCGCCGCGGACGCAGCGTCGTTCTCGTCAAACGTGCTGACGTGCTACGTCGATCAATATCCGCGCTACCCGAATCGCGACAACGTGCTCGGTCCGACGCGGCTCTTCTTCAGCACCTACCTCGAGTCGATCTGGCTCCTCAACCTCTGCATCGCCCTCGACCTCCTCGAGAGTCAAGATCGCCGATTCGCGGAGCTCGGCGGCAGGATCCGGGAGCAGATCATCGAGCCGAGCGCTGCGCTCATCGCGTCGTACGACGAAGGCGCGTCCAACCGGCAGGTCTGGAACGCCGCCGCGTTAGTAGCCGCTAATCGGCTGCTCGGCCGGGGGGCGGAGGTCGAGCGCGCGCTCTTTGGCCAGAGCGGCATTGCCTATCACCTCCAGAATGGGCTGCTCCCGGACGGTACCTGGTACGAGGGCGAGAACTATCATCTGTTCGCGCATCGCGCCCTCTGGTACGGTGTGACGATGGCTGAGGCGTTAGGCGCTACGCTTCCTGCGGCTCTGGTGGCGCGCTTTCAGGAAGGATTCGTCACGCCGTTTCTCACCTCGCTTCCGGACATGACGCTGCCGTCGCGGCGCGACTCGCAGTACGCGATCTCTCTGCGCCAGCCGCGTTTCGCCGAGCTCTGCGAGCTTGGTCTCGCGCGCCAGACGGGCGACGGCGATCCGCGACTCCGCGGCGTGCTTTTCCGGCTGTACTCGAACGAGGTGCCACGCGGCGACACGGGCCGCTCTCGCACCGCGGCCGACGTCGAGCGCAACCTTCCCGGCACGGCGCTCTCCCGGGCCGACCTCGGCTGGCGCTCACTTCTCTTCGCGCGGCCGGCGCTGCCGCCGCTCGCACCGGCGCCGTTAGGCACAGTCCTCCTCGAGGCGCAGGGGCTCGCCGTCTTTCGTCGCGAGCGGGAGCGCATTTACGTGGCGCTGGACTACGGGGCGTCCGGCGGCGGCCACGGACATCCCGATCGTCTCAACGTGATGCTCTCCGACGGTCCCACGCGCTGGCTGGACGACATGGGCACCGGCTCCTATGTCGATCCCTCACTGCACTGGTATCGCAGCACCCTCGCGCACAATGCGCCCATCTTCGATGGTTACCAGCAGCAGCGAGTGGATGGTGAGCTGATCGCATTCGACGACGGTGGCGGGGCCAGCTGGGTATCGGCAGTAGCTCGAGGTGTGCACCCGGGCGTCACTGCCATGCGTACGCTCGTGGTCATGCCGGATTACGTCCTGGACGAGCTGCGCTGGTACTCCGATCAGCCGGTGGTGATGGATCTGCCGATCCATCTGGATGCTGACGAGGTGAGCGGACGTGTCCGCCCTTTTGGCGACCAACTCGAGGATACGTACGGGGCGCTCGCGAACATCGCGTCGCATTTTCTCCCACCTCACGGAATGGCGCGGCTAACGGCGCACGATGGCGACCGAAGCCTTCATGGATTTCTCCTCGCCTCTGGTAGCGGCGTTCTCTATCAGGTCACCGCGCCCGGTCCCCCTGGCGCCGGACGTAAGGCCTTCCTCGTTCTCCGCGTGACGGAGCTTGGATCGATCGGCTGGGTGCGAACGATCTGGAGCTGGCGTGACACGATCGAGCTCGTACGAACGGAGGCGCGGGCTCGCGTTACCCGGGTGCATCACCGCGATGGCACCCGCGATTACCACCGCCGCTCGAGCGAGGGCTGGCAGGTCGAGCGTGTTGCCGGGACGTTGCGAACGAAGATGGAGCTGGGTGGTATCGTCCGCCGAGGCAAGACCTCGAGCGATGGCGAGCCAGCCGAGCCAGCGATTCGCGAGCAGGAGACTCACCTCGAGCGCGCGCTCGTCTTCGAGCTTGGCCGGGAACAGTACCGGCGCTCGGAGGAGAGCTGGGAAGAAGCTGGTCGCCCATCGGCGCGCGTCGGCATCCTGCGCATGCCTAACGAGCTGGTTGTCGACGTCGCAGTCCGAAAGCGAGGCGAGCTCACCTTCCCCCCCGGTGACGCGGTCAACGTCTACGACAACGAGTCGCCGGACATCAATGGCGACGGAATCCAACTCTATCTATACGATACGGCCCTCGCGTCCGCGTGGGTGTTGGTGCCGGAAGTCGGCGGAGCAGAGGAGGGCGCCGTCCGCGCTCGCCCCATCGAAGGTTGGGATAGGCCTCGCGCGCTCCGTGCTGTCTGGCATCGCACGCACGACGGCTATGCCGTCCGCGTTCGAATCGAGTCTTTTCCCCTCGCGCCGAACGAGCGGCAGTTCGCGCTCGGGGTCGTCATCAACGAGAAGCCCGTCGGCCGCGAGCGACGCCGCGGCCAGTTGGTGCTCGGCGGACGCCCTGGCGAGTTTGTTTACCTGCGCGGCGATCGCGAAGATCTGAGCCAGCTGGTTCGATTCATCATCAGTTGAGCGACCGCTCATCACCTTCGTTCACCAGTCACGAATCACCAGTCACCACAGTGCGCCTCGACGCCGTCGTCGTCGTTCTCTACGAGCCTCAGAATCCGATCAACATCGCCGCGACGATTCGTGCGATGAAGAACATGGGCGTGTCGCGCCTTCGCCTCGTTCGCCCCGTCGAGTACGATCCGTACCGATTGGAAGGGATCGCCCACGGCACCCAGGATCTCATCGAGCGAATCGAGCGGTTCGAGTCGTTCGACGACGCCGTCGCCGACTGCGTCCGTGTCGTTGGCTTCACCGCGCGCCGCCGCGGCGCCAAGTGGCGCTTCATCGATCCCCGGACCTCGGCGCAAGAGCTGCTCGAGTCCGCCGCCGACGGACCCGTCGCGATGGTGCTCGGCCGCGAGGACAGCGGCCTGCCCAACGACATTCTCGATCGCACGCACGCGGCCGTCGTCATTCCCACGACGGAGCACGCGTCCCTCAACCTCGCCCAGGCTGCGCTCCTCGGATTGTATGAGCTGCATCTCGCCGCTGGCGACGCGACGCGCTGGATAGCACCCGCCAAGAAGCTCGCGCCGCCACCCACGGCGGAGCAGTTCGAGCGCGCCTTCGTCGACATCGAGCACGGCCTCGCCGCGATCGAGTTCTTCAAGACGCGCAACATCGAGCTGATCATGCGCTCGGTGCGGTCGCTGCTCTATCGCGCCAGCCCGGACGCGCGCGAGCTCGCTCTCATTCGCGCGATGCACATCGAGATCCTGCGCTACCTCGAGCGCACCGGCCGCACTTGACTCCGTCCCTCGTCGCGCCCTTTTTCCGCTCATGCCATTCCGTCGCTTCTTCGAGCGCGGCGCGAAACGCGAGGCGCCGGCGGCCGGCGAGGATTCGTCAGTCGAACAGATAGAAGTCGAAGAGGACGTCGAGGCCGAAACGGAAGCGGAGCCCGACGAAGGCGAGTACGAGGGGGACGACTCCGCCCCCGAGGACACCCGCGAGATCGACTGGAACGAGCGCGCCCGCGTCGTACTTCCCACAGGCGCGTCCACGGGGAGCAAGCGCGCCGAAGCATTGTACGGTGACGCGAGTGCCGTCGGCCCCACGCACTACGTCAGCGCCAGCGGCTGCCGCCTCGTCGATCCACGCGGCGATACCTACATCGATTGCATCATGGCCCTCGGCGCTGTCGCCCTCGGCTACGCGGAGCCGCAGGTGCAGCAGGCCGCAATGATGGCGATCGCCGAGGGCCATGTCAGCGGACTGTCGCACGTGCGCGAAGTCGATCTCGCGGAGCGGCTGCGCGAGCACGTACCCTGCGCCGAGATGGTGCAGTTCCTCAAGAGCGGCGCCGAAGGCATGTCCGCGGCAGTGCGCATCGCGCGGACGTACACGAATCGAGAGATCGTCGTCGGCAGCGGCTACTTCGGCTGGCACGACTGGTCGAGCGACGCGACGGGCGTGCCGAGCGCCGTACGCTCGCTCTTTCGCGCGGTTCCGTTCGACGATGTCACGGCGCTGGAGCATGCGGCGCGGAGCGCCGGAGACCAACTCGCCGCGATCGTCATCGAGCCGGTGGTCGAGCGCATGCCGTCCGAGGCGTGGATCACGGCGGCCCGCGAGCTGGCCACCTCGTTAGGCGCGGTGCTCGTCTTCGACGAGATGAAGACGGGCTTCCGACTCCGACCCGGCGGCTACCAGGCGTTGTCGGGCGTAACGCCGGATCTCGCTGTCTTCGGCAAGGCACTGGCGAATGGATTTCCTCTCGCGGCCGTCGTCGGTCGGCGCGATGTAATGGAAGCGGCGCGCCGCACCTGGATCTCTTCGACCCTCGCCGGCGAAAGCGTCGCGATCGCCGCGGCATCCGCGGTGCTCGACGCGCACGAGAGTACCGATATCTGCGCGAGCCTCGCCGCGATCGGGCAGGCAATGCGCTCGAGTGTGGCAACGGCACTCGAAGCGTCGGGCATCGACGGCGTCACCATCGAGGGAATCGATCCGATGTGGCTCCTTCGATTCGAGGATTCACGTCGGGAGACGCGGTTCCTCGAGCTGGCGGCATCGCATGGAGTTCTCTTCAAGCGTGGCGCTTACAATTACGCGGCGATGGCGCACGACGAGGACACCATCACGGAGATCGAGGCCGCCGCGAGCGCCGCCCTGGTCGAGCTGCTGGAAGAGGAAGGCGGCCGCGCGTGACCGCGCCACTCGCGGGCACGGCGCCGCTCATCGACGCTCACGCACATTTCTATACCGATGCTTCCGGCCGCGCCGACTGGAACGATCTGAACGCGGCCCGGTTTCGTGCCGGTGATCGCATCGGCATCACGTATCACGTCGCGTCCGTCCTCGGCAGCTACGGCTTCTCGTCGCCAACGTATTTCCCGTCGCCGGCGGACGTCAGCGCGGGTAATGACGCCATGCTCGTCATCGCCGAGCGCGAGCACCGCCGCGTTCGGATGTATGCGACCGTCAACCCGAACTACACCGAGCACGCGCTGACTGAGATCGAGCGTTGCGTCGCTCGGGGGGCCATCGGTGTGAAGCTGCTCGCGAGCCGACGCGCCGATGATCCACTCCTCGATCCAATCGCCGAGCTCGCGGGCGAGCACCACCTCCCGGTGCTGCACCACATCTGGCAGCATCGCCGGCGCGAATGGCCCTCGCAGGAGATCTCCGACGGTGGCGACCTCGCGCGACTCGCCTCGCGCCACCCGCGAACGAGTTTCATACTTGCTCACATTGGAGGCGGGGGCGATTATGCGCACACGTTTCCGGCGGTGGTCGACGCGCCTAACGTCTTTCCGGATCTCTCCGGCAGCGGCGTCGATCGCGGAATGCTCGACGACGCTGTCGCCGCACTCGGCGCCTCGCGTTTGCTCTGGGCCTGCGACCTCACGATCGAGACGGGCCTCGCCAAGCTGCGCGCGCTCGAAGTGATCGGTCTGAGTGACGACGAAATGGCCGACATCCGCTGGCGCAACGCGGTCCGCCTGTTTCCAGAGCGCTCGTTCTCGCTAGACGAAAGCAAGGCGGTGCCGACGCACACTCGCCACTCGCCACTCGCAACTCGCCACTCGTGATCCGCCACTCGTGACGATCGACGTCAGCACCTTCGTCGGCGGCTATCCCTTTCGTCACGTGCCGCACCCGGATACGGATGCGCTCCTGCGCGTGCTCGATCGCGAGGAGATCGATGAGGCGTGGGTCGGTCATCTGCCGTCCGTCTTCTATCGAGATCCAACGCCGGGGAATCGTGAGCTGCTCGCACTCCTCGCATCCAAGACGAAGCGTTTGCGGCCGGTGCCGGCTGTCCGTCCCGACTGGCCGCGATGGGCGATGACACTTCGCGATGCGGTGAATGCGGGCGCGCCCGCCGTTCGCGCGTATCCTCCGCAGTGGGGTCTTGGTCCACACGACGCGTCCATGCGCGAGCTGGCGATCGCGGCCGGAGAGCTCGGTATCTGCCTCGTGCTCACCGTGCGCTTCGAGGACCTGCGGCAGCGTCACGCGTTGGATGTCGCTGGCGATCTGACGGCGGCGGCGATCCGCTCGCTTGCTCGCGCGGGAGACGCCGTTCGTCTCGTCGTCACCGCCGCCGGACGCGAGATGATCGAAGAAGTACACTGGGGACTCACGCCGGCCGAGCAGGAGCGCGTGCTCTGGGATTTCTCGTGGATCTGGGGCCCGCCCGAAGATCAGCTCGCGAAGCTCTTTCGTACGATCGGCTCACGCCGCTTCGTATTCGGATCGCAGTGGCCGCTGCGTCTCGTGCAGAATCCGCGCGCGAATCTCGATCTTCTTCCCGACGACGTGCGCGACATGCCACTCGCTGAATTGAATCGTGCACCGTGAACCGTGCACCGCGCACCGTTCACCGTTCACGGTTCACCGTGCAAGCGCACGATACTTGCGCGCGCTTCCCGGCCTGGTAAGATTTCCCGGCGCGCGACCTTGTGAATTTGTTCACAAATCACCGTAATCCATCGCGATGACGAAGCGAAGGAAGTGGACCGCGATTCCAGGGCTCATCGCCCTCGCAACCGCAGCGATCCTGCTCTCCGCGTACAGCGGAGCCTCCTCATCGCAAGGCAGCCAGCCGCAACAACCGATCAACTTCCCGCACACCGTGCACGTGCAGCGGCTCGGCATGAATTGCCTCTACTGCCACTACACGGCGAACAAATCTCCGGATCCGGGACTGCCAGCGGTCAGCACGTGCATGGGCTGTCATCTCATCATCGGCCCCACGTTGAATCCCGCGCCCGGCGTGCGCACGGCGCCCTACAAGAGTCCCGAGCTCGAGAAGCTCGTGAACTATTACAAGGGCGGGGCAGGGAAGCCGGTGCCGTGGGTGCGCATTCACAAGGTGCCGGAGTACGTGCACTTCCCGCACATGCGTCACGTGAACGCCGGCGTCACCTGTCAGACCTGCCATGGCAAGATTCAGGAGATGCCGCAGGTCTACCAGTACTCGTCGCTCAACATGGGCTGGTGCGTGAGCTGCCACGTCAACGGCTACTCGCCGCAGGAAGGTGAGGTCGCCGCCGGCTACGCGCGCGGCGACAGTGGCGTCGTCACGCCCGCCGGCGCGCCGCAGCAGCCCGCCGCCGCGACGTCAGCAAACGCTCAACTGCAGCCCTCCTCGTCGACCATTGCCGTGGGTCGCCAGCCGGCGAAGAACGCCGCCGGCCGGTCGATCGCCCGCTACGACTGCGCGAACTGCCACTACTGATGCCGGACGCCGACAACTCCAAAACTGGTGGCCCGACTGTTCGCCGCCGCGAGTTCCTCAAGGTCGTGGGAGCGAGCGGGGCCGCCGCCGCCACCGTTGGTTGCACGTCGGAGAAGGTCGGAAAGCTCATCCCCTATCTCGTCTCGCCTGACGAGACGGTGCCGGGAGTCTCGACCTACTACGCTACCACCTGTCGCGAATGCTCGGCCGCATGCGGCGCAATTGCCGAGACGCGTGACGGCCGCGCCATCAAGCTCGAGGGCAATCCCGAGCACCCGCTGAATCGCGGCGCGCTCTGCGCGCGTGGCCAGGCCGCCCTTCAGGGTTTGTACAACCCGGATCGGTTCCGCGGGCCGATGATCAAGCAGAATGGCACGTGGAAGACTGCGCTCTGGGAGGACGCGATCAACGTCGCGGCCGAAGGCATCACAAGAGCGCGCGCCGCGGCCGCGAATGCTGTCTTCATCAACCAGCACGAATCGGGGAGCTTCCCGGTCTTCCTCGACCAGTGGCTCGCCGCGTACGGCATGCGGCCCCACCTCAGCGTCGACCTCGACGCCGACCACGCCGCCATCGAGGCCAATCGCCGCGCCTACGGCGTCGCCTGGCCCCGGCTCAATTTCGCGGATGCTAAACTAATCGTCTCCTTCGGCGCCGACTTCCTCGATGGATGGGGTGCGTCGGTTGCGCAGCAGCTCGACTTCGCCGACGCACGTGCGAAGCTCGAGAACGGGCCACGCTTTGTCTACATCGGCCCGCGCCGCTCGCTCACCGGCCTCAACGCCGATCAGTGGATCCCCTGCGCGCCGGGCGCTGAATTAGCGATCGCGAATTTCCTCTCAGGCCGCGGCGCGGCGCCCGCGCGCGATCAGACGGGCGTCGACCCCGCGGTGCTCGATCAGCTCCGCACCGAGCTCACCACCGCGAAGCCGAGCCTCGTCCTCTCCGGTGTGACGACGGACAATGCCGGCGAAGTCGCGGCTGCCGTCGCGGCGCTGAATCAATCGCTCGGGAACGTCGGCACCACGATTCGCAATGCGGAGCCGATCACCGCCTTCGACGGCATGTCGAGTCCGGCCGAGCTGTTCGACACGGTCGAGCGGATGCGCGCGGGCCAGGTGCCGATTGTCTTCGTCCGCGGCGTCAATCCCGCGTACGCGCTTCCCAAGTCGCTCAACTTCGCCGAGGCGTTCGCCAAGGTTCCCTTCAAGGTCAGCTTCTCCAGCTATCCGGACGAGACCACCGAGCTCTGTGACGTCATTCTCCCTGACCTCCATGCGCTGGAGTCGTGGGGCGACGCCCAACCGGTGCGTGGAACCATCGCGCTGCAGCAGCCGACGATGGATCCCGTCTTCGCCAACGTCCGTGCCAGCGCCGATGTCCTCATCGCGCTCGCGAAGAAGGATCCCGCCGCCGCCGGGCGCCTAACGATGAAGGACTACCGGACGTGGCTCAGCGGCCGCTTCCCCGGCGGAGATCGCGGTCTCACTGCGGCACTGCCGCACGGCCTCTCCGCGGGCACCATCGCGCCGCGCACGGCGCCGACGCCCACGGCTGCTCCGCGCCGCGTGCCGGCGCTGACCTCCACCTCCGGCGACTATACGCTCGTCGTCTATCCGTCGCCCACGCTCGGCGGCAACGGAGCGAACAAGCCCTGGCTCCTCGAGCTGCCCGATCCCGTCACGAAAGTGACGTGGGGCTCGTGGGTCGAGATCCACCCCGAGACCGCAACGCGGCTCGGTATCGATCGTGGCGACATCGTCGAGCTCCGCGCCGGTAACGCGACCGTCCGCGCGCCGGCCGTTCCATATCTCGGCGTGCGGCCGGACGTCGTCGCCATCGCGACGGGCTACGGACATCGCGCCGCCGCGACGCTCCCGAAGTTCGACGCGAAGTCGACGACCAATCCGATTCAGTGGGGCTATGGTCGTTATGCACGCAACCTCGGCGTCAACGCGCTCGATCTGCTGCCGCCGGGCACTGGTTCGACGGGCGAATTCCCGCTCACCGTCACCAAGGTCTCGCTCACACGCGTCGGCGACCACATAACGATTCCCAGCACCGAAGGCTCGGCGCGACAGCACGGGCGGGGCATCGCACAGGCGATCAACGCCGACGATCTCGCGCGCGGCCTGCGCGAGGGCGGCGAACACGAGACGCGTCCCGTCGGTGACGCGAGCCACGAGTACCTGCCCGGGCTTCGTTCGCCGGTCGCGGCCGACGCGCAGGGTGTTCTCGGCGCGCCGTCGGAACCGGATCAGGGAAAGAACAAGGGACTCTACGATCCCAATCACCCCACGCGCATGGCGTCGCGGCGTTGGGCGATGGCGATCGATCTGTCGCGCTGCACCGGTTGCTCGGCCTGCGTCACCGCGTGCTACGCCGAGAACAACATTCCGACGGTCGGCGCGCCGTGGCAGAACGCGACGCTCTTCGCGACGGAGACGCCCGGTTTCAACATCACCCGCGGCCGCGAGATGTCGTGGCTTCGCATCGAGCGCTACTTCGAGGGCGCGGACGAGGGCCGCTTCGGCGAAGAATTCGAGACGCGTTTCGTGCCGATGCTCTGCCAGCATTGTGGCAACGCGCCGTGCGAGCCGGTGTGTCCGGTGTACGCGACGTATCACGCGCCGGATGGCCTCAATGTCCAGGTCTACAATCGGTGCGTCGGCACCCGCTACTGCTCGAACAACTGCCCGTACAAGGTTCGCTACTTCAACTGGTTCGGCTACGGTGAACCAGACCGGAAGCAGTACGCGTTCCCCGAGCCGCTCAACTGGCAGCTCAATCCCGACGTGACGGTCCGCGGCAAGGGCGTGATGGAGAAGTGCACCTTCTGCGTCCAGCGCATTCGTGAGGCGGAGAACCGTGCCGCACTCGAGCATCGCGAGCTCGCGCCTGACGAGTTCACGACGGCGTGCGGCGCGGCGTGCCCATCGCGCGCGATCATTTTCGGCGACGCCGCGGATCCGCAGTGGACCGTGGCGAAGCTCGCCCAGGATCGCCGCGCGTATCACGTGTTCGAGGAGCTCAACACCTACACGGCTGTGGTCTACTTGAAGAAAGTCAATCATCCGACGTCGGCCGCCGCGCCGGCCGCGCCCGCGACGCCGCGCTGAGGAGACGAGCCATGGCTGCCACCTCAGCACCGGTTCCCGCGTACCCAGACGATCCGTCGCGCCGCGGGCAGCGACCTAACGTCGCCTCGGCGGACGTGCGACTACCCGCCGTCCGCAGCTACGAGCAGGTCGACCGCGAGATCGCCGCGACGCTCCACCCGTCGTTAGGCTGGTTCGCCCTCCTCGGCGTCGCCATCCTGTGCATGCTCATCGGCGCCGCCACGTGGACATACCAGATCTACGAAGGCCTCGGCGCCGCGGGCTATCACCCGCCGGTGATGTGGGGCGTGTACATCGTGACCTTCGTCTTCTGGGTCGGTATCGGTCACGCCGGCACGCTCATCTCCGCCATTCTCTATCTCTTCCGCGCCGGCTTCCGCACCAGCATCTACCGCGCGGCCGAAGCGATGACCGTCTTCGCCGTCATGACCGCGGGACTCTTCCCGATTCTCCACCTCGGCCGCCCGTGGAAGTTCTTCTACCTCATTCCGTACCCGAACTGGCGACTCATCTGGCCTAATCCGAAAAGTCCACTCGTCTGGGACGTGTTCGCGATTCTGACGTACCTCACCATCTCCAGCACCTTCCTGTACGTCGGGCTCATTCCGGACATCGCCGCGCTCCGCGACAAGGAGACGAATCCCGTTAGGCGGCAGATCTACGCCAACATGGCGTTGGGGTGGCGCAACTCGGATCGTGAGTGGCGGCATTTCGCCCGCGCCTATCTCTTCCTCGCGGCGCTCTCGACGCCCCTGGTGCTCTCGGTGCACTCGGTCGTGTCGTTCGACTTCGCGATGGCCCTCACCCCGGGCTGGCACGCGACGATCTTCCCTCCCTACTTCGTCGCCGGCGCGATCTTCTCGGGTCTGGGCATGGTCTTCACGATCATCATCCCGATCCGGAAGTACTTCCACCTCGAGCACTACGTCACGCTCAACGACATCGATGCGGCGGCGAAGATGTGTCTCTTCACGTCGCTGGTCGTGGGACTCGCGTATCTCACCGAGTTCCAGATCGCGTGGGTGAGCGGCAGCACGTACGAGCAGGACTACTTCTGGAACCGTGTCTTTGGTCAGTGGGCATGGGCGGCGTGGATCATGTTGATCTGCAACTGCGTCCTGCCGCTCTCGCTCTTCTCGCAGAAGCTGCGACGCAACACGACCTGGCTCTGGATGCTCTCGCTCACGATCAATCTGGGGATGTGGTTCGAGCGATTCGTCATTGTCGTCCCATCACTCTCGCATGAGTTCGAGCCCTGGCGCTGGTCGACGTACGCGCCTAGCTGGGTCGACTACTGCATCCTGTTAGGCAGCTTCGGCTGGTTCTTCATGTGGTTCCTCCTCTTCATCAAGCAGCTCCCGGTGTTGGCGATCTCGGAGCTCAAGGAGGTCCTGCCGCCGAAGATGCGCCACCCGCACGTCACGTCCTCGCAGCGCGCGGAGCATGGCGGGATGGCGAATCCGCTCATGAATCAACCACCGCTCGGAGGATCGCACTGATGCAAGGCGTGCTCGGTGCTTTTCACGAGATTGACGGAGCGGTGCACGCCATCGAGGATCTCGGCAAGCATCGCTTCAAGGACATCACCGTCTACACGCCCACACCCCGCCACGAGTTCGAGGACGTCCTCGCGCGTGGCCCGAGCAAGGTGCGCGTCTTCTCGCTCATCTTCGGCCTCGCCGGCGTGACCTTCGGCTACTGGATCGCGGTGTGGATGTCCGATTACTGGCCCATCGTCGTCGGCGGCAAGGCAATCGCCACCTGGGTGCCATACACGATCTTCGGCTTCGAGGTGATGGTGCTCGTCGGCGGTCTCGCTACGGTGTATGCGATGTTCGGTCTCGCCGGTCTTCCACGCCTCACGACGACGGTCGGCTACGACCCCCGCTTCAGCGGCGGCGACTACGGCGTCTGGGTCGAAACGACGTCCGATCGCGCCGATGAAGCAATGGAACTGCTGCGTCGCCACGGAGCACGGGAGGTGCGCAGTGAACGCTGAGCGCGGGATGCGGGATGCGGGTTGCGGGACGCGGGACGTGGCGATGCGCGCCCCGCGCCCCGCGTCCCTCGTCCCACTCTGCGGGGCAGCGTTGTTGTTGCTCACAGTTGGCTGCTCCTGGTTCACCGATTTCAAGCAGCAGCCGAAGATCGATCCGTGGGAGAGCGTGGCGGACACCATTCCGCCACGCGGAAATCCACAGAACTCCGTACCGGTGTACGGTAGCGCCGCTCCGGGTTACGAGTACGGTCGGACGCCGCTTCCCGGAACCATCGACTCCATGTCGGCAATTCCCAATCCGACACCAGCGGATGCGCGTTCACTCAACAACGGTCGCATCAACTATCAGATCAATTGCGCTGTGTGTCATGGCCCGCTCGGCCATGGCGATGGACCGGCAACGCGGTTCGGTATGGTGCCGATGAGCATCGTGACGGACAAGGCAAAGGCTTATGCCGATGGCTACATCTTCGGCATGATTCGCAACGGCCGCGGCCTCATGCCGACGTACAATCGCATCGAGGAGCCGGACCGCTGGGACATCGTGAACTACGTTCGCTCGCTCCAGGGCAAGCTCGGCGCAGCGCCGGACACGACGCACGGACGGCCGGGCGAAACCGGGCAGACGCTCCCCGGGCCGTCCATCTCCGCACCGACGCGCCCCGCACCCTATTTCCACCGCGTGTATTCGCAGGCCGGTGCACAGGCTGGTGCCGCTGGTGGTGCGACTGCTCCGGCGCTGCCTAACGTGGCACCGGCCGCTGGCGTCGCGCCGGCCCCCGGCGCCGACACGGCGCGCGCCCGCACGCCCGATTCGACGAGCCAGAGAAGACGACCGTGAGTCTCCATCCGCCTCGTGTCCTCACGCGCGAGCAGGTATTGCTCGCTTCGAGCAAGCCGATCTCGCCCGCGATCAAGCTGCTGTTTCTCGTTCTCGCGATCGTCGGCGCCGTCGTATTCGTCGCCGGGGCGATTCTCGCCCCTGACCGCGCATGGAGTGCGTTCCACGCCAACTGGCTTTTCTGGGCGTCGATGTCCCACGCTGGCGTCGTCTTCGTCGCCGTGCAGCGCATAACGACTGCACGCTGGTCGCGCGCCGTGATCCGCTTCATGGAGGCGTACGTCGCCTTCCTGCCGGTCGCGTTTCTCTTTCTCCTGCTCACGCTCTTTGTCGGTCGTGGTCACGTCTTCCCATGGACCCACGAGGCGTATCCCGTTCCCGAGAAGGCGCAGTACTACAACGGCACGTTCCTCACGATTCGAGACATCGTCATCTTCGGACTGATGACGGTGATGGGCTGGTGGTACATCTGGACGTCGTTGCGACTGGATGTCGGACGCATTCCCGAAGCCGGTGCGCCGTGGGCGCGCGGCTGGCGCGACCGCATGCGCGCCGGTTATGGCGAGGAGCGGCGCGAGATTCACTCGACGCACTCGCTGCAGGGCAAGCTTGCCGTGTGGACCGTGCTTCTCTTCGGCTTCGGTTGGTCGGGGCTCGCCTGGGACCTCTCGATGGGGCTCTCGCTGCACTTCCAGAGCACGCTCTACAGCTGGTGGTTCTTCATGGGGGGTTGGCTCGCTGCGCTCTCACTCTTCGGCATCCTCGTGCAGATCTGGAACGGCTACCTCAACACCGCGGATGGTCTCATCGAGGAGCGGCACTTCCATGACATCGGCAAGCTGATCTTCGCCTTCACCGCGTTCTGGGGTTATCTGACATTCGGTCAATACCTCGTGATCTGGTATGGCAACATGGGTGAGGAGACGTTCTTCATGCGTCTTCGCCTCATGCAGCCGTGGGTCTGGATCACGGTGACGTCGGTCATCCTGGTATTCGTCATGCCGTTCTTCGGCTTGCTCTCGCGGGCCGCGAAGGTCTTCCGACCGACCTTCCTCCTCTTCGCGTTATGCAGCGTCGCCGGCCTCTGGCTGATGCGCCACATCGAGGTCTACCCGTCCAAGTACGGCACGACACTGACGGGCGGCCCCTTCGGCCCGTGGGAGATCGGTATCGCGCTCCTGTACGTCGGCGTCTGGGGCTGGCTCTACTGCGCGTTCATGGATGCCTTCCCGCGCATGCGCGTGACGCTCCTGACGTCACCCTTCCGCGATGAAGTCCAAGTCCCGGTCGATCCCGAAACCATGGAGCCGCTGCCAGCACACGAGTAGAGAGTGGAGCGTAGAGAGTGGAGCGTAGAGAGTAGAGAGCTCAAGCAGTTACTCTCTACTCTCTACTCTCTACTCTCCACTCTCCACTCTCCACTCTAAAGCGCCCCCTCGAGCATCTTCGCGAGCAGGGGCTTCGGCACCGCGCCCGTCTGACGAGCGACCTCCTTGCCGCCCTTGAAGACGATCGTCGTCGGAATGCCGCGAATGTTGAACGATGACGACGTCTGCTGCGCGCGGTCGGTGTCCAGCTTCGCCACCAGCGCGCGCCCCTGATACGTCGCTGCGATTTCGTCGACGGCGGGAGCCATCACCTTACAGGGCCCGCACCAGTCCGCGTAGAAGTCGACCAGCACGGGGACCTCCGCTCCCTCGATCGTTCGCGCGAACGTCTCCTCGTTCAGAGCGACGGGACGATCGAGCAACATCGGCTTCCCGCACTTGCCACACTTGGGCCGGTCAGCCGCGCGCGCGGCGTCGATACGATTCCACGTCTCGCAAAATTGACAGCGCAGTGTCAGATGCTTCGTGGCTGTCGTCGCCCCCGTCCCGGCTCCCGTGTCCGCCATGCTCTCCTCCAATTCCATTCGCTATATTGGTCCAACGTAACGAAGGTAATCGGGGCGTTAGCTCAGCTGGGAGAGCGCCTGGTTTGCAACCAGGAGGTCACCGGTTCGATCCCGGTACGCTCCATGACACGACACGAGCCGGCTCGCCAAATGCGAGCCCGCTCGTGTCGCTTGATCGAGGACGCCCGTCGCCCAGCGTGCTTCCACGGCCGAGCTACGCTGCTTCGCGTTGAGCCTGCGCCGCTGGCAGCGCAATGTGGAAGGTCGTCGTCTTTCCCGGCTCGCTCTCCGCCCAGATGCGGCCCCCGTGCGCTTCTACAATCTCCTTCGTGATGTAGAGGCCGAGTCCGAGCCCGGGAACCCCCGAACCAACGGTAGTCCGCGATCGTGCGAAACGATTGAAGAGCCGGGGCAATTCGTCCGCGGGAACGCCTTTGCCGCGATTCATCACCGCGATCTGCACCTCCGTCCCGGTGCAATCGAGCTGCAAATGGATCGGCGAGTTGGCGTCACCATATTTCGCGGCGTTCGAGAGCAGGTTGCCGAGCACCTGCTCGATGCGCATGGGGTCGACGCACACCTCGAGCGACGAGCCACTTTCGGCGATTTCCACGCGGTCACCCGTCACGTGCCTCACTCGCTCCACGGCTTCACGGACCAATGCACCGGGGTCGACCACAGTCCGCTCGAGCTTCAAGTGATGCGCTTCGAGTAGTGAGGCGTCGAGCAGATCATCGACCATTCGCTTGAGCGTGCCGGCAGCCGATTGAATCCGCTGCAACATGCTGAGCTCCTCCCCTGGGACTTTATACAATTCAGGAATCAGCTCGGACGCGTTCGAGATCACACTGATAGGCTGACGAAGATCGTGCGCGACGATGCTGGTCCACTCCTCGCGCAGTCGTTCCAGGTGCATGATGTGCGTGATGTCGGCCGCGGTTGCGGCGACCCCGGTGATGCGCCCTTGGGCATCTCGTATGGCCTCGCCCCGCGCCGCGCACCAGCGTGTCGCTCCATCCGGTCGCGTGAACTCGAGATCCAGCTCGAACGGGGCGCCATCATTTCGCAGCTTGTCGATCGCGCCGGCGACTCGGAGTACACTCTCGCGGCTGAGCAGCCGCAGCCCGGGATTGAGGAGAGGAAGCGGCGAGCGGTCGCGCTCGATTCCGAAGATCTCATACAACTCGTCCGACCAGGTCGTCTTGTTCGTGCGAAAGTCCCACCGCCAACTCCCGACATGCGCCACGTGTTCGGCGATGCGCAGCTCTGACAGGCTCTGTTGCAACGCTTCCTGGTCGAGCTTCTGGCGAGTGATGTCCGTCGCGATCGCGCCGATTGCAAACACGCGCTGCGATTCGTCGAGCAGCGGGAAGTGACTGATCAGAAGAGTATGCCCATCGAACCTGGCCTCGAAGAGCATCGTTGTGTGCTTCTCGAGCACTTCCTTCTCGTGATCGGCAATGACGTCGGCCAGGCGGCTCGGGAGAACGTCTTCGGCTCGACGCTGGAGCGTGTCCTCGAGCTTCAGTCCCTCGAGATGCTCGAATGCTTTGTTGAGGACGATGTAACGCCGCTCGAGGTCTTTGATGGCGATTCCGTTCGGAGAGTGCTCGACAATGCCCTGTAAGAGCTGCTGGCTTTGGGCGAGCGCCGCCGCGGTGCGACGCAGCCGTCGCAGGATAGCGCTGATCAGAATCCCGGTGCCGAGGAACACCAGTGCACCGATGTACGGCGCTTCGGGTGGTTTGAAAACGACGTGGGTCGGCTCAACGAAGAACCACCACATGAGGGCGGTCGAAAGCACGGTGGCGACGACACCGCTCGCGAATCCTCCGAACCACGCGCAGGCGATAATGGCCGCGGTGAACAGCGGATACCGACCCGATGTGCGGAAGAGAACCACAAAGGCGAGAACAACGAGCGGTGGAAGGAGCGTCCCGACAAACAGCTTCACAAGCGAGGGCCGGGATTGCCTCACTGTCATGCCCATGAGGTGTTGGATCAGGCCGCTCGGGCTCTCGAGGTTTGCCATTCTCCGTCCGGTTGGGTGACCAGAACAGAGTGCCGACGAGCGGCGGCTGATTACCATCGGCCCTTGGTAACGAGCCCTATAGGCCGAGCCACTCGTTCGCGGCGTTCGCCTCACGAAAGATCTGTACGCATTGACCGTCCGCCTCTGAGTAGGCGGCGAACATACGCGCCAGTCCGAACTGCTCGTCATTCGCGACCACGATCGCGCGCTGCACACCCGAGCGGAACACGTGCGCGAGCGCCGTACCCAGCAGCACTGCGCTGGTGACCGAGAACTGCCGCACGTCGCGCAGGTCGATGAGCTGACGGTAGCCCGGATCGAACTTCCGGTCGGCCTCGAGGCGATAATAATGCGAGCGGAGCTCGCGATCGGTGAGGCTCTCCCAAGCACGGCTGATCACTAGTCCGTGCGTCTGATCGATCTCGTAGCTCTCGGGCATGTCGAGCTCGCGTTCCGTGACGGGACGTGGAGCCGGCCTCGGCGCCGCAACAGCTTGCCGCCTCGGGGCGAGCGCGTCAAGGCGCGCGCTACCGCGCGCAGCTCTTCGATGGCGGCAGCTTCAGGAGCTGCTCCGGTGCCAATGAACGCCAATCGGGCGGATATTTCCACACCCGACGTAGCTCGCTCGCCGAAACGACGAGCAGGCACATCGCCCCGGCGGTGCCGAGATGCTCGCCCGCGACCTCGTGCACCCACCACGTGACGCCGTCCCCGTCCTTGAAAATCCGCGCGTCGCGCGACGCCGGCGGCGCCTCGTTAGGCGGCGCGGCCGACCCGCTGCCCGTCGCGGGCGTCTCCGCCGCGCGGCGTTCATCGAATGGAAAGTGCTCCAGGTCGGAAAAAGGCATTCGGACCATCAACCCGCGTCGGCTGGTGGGAACGAGGGGCACGTGCCTGGAAGCGCCAGAGGGGATACGGGGCGCGAACCGACACGCGGCGGCGGAGTACGTCGCTCCGTTGAAGATAGTTGCTGTAACCGTTCTCATGCGTGCTCTGCCGCACAGTCTGCGGGGCCGCACTTGCGTCACCGTGACTCGCGTTAGGCGACGATCTGACCGCGGCGCCGCTCGTTAGGTTCGGCCGTCCCCGCCCGCGCTCGTCTCGTCCCGCGTCGCTACTCGGGCTCGCGGTGCCGTGGTGGGGAGATCGCCTGCTCGCGTGGACTCGGCGAGTCGCGACGCGTCTTCGTCTTGCCGACATCCGCGTCGCGCCGAAGCTGCTCGGCCACGACGCGTACTTCCTCCAGCGCCTCGCGCAGCGCCTTGCTCATCTCCGCCAACGCGCGCTCGCGATGCGTCGGGCTCGGATCACCGGCCAAATAGTAGAGATTCGCGGCTCGGAGCTGAGCATGTCGCAGCCAGTCTTCAACCATATCTGGGGTCAGGCGCGGGAGGCTCTCCTCGCTGCCAGAATTCTCCTCTCTCACGCTCGATGCATCTCAGGTGGGAGTGTGTATGCTAGCGTGCATAACAACCAAAAACGTACGTAGCACGTGTCGTGCTCGTGCTGCTGACGGCAACCTGTTCCCGGTGATGCGCCTCGGATATCGCGCTATGTTGCTCGACGAAGCGCATCGCAACGACTCTCCTGGGGGATCCATGACCAGTGTCACGCAGTCTTCGCATGCTCCACCGGCCGTCGGCACAGTCGCGCCCGATTTCAGCCTGCCTTCCACCTCGGGAGAGCGCGTCACCCTCTCGCAGCTGCGAGGGAAGCAGGTCCTGATCGCGTTCTTTCCGCTCGCGTTCTCGCCGACGTGTACGGCCGAGCTCTGCGAGATGCGCGACGACTGGGGCGACTTCGTCGCGCGCGGAGTCGTGGTGCTCCCGATCAGCGTCGATTCGACCTACGCGCTGAAGGAATACAAGCAGAAGTACAACATGAAGGTCGATCTCCTCAGCGACTTCAAGCGCGAGGTCACTATCCTTTACGGCGTGCTCAACGAGGACCGTTTCTTCTCGAATCGCGCCTACTTCCTCATAGATGCGAACGGCACTGTGCGCTGGGTCCACGTCGAGGAGAACCCGTCACTTAAGCGCACCAATCAGGAGATACTCGACGAGGTTGATCGCCTGAGCTAGCAATTCGTTACCTCGGGGGGCGTTCGGTCATCTTGACCATGAAGCCAATGCTTCGGTCCGCCTCGAGCCCTCCAGACCCTGCCTCCTCGCCCACGCTCAAAGCGCGCTCCCGCGCCGCGCATCTCAGCCCCGACGTCCTCGACGCCGGGGCTTGCTGCAATCGCTGAGATCGCGTCCGCGCTGGCTACTGCGGAGTCCATAGGGGCCGTCGCACCCGGTGCACTCACGTCGCTCCAAAGCTTCTTGCACGCGGACGAGTGCTCCCTCTGGGTCGGACCGCAGGACGAGCGCTCGAGAACACCGCGCTTCCGCCTGCAACGCGCGTGGGGCGCCGGCGCCGATCGATTCGATGCGGAGGCGGTCGCCGCATTCCTCAGCGATGGCGATGACGCGAGCCGCGGCTTTGTCGGCGTGCGACTCCTCACCGGCCATCGCGTCCTTGGCGCGCTCATCGTTGCGCGCCGTGAGCCGCTGGAAGCAGACGAGCGGCTGGTCCTCTTTGCCGTCGCTGACATGCTCGCCGCGCCGCTGCGCGCGGCCGAGTACGCGCGGCGCCTCGAGAGCGAAGTTGTCGAGCGGACGATGGAGATCGAGGAGCAGCGCCGCTTCACCGCCAAGATCATCGATTCCTTGCCCGTCGGTCTGTATGTGATCGATCGCGAGTACCGCATTCAGGCATGGAATAGGAAGCGTGAGACGGGCATGCAGGGCGTATCCCGAGAGGAGGCGATCGGCCGTACCATTTTCGAGATCCTGCATCGCCAGCCGGCGGAGGTGCTCCGCGGTGAGTTCGAGGATGTCTTTCGGACCGGCCAGATGCAGCAGTTTCAGATCGAGTCGAGTGCGTCTGGTGAGCTACGCACCTACCGCATAACGAAGATTCCGATGCGCCTCGACGACACCGCCGTGACGCACGTCATCACCATCGGCGAGGATGTCACGGAATGGCGCGAGGCGCAGCAAGGCATCGCGCAGGCCGAGAAGCTGGCGGCAATCGGAACGCTCGCGGCGGGGGTCATGCACGAGATCAACAATCCGCTCGCCACCATCGGCGCATGCGCCGAATCGCTGGCGCTCACTCTCGCTGAAGAAGGAATCACTGCGCCGCGGCTTGCGACTTCGCTCCCCGAGTCGCTGCAACTCATCGAGCATGAGGTGCAGCGGTGCAAGGGGATCGTGGACGGCGTGCTCGACTTCAGCAGGCCGAAGAAGTCGGAGCGGGCGCTCCTCGACATCAACGGCGTGCTCGAGAAGACGCTCTTTCTTCTCAAGCATCATTCGCGCTTCAAGAAGCTCACCGTACAGCTCGAGACGCAACGCTCGCTGCCATTCGTTTCCGCCAGCGAGGAGCAGTTGGTCCAGGTCATGATGGCGCTCCTCATCAATGCCATGGACGCGATGCACGATCGGGGAACGATCGTGCTCCGCACCCGATCCGATGTCGCGCGTGATGCTGTCATCGCCGAAGTCGTCGATCAGGGCGAGGGTATTCGCGGCGCGGATCTGCAGAAGATCTTCGAGCCGTTCTACACGACGAAGCCACCAGGCCGAGGCACCGGGCTCGGTCTGTCCATCTGTTATTCACTGGTCGCCGAAAACTCCGGACGCATCGAGGTCGAGAGCGTCGTCGGAAAGGGAAGCGTCTTCCGGATCGTGCTTCCCGCGGCAACCGGCCAACCTTTGCGGGCAGCCGTATGACCATCGCCACTCCGTCGCACTCGCGCTCGATTGCCACGTCCCCCTCCCACTCCCAACCCGTCAAGGCACCGATGCCGGATCAGGGTCGCATTCGCGTCCTCGTCGCCGAGGACGAAGAGCACCTCGGCCAGATCCTCACGAGCTTCCTCGCGGGCCGTGGTCATCAGGTCGTCGCCGTCACCGACGGCCGTGCCGCGCTCGAGGCGCTCCGTGCCGAGAGCTTCGACGTCGCGTTGCTCGACATCGTGATGCCGGAGATGGACGGCCTCGAGGTTCTGCGCCAGGTGCGCGAGGAGCCCGATGCGCCCGAGATCATCATCATCACCGGCAACGGCACCATCGAGACCGCGATCACGGCGATGAAGCTCGGCGCCTACGATTACATGTCGAAGCCGTACCGGATGGCCGAGATCGACGTCCTCGTTAGGCGCGCGTGGGAGAAGCGCCAGCTCGCCAAGGAGAACCAGTACCTGCACGCGCGACTCTCGCGGGTCGACGGTGCTCCGGAGATCATCACCCAGTACGCTCCGATGCGGGCGGTGCTCTCCGTCGTGGAGCGCGCCGCGGTCAGCGACACGCCGGTGCTCATCGTTGGCGAGTCGGGCACGGGGAAGGAGCTCGTCGCGCGCGCCGTCCATCGCTTGTCGCGGCGCGTGGGTCCGCTCGTGGATCTCAACTGCGCAACGCTCGCCGAGAACATGGTGGAGATCGAGCTCTTTGGGCATGAGCGCGGCGCGTTCAGCGGCGCGGCGGCGAGAAAGTCCGGGCTCCTCGAGATCGCCGCGAATGGCACGCTCTTCTTCGACGAGATCAGCGCGCTCACGAGCAAGATGCAGGCAAAGCTGCTGCGCGCGCTGGAGCAGGGAAGCTTCTTCCGTGTGGGCGGTACGCAGAAGGTCGAAGTGAACGTGCGCCTCGTGTCGGCCACGAATCGCGATCTCGAGTCCGCGGTGCGCGACGGGCAGTTCCGCGACGACCTGCTCTATCGTATCAACACCGTCACCATCACCCTTCCGCCGCTGCGGCAGCGAGCGGTGGACATCCCCTTGCTCGCGGAATACTTCCTGTCGCGATTCGGTGCGACGGACGCGTCGTCGCTCGCGCCGGATGCGCTCGCCCTCCTGCAGGAGTATCAGTGGCCCGGCAATATCCGCGAGTTGCGCAACGTCATCGAGCGCGCCGTGCTGCTCGCGCGCGGGCGTGTGATTCGCGCCCAGGATCTACCGCTGAATCTTTCCGCAACGGCGGGCTCGCCGGCGTCGATGGTCGGCTCACAGCTCACCCTCGAGGAGCTGGAGCGGCGCCACATCGAGTCCGTGCTGCTGCAGACGAAATGGCATCAAGGCAAGGCCGCGGAGATGCTCGGTATCTCGTCGAAAACGCTGTACAGGAAGATCCGCGAGTACGGCTTCAAGAGACCGAGGAGACACTAGCGCCTACGCGGGACGCGGGGTGTGGGACGCGGGACGCGTCGAGGCTCGCGCGTGGCGCGCGTGATGGATGCGACTTAAGCTTTCGTACCGCTCCCTGCATTCCCTCGTCCCGCAGCCCGCGTCCCGCGCCCCGCACAACATGCGCATCCTCGTGATCGAAGACGATCCGACCGTTGGACAATACGTGAAGCGCGGCCTGGAAGAGCAGCGTTATGCAGTCGATCTCGTGGCGGATGGTGAGGAAGGCGAGCGACGCGCGAGCTCCGAGGCGTATGACCTCGTGATTCTCGACATGCGACTGCCGAAGAAGCCTGGTCTCGACGTGTTGAACAGTCTTCGCGCGAAAGGATTCGAGAAGCCGGTGCTCGTGCTCACGGCGCAGGACGCGGTCGACGCCAAGGTCGCGACGCTGCGCGCCGGTGCCGACGATTACGTCACCAAGCCGTTCGCATTCGAGGAGCTTCTCGCGCGTGTCGAGGCGCTCTCGCGGCGCCCCAAGGCGCTCGCGCCGCCCAAGCTCGTCGTCGGCGATCTCGAGCTCGATCAGAGCACCCGCGAGGTGCGCCGTGGTGGTGAGCTCATCGAGCTCACGCCAAAGGAGTACACGGTGCTCGAGTATCTCATGCGCCACAGCAGCCGTGTCATGAGCCGGACGCTGATCACGGAGTATGCGTGGGGCTATCACTTCGATCCCGGCACCAACATCGTCGACGTCGTGATCAACCATCTGCGCAAGAAGATCGACGCCAAGCACGTGCAGAAGATGATCACCACCGTGCGCGGCGTCGGCTACATGATCAAGGATTGATTAACGACACATGGCCTCCACCCGGACCCGCCTGACGTTCAGCTATCTCGTCGTCCTCACGGCGACGCTGGTGGCGTTCGCGGTTGCGCTCTACATCGCGCGTGGCGCGGAGGCGGACCAGGAGGTGCTCGAGCAGTCGGCCGCGCTCGCCGATGACGTCATCGCCACCATTCGCAACGCGCAGGCGAGCGGCAAGCGGCTGACCTATATCGAGCAGAGCGAGGCTGGACTCCCGACCATTCGTGCCACTCAGGAAATGGGTGAGCAGCTCGACCGGCATCCCGGCTACTTTCTCGTGCTCGACAGCCTCGGCCGTCTCCTCTTTTCCTCGAGCGCGGTTCGCCTGCTCGCGGCGGAGGACCAGTCCGAGCTGTACAGCGTTGCCTTTCAGCTCCGGCCGGGCGGCCCGGCGGCGCGACTGCCGCTCACGCGCGACTCGCTCATCCGCGGCCGACTGATGCTCGTGGCACGCCGAGATCCAAGCATCGGCCCGAACATCTCGCGCGTCGTCGGTGGGCTGCCCACCGATGTCGCCAACATCGCGCCGCAGCTCCTGCTCGGCACCCTGCTCGCCCTCGCGCCCGTCATCCTCATCATATCGTTAGGCGTGGCGTACTTCGTCGCCGGCCGCGCGTTCCGCCCCGTCGAGGAGCTGATCAACGAGGTCGAGGCGATCACCGACGGCCGCAGCCTCCATCGCCGGCTGCCCGTCGCGACGAGCGGGGACGAGCTCTCGCGCCTGTCGGCCACGCTCAACGCCATGATCGGGCGCCTCGAGAGCTCGTTCACCGCGTTGCGCCGATTCACCGCCGACGCGAGTCACGAGCTCAAGACGCCGCTCACCGTTCTTCGCGCCGACGTCGAGCGCGCGATGCATCCCGTCACGACGACCGCCGATCGCATGGTCGCGCTCGAGGAGGCGTTGCAGGAGACGGCGCGCATGGCCGACCTCGTTGAGAGCTTGCTCACGCTTGCCCGCGCCGACGAGGGGCGGTACGACCTGCACCGCGAGCCCGTTCGGCTCGAGCCGCTGGTGCGCGACGTCTTCGAAACGGCCGTCATTCTCGGCGAGGACGCCGGTCTCACGATCGAGTTGCCCGACTGCGAGGACGCGACGGTGCTCGGCGATCCGAATCGTCTGCGGCAGCTCTTTCTCAACCTCGTCACCAACGCGATCAAGTACACTCCACGGGGCGGGCATGTCGAGATCTCGCTCACGCATCGCAAGAACGACGAGGTGGTCCTCGGCGTTCGCGACACTGGCATCGGCATCTCCGCATCCGATCTGCCGCACGTCTTCGAGCGCTTCTGGCGCGCCGACCGCGTGCGCTCCCGGCGCGTGGCAACGGGCGACAGCTCCTGGGCGCTCGATCGCGGCGGCTTCGGGCTCGGGCTCTCGATCGCGCAGTGGATCGTGCAGGCGCACGGCGGAACGCTCACCGTGCAATCGCGCCTCGGCCGCGGCAGCATGTTCACAGTCGTGCTCCCTGCCGTGCCAGTTCCAGCTGAGGATGCTGGCGAGACGCACGAGCCCGCGAGCGCGGGCGCGCTACGCGACCCGGGCGTGAAAGCCGATTCTAACATCGACTTCACCGATTCTTAATGAACCGGACATTCCACTGTTAAGCAGCGAAAATACCTTTGACGACGAATAGTTCGCGCGGTTACACGTACCCGAACTACGGTCGCAGAGGACATGTTCGACAATCTCATCGAGTCGAGAGCAGCAAAGCAGAAACGCGCCGGAGGAATGATCTTCAGCGCGGTGCTGCACGTGGCGCTCATCACCGCGGCGGTCTACGGAACGCTGCAGGCGAAGGAGCAGCTGGAAAAACCGAAGGCGGAGAAGGTCGAGTTCGTCGAGATGAAGAAGAAAGACGAGCCGCCGCCGCCCAAGGAGGAGCCGAAGCCGCCTCCGCCGGACGTCGTCATGAAGGCGCCGCCGCCGAAGGGCTTCCAGGTGCTTACCGCACCCATCAAGATCCCCGACGTCCTTCCGGATATCGACCTCTCGAAGAAGGTCACCAACGAAGAGGATTTCTCCGGTAAGGGTGCCGCTGGTGGTATCGCGAAGGGCGTCGTCGGCGGAACGCCGCAGCCCGTGAGCGATCAGCCGTACTTCGAGTTCCAGGTCGAGAAGCAGGTCGCGGCGACGCCCGGCAACTCCGCGCCCCGGTATCCGGACATGCTCCGCTCGGCCAACGTCGAGGGCGAAGTGCTCGCGCAGTTCGTCGTCGATACGACCGGCCGTGCCGAGATGAACACCTTCAAGGTGCTCAAGTCCAGCCATGATCTCTTCACGAACTCCGTCAAGTCCGCGCTCGCCAACATGAAGTTCTATCCAGCAGAAGTCGGCGGCCGGAAAGTGAAGCAGCTCGTTCAGATGCCCTTCGTCTTCAGTCTCAACAAGTAAATCACCTTTCGGAGCACACCATGGATCTCTCGCTTATCGACCTTTGGCACCAGATGGGCAACTTTGCCAAAGGCATCGTCTTCGTCATGGCTATCATGTCCATCTACTCGCTGACCATCATGGTTCAGAAGTGGTGGAGCCTCCGGAAGGCGCAGAAGGAAACCATCAAGTTCGCGCCGGAGTTCTCGCAGTTCCTCGAGGAAGACAACCTCACGGAAGCGATTCGTCTCGCTGAGAGCTATAAGCGGTCGCACGTCGCCCTCGTTCTCGGTGGCGCGTTGCAGGAAGTGAAGCCTCTCATCCAGGACGGCTCGGTCACCGTCGGCGACATCAACTCGGCGGAGCGCGCGGTCGAGCGCAACATGCTCCTCGAGATCACGAACCTGAAGCGTGGCCTCGCCGTGCTCGCGACGGTTGGTGCGACGGCACCGTTTGTCGGACTGCTTGGAACCACGATGGGTATCGTCAACGCCTTCACGGCAATGGCCGCGACCGGCTCTGGTGGTCTCGCCGCAATCGGTGGTGGTATCGCCGAAGCTCTTATCACGACGGCGTTCGGTCTCCTCGTCGCGATCCCGGCGGTGTGGGCGTACAACTACTTCACGACCAAGATCGACAACCTGACGGCTGAGATGACCTACGTCTCCAAGGAGATGATCGACTATCTCATCAAGGGTGTGTCCGGTGAGTTCGGCCGCAGCCGTTTCACGCGTGAGTTCAATGCTTCCGGCGGCGCCGGTGGCCCGATCGCTCAGTAAGCCACCGACATTCCTGAGGAGGCTTTCCGATGGCAATGGCGCCCAGTAGTGGTGGTGGCGTGCAGGCGTCGCCGAACGTGACGCCGATGATCGACGTTATGCTCGTGCTGCTGATCATCTTCATGGTTGTAACGCCGGCACTGATGGCTGGCTTTACGGCGACGCCCCCGCAGGCGGTGAATCTGAAGGATCACCCCGAGGACGCGAATCTCGATCAGGTGCTCGGCATCGATCGCGATGGCAAGTACTATCTGAACAAGAAGCCGATTCGGACGGAAGATGTGGGTCCGATGATCAAGCAGATCTACGACGCCCGCACTGAGGACAAGATTCTTTATCTCAAGGCGGACAAAGGACTCGATTACTCCAAGATCCTCGACGCCATCGACCTTGCGGCGAAGAATGGAGTGCGCGTGACGGGGATGATCTCGGAGCAGAAGCCCGGCACCATCTCGACGGTTGCTGGTGACACGAAGGCAGCGGAGCCTGTAGGCAAGGCGCCGGGAGGGAAGCCGTAATGGCCATGTCGTCAACCGGTGGCGGAACGGGTCTCAGCAACGAGATCAACGTCACGCCCATGATCGACGTGTTGCTCGTGCTGCTGATCATCTTCATGGCGGCGCTGCCGTCGATGCGGAAGTCAATCGACATCCAGCTTCCGGATCCGACACCGAGCGTGCAGCCGGCGAACGCGAAGTCCGATCAGATCGTGCTGGAGGTGAAGCCGGGCGGTCAGTACTCGATCAACACGCGCGAGGTGACGGGGAAGGACAATCTCGCCCGCGAGCTGAAGTCGATCTACGATCCCCGTCCGGAGAAGATCATCTTCGTGAAGGGTGATCCGAAGGTGAAATATGCGGATGTCATCGACGCGATGGATATCGCGCGTGGATCAGGGGTGAAGGTCATCGGCGTTCCGCCGAAAGACATTCCTGGCGACACCAAGAAGTAGCAGTAGCGACTGTACCGAACGGCAGGAATCGGCCGCGAAAGTACGCGGCATCATACGGCGGGCGAACCTTTACGGTTCGCCCGCCGTATAATTTTCGGGCGTGAGGGCATATCGCCTGCCTTTCTGATAGTTGGTTTCATATGAGCGCATCGACACGTCCCTATCCCGTGGAATCGACGACTGCACCGAGCTCGTCGTTCGTACGGCGCCGCGAGCTTCCGGCGCTGGGGCTGCCTCGCGCCCGTGAGAACCGGCGCGCAAGCGCGGTGCTGTCGCTGCTGCTCCACGCGCTCATCGTTATGCTCCTCGTTACGCCATTCGCGGTGCATCACGCCATCGTCGAGATCGCTCAGGGAGCGGGCGGTGCGGGTCCGGCGGGTGGTGGTGGCGGCGGCCATGGCGGCACCGGTGGCGTTCAAACGCCGCATGAGCGGCTTCAATTCATTCAGGTGGCCCCACCAGCGGCCGCGGCAACGACGCCCCCTGAGCAGATCGTGCCGCCGACTCCCGTTCCTCCTCCCGAGCCCGTCAAAGTCGAGCCAACACCGACGCCGGTTGTACAACCAGAGGTGGCGGTCGCGCCACCGATCAAGGTGCCTGACGTCGCCGCCACGCCTGGTGTCGGCGGCGGCACCGGCCGCGATGGAACAAATGGAAATGGCCCCGGCACCGGCGGTGGCGTCGGGACGGGCGTGGGCACTGGCCGCGGTTCGGGCGTGGGCCCAGGCACCGGCGGCGGCAACCAGGCCAACTACCCGCCACGGGTAATGGAGCTCTTCATCCCTCCAATGCCGGTGCCGGACAAAGCGCGTCGATCACACATCATCGCGGAATTCGACGTGGACTCCACGGGGCATGTTCTCTCCTTCGATTTCACGCCCACCAAGGACGGGGACTACAACAAGCGCCTCCGCGAAGTTTTTCGCGGCTTCCGCTTCCGCGCCGGCACCACTCCCGATGGTCGCCCTCTGCGCATGAAGGCCCAGCTGACAATCGAGCTCCCGTAAACGACCCGGGCGCCTAGCGTCTCGCGTCGAATTACACGATTTTTCACGGGCTTCCGGCAGACCTCCCCGTCGGCAGCTTGATGATCGCAATCTCGTGCAATCACCAGGAGCTGAATGACGAGCGTGGCCGCCCCGAAGTCCCCATCGGGGTCGACGAATCCGCTGCAGCAAGCCAATCCGGAATTCGTCAAAGCGATGACCCTCACCGATGCGACGATGCTCGTCGCGGGGTCGATGATCGGCTCGGGGATCTTCATCGTCTCCGCGAGCATGTCGCGCACCCTCGGTTCACCATTCTGGCTGCTCTTCGCCTGGATCGTGACTGGTGTCATCACTCTGCTCGGCGCGCTCGCCTACGGAGAGCTCGCGGCGATGTTCCCTCGAGCGGGAGGCCAGTACGTTTTCCTGCGCGAATCGATGGGTCCACTCATGGGGTTCCTCTACGGGTGGACCCTTTTCGTGGTCATCCAGACGGGCACCATCGCCGCCGTCGCCGTGGCGTTCGGACGCTTCCTCGGTGTGCTCTGGCCCACGATCTCGCCCGCTCGTTATGCATGGTTTCCGAGCGCCGATCTCTGCGCTTCCTGGCTCGGCTGCACCGATCCGGCGAATGCGATCCAGCTCGGCCTCACGCCGCAGCGGCTCGTCGCGCTCCTGAGCATTGCCGTGTTGACCTGGATCAATCTCCGCGGCGTGCGTGAAGGGAAGCTCGTTCAGACGAGCCTCACGGTCGTGAAGACCGGAGCGCTCGCGCTCCTCATCATCGTTGGCGTTACGGTCGGCCGCAACGCGGCGGCGCTCACCGCGAACTTTCATGGCGGCCATTTCTTCGGTGCCGTCGATGTGAGTGGCGCGTTCGTCGTCGCGTTCGGAGCGGCGCTCGTCGGATCACTCTTCTCGAGCGACGCCTGGAACAACGTGACCTTCGCCGCCGCCGAGGTGCAGAACCCGAAGCGAAATCTTCCGCTGGCGCTCGTTCTGGGCACTGGACTCGTGACGGTCCTGTACGTCCTCGCTAACGTCGGCTACTTGAACGTGCTGCCGATGCTCGGGGATCCGAACGGCGCGACGGCCGTGACGCGGGGCATCGCCAACGCGACGCAGGACCGCGTCGCCACCGCGGCGCTCGAAGTGGTGTTCGGCTCGGCGGGGGCGACGATCATGGCCATTGCCATCCTCATCTCCACCTTCGGCTGCAACAACGGGCTCATTCTGGCCGGCGCGCGCGTGTACTACGCCATGGCGCGCGATGGCCTGTTCTTCCGCCGCGTCGGCACGCTCAACGAGCGCCGGGTTCCGGCGGCCGGGTTGATCGTGCAGTCCGTCTGGACGGCGCTCCTTTGCCTAACGGGGAGCTACGGCCAGCTGCTGAACTACGTTATATTCGCGGCGTTGGTGTTTTATGCGCTCACGACGATCGGCCTCTTCATCCTCCGCGCGAAGCGGCCAGACGCCGAGCGTCCGTACCGCGCGTTGGGTTATCCCGTGCTGCCGGCGGTGTACATCGCGTTGACGACGCTGGTCATGCTGTTGATTCTGTTGTCTCCGTCGACGCGGCAGGATGCGTTTCTGGGCCTGGTGCTCGTCCTGATCGGAATTCCCATCTATTTCCTCTGGCGCCGGGTGGAAAGTTCGCCACCCAGTGCTGCCTCACGAGCGTGAGGTGAGGGCGCGACGCGCCCTCGGCTGTCCCATCGAAAATCGAGATACGACTCGTCAGCTCTTCAGGAGAACGCGTAATGATGCCTTCGTTGGTGACCACTCTGCGTAGACGACTCTTCCCCGTGCTCCTGGGCGTGCTCGGAGCGCTGGCGACGCCGTTCGCCACGCCGCTGCTCGCGCAGGCCGCGGCCCCGCCGGCGTCCGCGGGCGGTGGTGAGGCGAGCCTCATCATCCCCGACCTGTCGTCGGTGAGCTTCCTGGGCGTGAACGGGCACACCCTGCTCATGTCGGGCCTCGTCGTCTGCGCGCTCGGGCTGCTCTTTGGCCTCACGATTTACACGCGGCTCAAGAACATGGCCGTGCACCGATCGATGCTCGAGGTCTCCGAACTGATCTACGAGACGTGCAAGACCTACCTGCAGCAGCAGGGGAAGTTCATCCTGCTGCTCTGGATCTTCATCGGCCTGATCGCCGCGGTGTACTTCGGGATGCTCGCGCCAACGGGCATCGATGCCACGACTGGCGTCGAGGGCCATGGCTACGCGCCGATCAAGGTCGCCGTCATCCTGCTCTTCAGTCTCGTCGGCATCGCCGGCAGCTACGGCGTGGCGTGGTTCGGCATTCGCGTGAACACGTTCGCGAACTCTCGGACTGCGTTTGCGAGTCTTCGCGGGAAGCCCTATCCCTGCTATCAGATTCCGCTCTCAGCTGGAATGAGCATCGGCATGCTGCTCATCTCCGTCGAGCTCGTGCTGATGCTGTTCATCCTTCTCTTCATCCCTCGCGACTACGCCGGCCCGTGCTTCATCGGCTTCGCGATCGGTGAATCGTTGGGCGCGGCGGCGTTGCGTGTAGCCGGCGGCATTTTCACGAAGATTGCCGATATCGGCGCCGATCTGATGAAGATCGTCTTCCGCATCAAGGAGGACGACGCGCGCAACCCCGGCGTGATCGCCGACTGCACCGGCGACAACGCCGGCGACTCGGTCGGCCCGAGCGCCGACGGCTTCGAGACCTACGGCGTGACGGGCGTGGCGCTGATCACCTTCATCCTGCTCGCCGTGACCAGCGCGACGGTGCAGGTACAGCTCCTCGTGTGGATCTTCATGATGCGTATCGTGATGATCATCGCGTCCGGCGTTTCCTATCTGCTGAACGAAGCAATCGCCAAAGCGCGGTACGCGACCGTGGACCGAATGAACTTCGAAGCGCCGCTGACATTGCTGGTGTGGTTGACGTCACTCGTCTCGGTGGCGCTCACGTACATCGCCTCATATGTGCTGATCAAGGACCTTGGCGACGGCAGCCTCTGGTGGAAGCTGTCGACCGTGATCACCTGCGGCACGCTCGCCGGCGCGATCATTCCGGAGTTTGTGAAGGTCTTCACCTCGGTGGA